>CAZISE010000001.1:0-319250 GCA_964541945.1 uncultured Verrucomicrobiota bacterium
TTGTTGCGGCTTGCCCCGCACACCAACAATCCGCGTTACCGCGAGGCTGCCGAGACAACACTGTCATTGTTTGCTCCGCTTGGAATGCCGCAGATGCTTTGCGCGCTTGACCTCGCGTTGCATTATCCCGTCGAAATCACCCTCACCGCCGACATGCTTCCCGTCGTGCGCGACCATTTTCTCCCCCGCAAAACCCTCCGTCGCCACCTCGGCGCGGAACCCTTCGCCCAAGTCTGCGTCAACCGCGCCTGTCAGTTGCCGACCAGCGACCCCGCCGAACTGCAACGCCAGCTTGTCGTCTTGAAGTCTCCCAAATCCTGATTGCCTCCTTGATCAAGAATTGCAATTCAGGTTGCGAGGGATAGGTAACTGGTGATCGCGGGTTATTCATGGCTTTTTCGAAGTACGGTCGCCCCACCAATTGGGCTGCGCTACCGTCAAGGCTGTGGACGCGAGCTTGCGAGCCGTAACCTCCGAGGTATTATTGGCCGCCTTCTTCCTATTCGGTTTCGTGGTTGATGGGATGGGTGAGTGGGGTGGCCGATCGCCCAACGGGCCTTGTTCATATTGCCAAGTATTGGAATCACCCCAGCGGGCGCGAGCAAATCGGCTGGCTGGCACTCCCTATCTACGTAACATGGCATTTGCCAGAAGCCCGGCAGCCAGCGCGGACGCAATAAGCGAACATCCGCCTCCTACGCCGTCTTTTGCACTGAACTCTACAAATGCGCTGACCAGTGAGATCAACACAATGACACTACACAATAGGATGGCGATGCCGGCCAGTGCCGAACCTTGTATCGGTTTAGGTTCCTGAACTTCATTCATTGCAATTCTCCCTACTTGTCAACATTAGTGCTGACTCTTGTGCCGCGCCGCCGAGTTCCAATCGTTGGAGAATGGCATTGCTTTCCAACTGTTGGAAGCGTCCCCAATGGCGCGGGCAAAGTCCGGCGATTGGTTGGGCGACGTTCTTGATGATGTCCATACAGGCCTGTCCTATTTTCGCTACCGCGAGAGGTACCATGCCAAGAAGACCAGGGGAGAAAGCAACGTGAGTACGAGTCCCCACTTCGCGGCGGTAAGCTTTCGGTTCTTCTGGACAAATCCGATGGCCGCCGTGACCAGCCCAAGGGGCACGCCTACGAGATACATAACGGCCGGGATGGAGAATGCAAAGATAACGCCTTGATTATCCTTTACGCCCATCGCAACTGCCGCAAGAATCCCAAGCTGAGTTGCAAGCATAGTTGCGCCGACGATACTAGCGGCGATACCCATACGCGACTGCGTCAACTCATTCTGATTCTGCGTATTCATATCTCGTCCTCCATAATGTCGTTTAGGCCAACGTAAAAGGTCAGCCACCGCTGGCCGCGGAGCGGCCAACGGTTGCAGCGCCGGTTGGTTGAGTGGGAGCCGTTGCTCATTGAATCATCAGCGACTCCGCGGAAGCGCGTTATCCTTCCCCTTGTTCCATGGAATCGTACTTTGCTTCGGCGGTAGTGTGTTTGCGAAACCAAGCGTGTTTTCGAGAACAGTGACTTTCAACTCGCACGGTACTCCCAAGTTACTCCAATAAGAGACGACGGTGACGTGTTTGTTCTTTGGGTCTCGCCATCGCGTTTCGGCAATGGCCTTAGAGGAAATCCGCAGCATCTGCTTGTTGTCGTCTTGGTCAACGGTATAGGGGATTCGAATGACGGTTTCATATTGATCCTCGTTCCATCCAGAAGTGGGGAAAGTGAACAGGAGATAACGGTTGCCGCCCTGTTTGGGTTTCATCGTGTCGGGGTTGTACTCAACTAAGTTCAGAATGTCTAACTTTCCGCGTGAGACGATTGACTTCTCCGTCGGTGAAGCATCCTTAGAAAGGACGGGCTGCCCGTTATGGAGCACAACAAATGTCGGCAAGTCGCATCCAAGCCTGCTCGCTTCGAGGGAGTCGATGGCCTTCAACTTGATGACCAACCGGTTGGCATCAATATCGCCAAAGTAGGAGAGACAAAACCCATTGGCCCAAAAACCAAGAAACCCGAGTATCACAATCCTGATTCTCATCATCGCAATATACCGCCTCTCCTTTGCCCAACGCTCAAGATAGCCGACAGCGGGGAACGTGGCAATCACACCCGCCTTCGCGGTCAAGCCGAATGCGCTCCGTGCTGTTTGACTCATCGGTGGTTGTGTTTTTGTTTCTCGTGCGCAATAGCAACTGGACTGCGCCGATAATCAGCCAGACGCCAAGAATGGTAATCGCCGGTCCGTAGAACATCTCTGCTGTCGTGGGTGGGCAGAACAAACCGAATGATCGGAGAACTGCGAGAAGCCCAACACCGGCTAGATAAACAAGACTGGTAAGCAGGATGACAACCCATATCCACTTCGAAACCGGCCGCTGTTTCATCCCCTTAAACATAGCGTGAAAGGTGAGCTACCGTGACCCCGCCGCAACAGTCTTCGACTTCATCAGCCAAGCCAGGGTTGGTTGGCTCGCGGTTCGCTCCACTGCATGGATGGCATGACGAAGTACACAAGCATCACTTCTTGAGATTCAGAAATCTGAAGACAACAACATACTTCTCCTGCTGCCAATTTTCCGTGACAGACTGCTTACCGTTTTGCGTCGCGCGGCCAGAAAGGCTGAATACTGCCTTCTTGGCATCGCGCTCCCAAAGAGAGATGTGGTAACGGAAAGGTCTGCCGGGCTCTTCGAGTAGCTGCCAACTCTCCAGTCGAACGGAAAGTGTATGCTGCTTCGTGCTCACGAAGAAGTTGGCCGAACCCTCAATCACTCTGCCTGAGGCCAAAGCCGCCTCGGCGAGCTTCTCATCGGCAATCTCGGCAAGCGGCTTGTCGGCCACGAGTCGCTTCAAGGTTGGTGACTCAAGAACGAAAAAGGCAGTCGCCGGGACATCCGCATGTCCCAGCGAAGTCAATGCACTCAAGAGCAGAACAACAAACATGTTTCTCATAGACTGACCTCCATCCGCCCATCATTAGTATTCGGCCATACTCAGCGGCGTTTGCCGGTAAAGCGGATTGGCCAGTTTCATGGTGGGAAGTGTAGGATTCGGTGCTTGCGCAGTCAAGGGTGTTTCAAGTACTTGTGCCCTGAATGAGGGCATGTAAAAAGCGTTGCCGTGACCGCTTTTGCCGGCAATATCGGCCTGTGAAAGCTCAACTTGGTTTGGCTTCCGTCGGAGCGATATACGATGACTTCGCAAGTTGCCAGAATGCTGTCTGGTTTCCTGAATGGGTGGAGGCACTTCGGCAATTGCGCCTGCCACCGCTACGCAAACAGCAATACCAGTTGGCGGTGATCCAAGATTAGGGGGCAACTCTTTAATATTTCACAGTCCGTATTTGCAAGTGCGCCGCCGGTTTCACATGTTGGACGCGACGTTCCAACATGCCATCCGTCAGGCCGCGCGTCGAGCGAAGCTAAACAAACGGGTTACCCTACACCTACCCCGACACTCCTTTGCCACACACCTGCTCGAAAGCCGCTTGGATATCTGCCCGGTTCAGGAACTGCTCGGCCACAAGGACGTGGCAACCACTCAAATCTATACTCACGTCCTGAACCGCTCCGGTCTCGCGGTGCGCAGTCTGTTGGATGCGCCCTGAAATTCGGGCTGACAACGACAAGGCGTCATGTTCCGGTATCGGAAACACGTGGACTCTCTGGACTGCACAACGACAGCTTGCGGTGCCAACCGTCGGCGGCTAAGATGAAAACATGTTTCGCACGGAAGATTATCTCGATTTGGGGCAGTTCGCGTTCCCGGAGTTGTTCGAGGATTGTGAGAACGTCTGGGATGCGCTGAAACGGATTGGCGAGGTGGCAAAGACCAGGCTCCGAGCCGGCAATCTCGGAACGGTAATCGGTACCCCGTTCATTGCGGCAGACGTGCAGATCGGGAAAGGAACGGTCATCGAGCACGGGGCGGTCATCAAAGGCCCGACAATCATCGGCGAGAACTGCGAAATCCGCGCCAGCGCGTATATCCGCGGCAACGTCATCGTTGGTGACGGCTGCGTGCTCGGCAATACTTGCGAGTTTAAGAACGCCGTGCTCTTCAACGGTTGTCAGGTGCCGCACTTCAATTACGTCGGCGATTCCATCCTCGGTCACAAAGCGCATCTGGGGGCGGGAGTGATCCTCTCCAACGTGAAATCCGTCAAGGGCAATGTCACTGTCTCCAGCGGTCTGCATCAGGTTGATACCGGTCTGCGCAAATTCGGCGCCATCATTGGCGATGGCGCCGACATCGGTTGCAACTGCGTCCTCAACCCCGGCTCGATTATTGGACGACGAAGCGTGCTTTATCCGAATGTCCTCTGGCGCGGGGTGTGTCCCGCCGACTCGATTGTCAAACTGCGTCAACAACAGGAAATTATTGGTCGCAGGAAGTGATCACGTCCCTGGTTGGAGGCGGATGGTGCGCAGGCGTATGAACCGTCAGGGAGTATTGGTGAGGGGTATCTTGTCGCGAGCAATAATGGGCTGGGTGTCGCCGTTGTTGGTGGACGTGCCGTATTACGGGGTGAAGTTGCAGGAACAACTGGCGCGGGACTAGTGGACGGAGAAAGAGCACGGGGGGCGGGCCGAGGTGGTGGCGCGGAACTGGATGCGACCTGGTTGAAGCACCAACGGCATGGCATGGCGCGCAGAAGAGGGCATCAGTGTATTCCATGATGCAGTTGGGGCTACATGACAGAGGGCGAGTGGCGCATTATGAGGACAACGGCGGGCGCTTGGTGGCGGTGGCGCAGAAGAGTTGACTGGCCAGTGCCGAGAGCATGGGGTTGTTTGGGGTACGGGCTGTGCGCAACGCGATTGTCACTACGGGGCGAGTCCTGCGCTGAGCGTGGTGCTCAACGATGGCGACGAAGGTTTGGAGCGGATGCGGGAGACGTATCAGCGGGGATGGCGGCGGTGTATGCCAGCGACAGTGAAGCGGTGATGGAAGCATTGCGGGCAGATTGCCGCGTGCTGGAGACGGCGCAATGGGAGAGAAGGGTCGGCGATACGCGTGGATCGGCTGATGCCGTTGCGCCGGTTGCAGGGCGATCGGCGCAACTGGCAAGACTGATGGCGAACTAACCTGAGCGCTATAAAAGCAAACCCGGGTTGGGTCACCAACTGACAATTGACAAACACTACCTATTGGAACAGACGCGGGAATAAGTCCTTGACTCGACAGAGGCTGCCGTTACCTTTGTGCGCGGAAGGAGGCATTGAAATGCCATGACCAACAGAATTGTGTTCGCCACCACGCTCGGCTTGCTCTTCGCTGTGGCCGTTCTGGCGGCGCAGCCGAAGGCCAATGTTTCGGTAACGGCAAGCGTCAAGCCGGGATCGGGTTCCATACAAGCGGTCTTGCAGCCGGGCGAGTTTGCGGTGCCCGCGGGCCTGAAGGCGGTTAACTTGCGGGTGCAAAAACACACGATCCTCTCCGGAAATGCCTCCAGCAGCACCACCCGATCCGACAAGGACATCTACTGTGTCTCCAGCACCAAATATATTCCCGCTTCACAGACGGAACTGCCGTCCGGCAATTACAAATTCGCCGTGGGCGGCGGCCCCGGCTCGACCGGTACGCTTGTGTACGACCTGGTCCCAGCCAAATGACACCAGACCCTCTGTCATCGCCCAACCGAAACCAAACCTGATTTTCCGAGAACCAATTATGCCCCAACTGCGCTATTTCACCGCGGGTGAATCCCACGGCCCCTGTTTGATCGGCGTCATCGAGGGGCTGCCAGCCGGCCTGAAACTGGATCTCGCCGCCATCCAGCGAGACCTGGCGCGCCGACAAAAAGGCTATGGCCGCGGTGGGCGGATGAAAATCGAGACTGATCAAGCGGAGATCCTTTCCGGCATTCGGCTTGGCGAAACCATCGGCTCGCCATTGACCTTGTTGGTCAAAAACAAGGATTTCAAGATTGATACATTGCCTGCCGTAACCCGTCCGCGCCCCGGTCATGCGGACTTGGCGGGCGTTCTCAAGTACGATCGCCAGGATGCGCGCGATATTCTGGAGCGGGCCAGCGCCCGCGAAACAACCATGCGGGTGGCGATCGGCAGCGTCGCCAAACAACTGTTGTCGGTGACAGCGGGTATCGAAGTGGTTGGCCACCTGGTCGGTCTTGGACCGGTGCAGGCGCGGACGGAAGGCTTGTCGCTGGCGGATATTCGCGACCGCAGCGAAACCAGCCCGGTGCGTTGCGCGGACCCGGAGGCGGAGAAACGAATGATTGAAGCCATTGACGCCGCAAAAGCCAATGGCGACACCCTGGGCGGGATCATTGAGGTGATTGCGACCGGCGTGCCGGTAGGACTGGGTAGCCACGTCCACTGGGATCGCAAATTGGATGCTCGACTGGCATGGGCGTTGATGAGCATTCAGGCCATCAAAGGAGTGGAAGTGGGCCTCGGATTCGAAGCGGCGCGGCGAATGGGATCGCAGGTGCACGATGAAATCCTCCCCGGTAGCGGCGCGGAATTCCTCCGGGGCAGCAACAACGCCGGCGGTTTCGAGGGCGGCATGACCAACGGGCAACCCATCGTTGTGCGAGCTGCCATGAAACCGATTGCCACCCTGATGAAACCGATCCGATCGGTGGACCTTCAAACCCGCCAAGAAGCCAAAGCCGCCATCGAACG
This sequence comes from uncultured Verrucomicrobiota bacterium, assembly GCA_964541945.1. Lineage (GTDB taxonomy): Bacteria > Verrucomicrobiota > Verrucomicrobiia > Palsa-1439 > Palsa-1439 > CAIKAP01. The sequence continues at coordinate 6,674 of CAZISE010000001.1, forward strand.
ATCCGATGTCTGCGCGGCGCCCGCCGCCGCTGTGGTCGGCGAAGCCGTCGTCGCCATCGAACTGGCCGCGGCGTTGTTGGACAAATTTGGCGGCGACAGCGTCCGCGAGTTGAAACGGAACCTCGAAAATTACCGACAAGCCTGCGCGTGCCGCTAAGTTTGGTCGTTTTCGGCGGGAGACGGAAGTTAAACGATTTGACTTTTGTTCGCCTTGATATCCTTGCTGAAGCGCAACACGGCAAGCAATTCCCCCAATTCCGCCACGCGCAGGAGCCAGCAGACCGCGCCGAAGGTGACGATGGCAACGCCGATGGCGGCCACAAGGTTGAAGTAGCGATTGATGTCCAGAAAATGATGCGTCCCCCATGCGGCCGCGCTCATCAGGGCGCTGGCCAGTCCCACCTTGGCGCCGGAGATCAGCAGGGATTTCGCTTCAATTCGTTTCAGGCGTTTTCGCATTTGCCAGAGCAGTTGGGCGAAGTTGGTCAGCGCCACCAGCGCCGTGGACAACGCCAGCCCCATCGCGCCAAGCCCCAGTTTCCAGGCCAATAACCAGCACAATCCCGCATTGATTCCGATGGAAAACAGTGCCACCCGCGCCGGTGTGCGCGAATCCCCAAACGCGTAAAACGACGGCGCCAACACCTTCAACGCCGCATATCCGGCCAGGCCAATGGCAAACATGCGCAGACACTGCGCGGTATGAGCGGTGGCCACCGCGTCAAACCTGCCATGCTGATAAATGACGCCAATGATCGGCTCGGCCAGCACAGCAAGACCACACGCCGACGGCACCGACAGGAAAACGGCCAGACGAAGCGAGCGGGCCAGCGTTTCGCGAAACCGGTCCAGGTCCCCCCGTGCCGCAAACGCGCTCACCGATGGCAGTGTCGCGGTGGCAATGGCCACCCCAAAAACACCGATGGGAAACTGCATCAGCCGAAACGAACAGTTCAGCCAACTGACCGCGCCATTTTCAACGGAGGCAAACCAGTTGTTGATGAAAATGTTGATTTGCACCGCGGCGGCTCCAACAACCGACGGGCCGAGCATCGTGACGATCCGACGGAAATCGGGGTCGCGCCGATCCAACACGGGTTGGTACCGGTACCCGATCCGTCGCAGGCTGGGGACCTGGATCAGAAATTGCGCCGCCCCGCCAATGAGCGTACCAATGGCCATCCCAACCATCGCCCGCGGACCGAAACGCGGGTCCAACCAATACGCAAACCCGATGCCTCCGAGAATGGAGCCGATGTTGAACATCATCGAGGCGCTGGCGGGAATCCCGAAGACCCGCTTGGCATTGAGCATCCCCATCGCCAGCGCCGCCAGCGCCACCAACAACAAAAATGGGAACATGATTCGCGTCAACAGGACGGTCAACTCGGTTTTGCCGGGGACATTGACAAAACCGGGCGCGATGGCGTTGACCAGCACGGGCGCAGCAAGGATGCCGAGAAGGGTGATGAGGCTGAGCACAATCAGCAAGGCGTTGAGAACGAGGTTGGCAAGCCGCCAGGCGGCCTTGTCGCCGTCGGTGGTGAGCTTGTGCGTGAACCCGGAGACGAATGCCGCCGAGAGCGCACCCTCGGCAAAAAGATCCCGCAGCAGATTTGGAATCCGAAACGCGGTGATAAAAGCGTCAAACGCCTCACTGGCGCCAAACAATGACGCCAATACCTGTTCCCGCACCAGTCCGAGCACACGCGAGCCGAGTACGGCAAGGCTCACGGTGCGGGCGCTGCGGGTGACAGTGTTGTCCGATTGACTCACGGCGGGGGAGCATAGGAGAAAGCGCTGACAGTGACCAGCCGTAAGTGTAGAACCGCATACCCTTGGGCGGCCATTCGAGTTTTCGTCGTACCCCTGACCTTGGGCGTCTCGTGATACGGCCACCCTTGGTTTATAGGGCACGATGTCATGTGTCGTTTCGGAGGTATCGCGCCCTACAACACATTGTTTTTGCTGTCAGGGTGACAGCGATCAGATATGCTCCTCTGATCGGGTGCCCATCATTTCGGTTGCAGGCGGCAGAGCATATTGATAGGTTCTCACACTGTTTACCATGAGAATCATGCTTTCAGCCAAACTGCACGGCGGTCGCGTGACCTGCTGTAACCTGGATTACGAGGGCAGTTGCGGTATCGGACCGGACCTGTTGAAGGCGTCCGGAATCCTGCCATTTGAGAAAATCTCCGTCTTAAATGTCTCCACGGGCGGACGTCTGGAGACCTACGTTATTCCCGGCAAAAAAGACGGCGAACTTTCCCTCAACGGCGCCGCCGCCCGCCATGCGGCAGTGGGTGACAAGATCATCATCCTTGCGTTTGCCGTGTTGACGCCCGCGCAAATTCGGTCGCACCGTGCGCGGATTGTGATTCTGGGACACGAGAACAAGATTGTTTCCTGTCGGACAGAGAAAGTGCTCGGATAAGCTCTCATGCGTTGGATGATTCTTATGGCCTGGTTGGCGGCGACGGTGATGGGGATGGCCGCGGAGGAGGAAGCTGAAGCGCCAAAAGCGCCGCTGCCCAAGGTGGAGACGATTTTGGAGCGGGTCTGGGCGAATCGTGCCCGCAAGGACCTGGCGTTACAGGGACAGTTGTTTGTGGACCGTCAAAAGACGGTTCCCGTGGAGGTTTGGATCAAAAACCTGCCCGAAGAGGTGCGGACGCTTTATCGGAGCGGGCCGACAGAACTGTTGATTGTGCAATCGCAGAAGAAGTTGCCGCAGTACTATCTCGCTGGCGTGGGGGAGTTGACCGGAGAGCGTCGGATGGGGAAGTTCATGGAGTCCTGGGTGACGTATTACGATCTCGGTATGCCGTTTTTATATTGGCCGGAGCCAAAGCTATTGGGCACGGATCGGACGCGCGGGCAAGATTGTTACCTGATTGAAGTGAAATCGGAGAAGGAACCGTATCGGCGGGTGAAAATCTGGGTACAGATGGAGTACGCCGCCGTGTTGCGGGTGGAGGCGTTCGATGCGGACGACAATCCGGTCAAGCGGATCGGCGTCAGTAGTTTCAAGCGGATTGACGGGGTCTGGATTCCGCGGGGTATGGATTTCATGTTTGTGCCGCCGGGACAATTTCTGCCCGCCACGGAACGCTCGCGGCTGGAAATCCTGGAGGGCAACTACGACGCGCGGCTGCCGCTGGAGCGATTCGAGCCGTCGCGGTTCGGCGTCAAGCCCAACGCCGCCAACAACTGAAGGTCGTCGTCTTCCTGCTGGTTTTTCGCCGTCAATAGTTTCCCGCCGAAAAAGATCGAGTTGGCTCCTGCGAAGAAACAGAGCGCCTGCGCTTCGCGCGACAACAGAGTGCGTCCAGCGGAGAGGCGCACTTTCGAGTGGGGCAGGGCAATGCGGGTGGTGGCGATCATTCGGACCAGCTCAAACACGTCCACGGGTTTTTGGTTTTCCAAAGGCGTTCCCGGCATCGGAATCAGAGCGTTGATGGGCACGCTGTCGGGAGGCGGTCGAAAAGAAGCCAACACTTCCAACATGCGGAGTCGGTCATCTACAGTCTCGCCCATGCCGATGATGCCGCCACAGCATAACGACAACCCGGCGGCCTGAACGGCCCGGATGGTGTTGAGGCGATCCTGAAATGTGTGGGTGGTCACGATGTTCGGGTAAAACTCCGGGCTGGTGTCCAAGTTGTGGTTGTAGGTGTGCAACCCGGCGGCTTTCAGGGCGCGGGCAGCCGATTCGGTAATGTGGCCGAGCGTGACACAGACCTCGATGTCCAGTGCCGCGACCGCGCGGATGATGGCCAGTACCTCTTCGAATTGTCGGGTCCCTTCCCGCACGCCGCTCCAGGCGGCTCCCATGCAAAACCGCGACGCGCCTCGCGCCTTGGCATGACGGGCGGCGACCACGACCTCATCGGCGGTCATGAGTTTTTCGGCTTTGACGCCGGTTTTGTAGCGGGCGCTTTGAGCGCAGTAGGAACAGTCTTCGGAGCAACCGCCGGTTTTGATGCTCAACAGGGAACAGAGTTGGATGGCATGGCCGTCCCAGTGTTGGAGGTGAACCTCCCGCGCCTGTTGGAGCAGGTCGAACAAGGGTTGGTCGTGAATGTCTCGCAGGGGTTGTGGCATGGCGGCGGGGATGCTAGCGGACGGTTTCCGCCATTGCAAGCGAGAGTCGCATCTGTTAGAAGTGGCTACCAGAAGAGGCGCGTCCATGGATAAGAACCTGCAGAAAATCTGCGCGATGCTCGAAAGTCCCGACGGCATGCGGCGGTGCGCCGCCGCGATGGTGCTGGCGGAATTGGCTCCCAAAGAACCCGCTGTGGTGAAAGCGCTCGGCCAGGCGCTTCAGAATGCCGCCAGCCAGCTTCTGACCCGTTACGTGTTGGAAGCGTTTGATGCCATCAGCATTCCCGCGGTGGTGCCGTATGTTCTGCCGTTGCTGAACGTCGAGGACCTGGAGACAAAACTGCGGGCGGTCGGTATTGTCGCACGCGCCGGCGGTGATGTGTTGCCGGAAATCAAAAAACAACTTGTCCACGCCACGCCGCAACAGAAGCTGGTCCTTCTCGACATCCTCGCCCGAATCCATGAGAGCGCGGCGTTTCAGGTGATTCTCGACATGTTGTTCGACAACGACGTGGAACTGGTCAAGGAAGCCTGTCAGGCCGTGCGCCGTCACATCGGCGATGCGACGCCCAAAGAACGGGTCACCCTGCACAAGCAGACGGTGAAATTTATGAACAGCGCGCCGGTCAGAAAAAATGAACGGGTTCTGACCTCCTGTCTCTTGCTGGTCGGTTGTCTCGGCGCTCCCGATGCTCGGAACCTGCTGCTGAAGTATGCCGCGCCCAAGATGTCCGGTTCCATTCGCCGCCACGCCCTCTTGGGACTGAAAGGGTTGGAGCTTGGTGGGACCGGAGCCGATGCCGTGGCGCGTCCGTTGCTCAAATACCTCAACGAACCCGATCCGGTGATTGTCCAGCACGCGCTCGACATCATCGAAAAACTGTCCCTGCCGAAATCGTACGATGCGCAGTGGCGAAAACTGCTCGCCAGCCGTCATTCCGTGGTTCGCGTTTTTGCCGCTCGCCGCCTGTCCATCGAGGACAATGTTGCCAACAACCGTTTGATGCTTGGTTTGCTCGCGCACGAGGACCCGCAGGTTAGCGAGATGGCTGCCAGCGCGCTGGCCCGTCACAAGGGGGCCGCCAAACTGCTCCTCGATGCCCTGGCGCGCGAACGACGGGTTGAAGCCGCCTGGCGGCTGGCCAAGATCCTGAAACCACACAGCGGGGTGGTGGAGAAAAAGACCGTGGCGAAGTTTGCCGCGTTGGCCGCGCGCGACCTCGCCGGCGGCCACGATCGTTATGAAGCGCTGTTGTATTTTTTGCGCAACGTGGATCCGAAGGCCGCCGACACCCTGCTTCGGGAGATGGGATTGAAGTTCAAGAAGGCGGGGAAATGGGCCAAAGCGGTCGAGTGTTTTCGCCAACTCATCAATACCGAGAGCTTTGACAACGAAGTCCGCTACGAACTCAGCGTCTGTAACCTCAAGCAGTCCCCCAAGGATCTTTCACCTCATCTCCGCGCCGAAGACCACGCTCTGCGCGGTCTCTACGGATTGCTTGCCAACCGCAACTTTCCGTTGCTCGACCGCTTGAAAGAGGAAAAGGCGCTCGATGCCGCCGATCTCTGCTACGTCGGTTTTCACTTTGCCGAACTGCCGGGCGCCGAGAACGCCGAGTTTGGCCGCGCCATCCTCGAATACCTGGTCAAACGCTGGCCCACCTCCAAAGAGGCCAAAGCCGCCCGAAACAAGCTGAAATTGGCCGCGCAGACAGGACAACCGCCGGTTACCTGACCATCGCATTGGCCAGCGCGATCCACTGTTCGATGCTGAGTTCCTCGGCACGCGCGGTTGGCGAGATGCCGGCGGTATGAAACGTTTCATCGTCGGCTTCCCGGGCGGCAAGAAGTTTGCGGAGCATCTTTCGGCGCTGATGGAAGCCGAGGCGAACAATCTCGTGAAACGGCGCGTTTTTCTCCAGCATCATCCGTGTGCCGCGACGGTCGAGCACGACAATGGCGCTGTCCACGTTTGGCTTCGGGTAAAAACAGTTCGGCGAGACGATATGGGCAATGGTGACGTGATAGTAGAGTTGTGTGAACACCGTCAGGGCACTGTAATCCTTGTGGCGCGGTGTGGCGGCCAGCCGATGGGCGACCTCCTTCTGGACTGTCAGTACCATGGAACGAGGCTTGACAACGCCTTCGACGAAACATTCCAACACGGGCGTCGAGATGGAGTAGGGGAGGTTGGAGACAACTTTCAACGGTTCCGTCAAACGAAGCGAACCGGCGCGGAGAACCTCGACCGCGTCGTCGTGGATCAGTTCAAGTCCCGAAAAGCGGCGACGAAGATAATCGGCCAGACGCGCGTCCTTTTCGATGGCAATGAGGCGTCGGGCACGCTTGAAAAGTTCTTCGGTGATGGCGCCGAGACCGGGGCCGATTTCGATGACGGTCTCGTCGGGACGGATGTCGGCGTGGCGGAGGATGATATCGCGGATGTTTTGGTCGGTGAGGAAATTCTGGCCGAGCGCCTTGCTGGGACGCAGGCCGAGTTCAGCGACAAGCTGGCGGACTTCGGTGAGGGTCATCGGCGCCGGGCGAGTTGGGCGGCGAGGTTGATGGCCGCAATGAGACTGTCGGGTTTGGCGATGCCTTTGCCGACGATATCAGGCGCGGTGCCGTGGTCGGGCGAAGTGCGCACGAACGGCAGACCGAGTGTCAGGTTTACGCCGGAGTCGAAGGCGATCATCTTCAGAGGCGCAAGTCCTTGATCGTGATACATGGCGACTACGGCATCAAATTCGCCATTGTAATGGCGGTGAAACAGCGTGTCGGCAGGCAACGGCCCGGTGGCACGGGTGCCGCGTACGGCCGGGGCAATGATGCGGCGCTCTTCGTCGCCGAGCAGGCCTCCTTCGCCGGCGTGCGGGTTGAGACCGCAGACACCGATGCGCGGGTGACGGATACCGAGGCGGCGACAAAAATCGTCGGTGAGTTCAATGACATTGCGGATGCGTCGGACGGTGAGCAGGCGCGGGACGCGGCGCAGCGGTTCGTGGATGGTGACAAGCGCGACGCGAAGCGGGCCGCCGACGAGCATCATGGCGAACTTTTTTCGTCGCGCCACGTGAGCAAGGAGTTCGGTTTGGCCGGGAAAGGGTGCGACAAGCTCTTTGGTGACGGGGGCGGTGACCATGGCGGCCAGTTCGCCGCGGAGGCATCGGCGGGCGCCTTCCTCGACCCATTTTTTGGCGTCAGTGCGATGGGGTGTTTGCGGGTTGCCGATAATTTCGTAATCGAAACGGGGATCGAGTTGTGAGGAAGCGAGCGCCTCGGTGACGATTTCGGGGCCGATCCCCGCAACGTCGCCCAGCGTGATGCCGATGCGAGGGCGGGCGCTCATGGTGTCAGAAAAAGCGGATATAGGCTTTGGCGCGGAGTTCCTTGATCCAGCTTTCCATCATTTTGGCGCGCTGTTCTTCGACGAGGATTTTTTCGATGGAGTTGCGAACTTCCGACAGGGGTTTGGTGTGGGCGGGTTTGAAGTCGTCCACTTGGAGGATATAGAAGCCTTCCTTGGTTTCGATGAGTTTGCTGTGCTGGCCGGGTTTGAGGGTGAAAGCGGTTTCGTTCAACTCCTTGCGGAGGGCATCCTTGCCCACCCATCCCCAGTCGCCGCCCTGTTGGGCTTCTTTGGCATCGGAGTACTGTTTGGCGAGGTCTTCGAATTTGGCGCCGCTGTCGAGTTTGCGCAGGATTTCGTTGCCGAGCAGGCGGCGCGGGTCGTCGTCGGGGGTGTTGGTGGAGGGGGTGGTCTTTTTGATGAAGATCATGCGGAGTTTGACCTGGTCGTCCACTTTGAAATCGGCGAGGTGCTCTTTGTAGTACTGCTCGATCTTGTAGGGAGAAACGACGATTTCCTGTTGGCTTTTGCGGTTGCGCATGGCCTGAATGATGGTGCGCTCTCGGACTTTGTCGCGGTATTGGGCATAGGTGAGTTTTTGTGCCTGGAGAGTCTTGATGAAGGCGGCGCGGTCGCCCCCGTATTCGTTGGCGATGGTTTCGTTGATTTGCTGCTCGATGATCGAGTCAGGGATGGAATACCCTTTGGTGTTGAATTCGTGAAGGATCAGGGTGCGGTCAATCAGGTTTTCGAGGGCATCCCTTTGGGCAGCGCGGATTTTCTCGATCAATTCTTGGCCGCTGTACTCGCGTCGAAGCTGCTGGACAATGGGTTGAACGAACTCGCGGATTTCGCTGTAGGTGATGACCTTGTCGTTGACGATCGCGGCGACGCCGTCAACGATTTCTTCCTGGGCGACGGCGAGTGCGCCTAACGCGAGGATGATTGTTAGCAGCCAACCGAGAGGGCGTTTCATGACGGATTCTTTCTTGCGTTTGCTCTGGGTTGTCTCCTAGAGGCGGGGCCCTGCCTCGATGATCTCGCGAGGCGCGTTTTTGAACATCTCAAAGTTCTTTACGAACTTGGCGGCCAGGTCTTTGGCGCGTCGGTCGTAGTCAGCGGGGTCTTTCGCGCCATAGCGCGGCGCCAGGAATTCGGAGGGGACGCCGGGGAGAGCTTTGGGCACCTCAAACCCAAAAGTCGGGTCCATCCGGAAGTCGGCTTTGTCGAGGGTGCCGTCGAGAATTTGGGTGATGTTGTCGCGATTGATCTTGAGCGGAATGCGCGGTCCCTGGCCGAAGGCGTTGCCGACCCAGCCGGAATTGAGGAGGTAACACCTGGCATTGTGTTTTTTCATCTTCTCGGCCAGCATTTTTGCGTAAGTTTCGGGCGGCAACGGCAGGAAGGGCGCGCCGAAACAGGTGGAGAAGGTCGGCACCGGGTCTTTGCCGAGGTTGGTTTCGGTTCCGGCAAGGGCGGCGGTGTAGCCTGCCATGAAGTGATACATGGCCTGTTCGGGAGTCAGCCGCGCCACGGGCGGCAACACGCCAAAGGCGTCGGCGGCAAGGAAAATGATCGCCGTGGGATGCCCGCACATGGCGCTGGGGAGCGCGTGCGGGATGTAGTCGAGCGGATAGGCGCAACGGGTGTTTTCGGTAATCGAGGCGTCCTTGTAGTCCGGTAGTCGCGTAACCGGATCCACAACGACGTTTTCAATGACGGAACCGAATTTGATGGCTTCCCAGATGAGCGGTTCGCGTTCTGGCGTCAGGTTGATACACTTGGCGTAACAACCGCCTTCGAAATTGAAGATGCCCGAGTCACTCCAGCCATGCTCATCGTCACCGATGAGGTCGCGATTCGGGTCGGCCGAGAGAGTGGTTTTGCCGGTGCCACTGAGACCAAAAAACAGAGCGGCGTCCCCATTTTTGCCCACATTGGCGGAACAGTGCATGGAGAGCACGCCCTTTTTGGGCAGGACGTAATTCAACGCGGTAAAGACCCCCTTCTTCATTTCACCGGCATATTTGGAGCCGGTGACGAGAATGGTCTTGCGCGGAATATCGAGCACAATGGCGGCGTTGCTGTTGAGATTATACTTCTTCGCGTCCGGTTCGAAATTGCAAGCGTTGATCAATGTCCACTCGGGCACATGGGTCGCCAGTTTTTCCATGGAGGGGCGACGAAACAGTTGCTTCACAAACAACGCATGCCAGGCGTATTCCGTGATGATGCGAAGAGGGATTTCATAACGCGGATCGGCACCGACCGTCGCATCCACCACGTACAGGTCGCGTCCGTTGAGATGGTTCAAAGCTTCTTCGCGAAGACGGAGATAGGTCTCTTCGGGCATGGGGGTGTTGACCTTGCTCCACCAAATCTCGTCATGGATGGAAGGGGCATCCACGACCCATTTGTCGCGCGGAGAACGTCCCGTGCGCGGAACGGTACTGGCGTTGAGCGCGCCGCTATTGGTCAGGATGCCTTCGCCGTTGCGGATGGCCTCCTCGACGAGTTGTGCCACCGAAAGATTCCACTGAACCTTACCGGGCTGTTTAATGCCGAGGTCTTCGAGTCCGTAGTGATTCATGTAATGTTGGTTGCCTTTCGTTGGCAGGCGCATTTAGCGTGTTTGTGCGCCGCAAGGCAACACAAAACTTCAACTTTCGGTAATCTCTTCCAAGGGACGGGCGACAGAAACTGGTGCGCCCGGTAGGACTTGAACCTACAACCCGCGGATTAAGAGTCCGCTGCTCTGCCAATTGAGCTACGAGCGCACCCTCGAAAGCGCGCGGAACCTAACAAACTCCTCCGCGTCGCGCAAGCTTCTCTTTTGAAAATGTCGCGAGCGAACAATCTGAGGAAGCAAAACAACGTCACCATTATCGGGAACGTTGCTGCGCCAGCGCAAAAGGAAAAGGTTGAATAAGCTGGCGCGCGAGATGTCTGAATACTTGCAATTCCGAACAGGGTTGGTATCCTGCGCCGAGTTTTTCAGGCGTTTCGTAATTGCCAGACAACAAAAGGAGAAGATCATGCCAGGAAAAAACAGTCTCACACGACGCCAGTTCCTGCGGAACTCGGCCGTCATCACCGGCAGCCTCGCGCTTACCAGCGTGTTGCCACGCGCGGTTTGGGCCGCCCCCACCGATACCATTCGCGTCGGCGTCATCGGCTGCGGCGGTCGCGGCACGGGCGCGGCGAAAAATTGCGTGTCAGCCGCCGAGGGGATCAAAATTGTGGCGCTGGCCGATGCTTTCAAGGATCGCCTTGAAGGCTTGAAGAAACAATTCAATGTTCCCGACAATCGTTGCTTCGTTGGGCTCAACGCCTACAAGGAACTGCTCGCGCTCCCCGAAGTGGACATGGTGATCCTTGCCACCCCACCGGGATTCCGTCCCATTCATTTTGCCGCCGCCATTGAGGCCGGTAAACATGTGTTCATGGAGAAACCCGTTGCCGTTTGCATGGCGGGCGTCAACATGGTGCTGGCCGCCTCACAGAAAGCCACCGAGAAAAAACTTGCTGTCGTCGCCGGCACCCAACGCCGCCACGAAGCGCGTTATGTCGAGACGATGAAGCGCATCCACGACGGCGCCATTGGCACCATCATGTCCGCCCAGTGCTACTGGAACCAGGGCGGTCTCTGGGTCAGCAAACGCCTGCCCGGCCAGAGCGACGTGGAGTGGCAGCTTCGCAACTGGCTGTATTTCACCTGGCTCAGCGGCGATCACATTGTCGAGCAGCATGTCCACAACATTGACGTGATTAACTGGGCGTTCAACGCTCTGCCGGAATCGGTCCATGCTCTCGGCGGACGCCAGTTCCGCAAGGGCGAGGAGTACGGCAATATCTACGACCACTTCGGCACGGAGTTCTTCTATCCCAACGATGTTCGCACCATCAGCACCTGCCGGCAAATCGAAGGCGCCGACCACCGCGTCAGCGAACGTGTTGCCGGCACCAAGGGCTGGAGTAATTGCTGTGGTTTGATCAGCGATTACAAGGGCAACAAGATTTGGGAATACACCGGCCCGAATCCCGATCCGTACGTTCAGGAGCATACTGACCTCATCAAGAGTATTCGCAGCGGCACGCCGCTCAACGAAGGCCAACGCATTGCCGAAAGCACTCTCTGCGCGATCATGGCCCGCGAATCGGCCTATTCACAACGCCAGTTCAAACGCGCCTGGTTTACCACCAAGTGCACCTTGAACCTGTTGCCGCCCGACGATCTCAAACTCACGGATTCCAAACCCGTGGCACCGGTCGCGGTGCCGGGCAAATATCAACTGCCCGGTTGGGTACCGGAACCTGCCAAGAGCAAAAAATAAAGGATAAAGGAGATTTCCCATGTCCATGAACCCTGTTACCAAAACAATCGGCGCCGCCGCCATGGTCACCGGCGCCATGAAATCCGTTCACGCTATCGGCACCGGTAAAATCAAGGTCGGCCTGCTTGGTTGCGGCGGGCGCGGTTCCGGCGCCATTCGCCAGAATCTCAACGCCGATCCCGATGTCGAAGTCATCGCCGTCGCCGACCTTTTTGAGAAAAAGGCTCGCGCTGCCGCCGAGGGACTCCGCAAGGAGAAGAAATACGAGGGACGAATTAACATCAAAGATGACCACATCTTTTGGGGGTTTGATTGCCATGAGAAACTGGCGCGAACCGACTGTGACCTCCTGGTGATGGCCACCGCGCCCGCGTTCCGTGGTCGTCAGATGCTGGCTGCCGTCAACGCGCCGAAGCCGAAACACATCTTTACCGAGAAACCCGTTGCCACCGACGTGGTGGGGTGCCGTCAGGTCATTGAAGCCTCCAAAATCGCCGAGCGAAAAGGTCTGGCCATTGTCGCCGGCACGCAGCGACGGCACGAATTCAGCCGCGTCGAGCTGATGAAACGCATTCACGACGGTCAGATTGGCGAACTCATCGGCGGCCAGTGCTACTGGTTCGGCGGCGGCATCTGGTACCGCGCCGACAATCCGGGGGAGACGGAACTGGAATGGCAATGCCATAACTGGTACCACTTCACCTGGCTGAGTGGCGACCAGGTCTGCGAACAGCACATCCACAACATTGACGTGCTGAACTGGTGTTTTAACGGCCCGCCCAAGAAGTTCATGGCTGTCGGTGGCCGCCAGAGCCGCGACTACAGCGAGCAGGCCAAGAAGGTCTGCAAGATGTTCAACGGCACCGAACAGGGCTGGGAAAAATACAACGGCAACATTTGGGACCATCTGGTTGCCGAACTGGAGTATCCCAACGGCGCTCGCTGCCTTAGTTTCAGCGGGCACGGCCCCGGCAATGGACGCAACGGTGAGAAGATCGTCGGCACCAAGGGCACCAGCGACTGCGCCAGCCGCATCGAGGGCGAAAACCCTTGGCGGTACGAGGGTAAACACGTCAATGGCATGGATCAGGAACACATTGACCTCATCCAGAGTATCCGCGCCGGCAAACCGCTCAACGAAGGCGTGCGCATCGCCGAGAGCACGTTGACCGCCATCGGTGCCCGCATCGCCGGTTATACCGGCAAGAGTTTCTCGTGGGACTGGTTGCTGAACGCTTCCCAACTGGACCTCGTTCCCAAGGAACTCAAACCCGGCCCCGGCATCTTCCAACCGATCGCCACCGGCTGCGACAAACTCATCTAAACCCGCGTAATCCCCGACCGCCGCCATGAACCGAATCGCATGTGTCCTCATGGCGGCGGTCGTTTTTTCCGCCGCGGCGCGCGCGGACGATCCGCTCGCAACAGAGGCCGTGGCGCAACGGATTCGACAGTATCGAACCGCGGAGATGACCTTTACCGTTCTGGCGCCCGACGGTTCGCCGCTCAGCAGCCAACCGGTGACGATTCGCCAGACGCGACACAAGTTTCTGTTTGGCTGCAATGCGTTTGTCCTTGATCCTGCGGATTCTTCCGCGCTTCAGGTCGCCTATCAACGGCAGTTTGCCGCGTTGTTTAACTATGCCACGCTCCCATTTTACTGGGGCAGTTACGAACACGAGCCGGGCAAACCGAACGAACAGAAACTGCGGCGGATGGCCGACTGGTGCGTCGAGAACGGCATCCGTGTCAAGGGGCATCCGCTCTGCTGGCACATGGTCCAGCCCCGGTGGCTGGAAGGGAAGGGGACCGAAGAGATTCTTCGGCTTCAACTGGATCGGATTCGCCGCGACATGGTGGCGTTCCAAAGGACGATTCGCATTTGGGATGTGTTGAACGAGCCGATTACCATGGCCAACGCAACCAATGCGGTTGGCGCGCTCTGTCGCGCCCTTGGCCGCCGCGAGTTGATCCGCCAGACCTTTGCCGCGGCGCGCGCCGCCGATCCGAAAGCCACGCTCATCCTCAACGAGTTTTCCCTCGGCACAAACTTCCATCATCTCGTCCGTGAATGCCTCGACGCCGGCGTGCCGTTGGATGCCATCGGCATCCAATCGCACATGCACGGTCGTTACTGGGGCGCAAAACGGGTGTGGGACATTTGCGAACGATACGCCCAGCTTGGCAAACCGCTTCATTTCACCGAGACCACAATCCTGTCCCAACCCGACAACGAACAGGAACAGGCGCGGCAAGTCGAGGAGTTCTATCGCGTCCTTTTTTCCCACCCGTCGGTGGAGGCTGTCACCTGGTGGGACTTCAGCGATTACCGCGCCTGGAAACAAGCTCCCGCCGGGTTGCTTCGCAAAGATATGACGCCGAAACCGGCTTACGACGTGCTCCTGCGTCTGATCAAGACGGAATGGTGGACGCGCGAGATTAAGACCGCCACCGACGCCAATGGCAGGGTTACCGTGCGCGGTTTTCTTGGCGACTACCAGATCGAGTGTTCCTACTGGCAGGGGACGTTTACCTTGGATACCAACAACAAAAACACCACCGTACAGGTCAAATGAAACACATCTTTGTCTTTGTTGCAGTCTTCTGGGTGTTCGCTGCCGAGGCTCAGAAACTGGCGTTTGATCCCACGGCTGTGAAGACCAGCGACGCGACGGTCCGGATTGTCCGCGACTCGACGCTGCGCATTGAAACCGGCCACAAGAGCCAGTGGCCGGGGGTCACATTGGTGGCGCCGCAAGGACGGTGGGATTTGTCGCGGCGACAGGCGGTTGAGTTCGACGTGCGGAACGTCGGCACCGAGGCGGTCACGGTCTCTTGTCGCGTGGACAATCCGGGCGCTGACGGCAACAAACATTGCGTGACTGGCAGTCTCCGACTCGATCCCGGCTCCAACGGAACGTTGCGTGTCACGTTTTCCACGTTCCCTATTCGCGTGGTGGGCGCCCCGCCGTTGATTGGGATGCGAGGCGCGCCCGGTACCACGGAGAAATTCGATCCCGCCAACGTCACGCAGGTGCTCGTGTTTGTCGGCAAACCGAAACGCCCGCACGCCTTTGAGATTGCCAATGTCCGCGCGGTCGGAGAAGTCGAACCGCTCGACGCAAAACAGTTTTTTCCATTTATTGACGAATTTGGTCAGTTCATCCACCGCGACTGGCCGGGCAAGGTGCATTCGCTGGAGGAGTTTACCGCGCGACGCGACGCCGAGGAGAAAGACCTCGCCGCGCATCCTGGTCCTGCTGAGTGGAACCAATATGGCGGCTGGAAATCTGGGCCACAGTTGAAAGCGACGGGTTTTTTCCGTATCCAGCAGTATCAGGGTAAATGGTGGCTGGTGGACCCGGAAGGCTGCCTGTTCTGGTCGCACGGAACGGATTGCGTGCGAATGGAGGCGGCAACGCCGATTACCGATCGCGAACATTATTTTCGTGCTCTGCCGGCGACCAGCCCGTTTTACGGCAAAGCCAGTTGGGCGCCGCACGGTTATTACCAGAATCGCGGTGCCTACCGGACCTACGATTTCAGTTCCGCGAATCTACGGCGCAAATACGGCGAGGACTACCGCAAGGCGCACGCCGAGATCAGCCACCGCCGTCTTCATAGCTGGGGGATGAACACCATTGCCAACTGGTCGGACAGCGAGATTTACCTCCTGCGCAAAACCCCCTACACCGCGACATTGAGTCCTTGGTCCCGACAGTTGGAAGGTTCGCAGGGATATTGGGGTAAATTCGCCGACGTGTTTGATCCCTCGTTCCGCGAATCCATCCGTCGCGCCATCGAGAAAGAAAAAGAGCGCTCGGTGGGCGACCCGTGGTGTATCGGTTATTTTGTCCACAATGAACTGGGGTGGGGCAACGACACCTCGCTGGCCGTTGCCGCGCTCTGCTCGCCGTCCAATCAGGTGGCGAAACGGGTTTTCCTTGCCGATCTCAAGGCGAAGTACGGCGACATCGCTCGTCTCAACGAAGCCTGGGGCGCCCAATATGCCTCCTGGGAAGCCATGCAAGCCAGCACCGCGGCGCCCGACATTTCAAAAGCAGGCGACGATCTTCGCGCCTTTTACTCAAAGACCGCCGAGACCTATTTCTCGACCATTCGTGAGGAACTCAAAAAAGTCGCGCCGAACCAGCTTTATCTCGGTTGCCGGTTCGCGTGGGTCAACGATCGCGCGGCCCTGGCGGCGGCAAAGTTCTGCGACGTGATCAGCTACAACCGTTACGAGTACAGTGTTGAAAACCTGCATCTGCCCGATGAACTGAACCTGCCGTTGATTATCGGCGAGTTTCATTTTGGCGCGCTCGACCGGGGCATGTTCCACACCGGCCTGCGTAAAGCCGACAACCAGCAGGATCGCGCCCGCAAATACCGCGAGTACGTCGAGAGCGCACTCCGCAACCCGTATCTGGTCGGCACCCACTGGTTCCAGTACCGCGATCAACCTACCACCGGACGCGGTGACGGTGAGAACTACCAGATCGGCCTGGTGGACATCTGTGACACGCCATACCCCGAAACGATCGCTGCCCTCCGCGCCGTCGGCGCCGAACTTTATCACTATCGCCTTCACACCCGATGATCCGTTTGCCAAGCAACGCACTGTTTTGGCTGATCTGCCTGAACGCTTCCGCGCTCACCGTGCCGGATTTTTCGCTGGCGGGATACCGTTGCGGCGAGAGACCGTTGCCAGATGTGCCGGTGGCGGCAAATGTGAAGACGTTTGGCGCCGTCGGCGACGGGAAGACCGATGACACCGCGGCGTTTCGCAAGGCCGTGGCGGCAACGGAGAACGGAGCCATCTTCATTCCAGCGGGACGGTATGTGTTGACAGACACGGTGCGGATCGAGAAAAGCGGTCTCGTGTTGCGCGGCGCAGGGCCGGAAAAGACGGTTTTGGTGATCCCCAAATCGCTCCAGCAGATTCATCCGAAAGGCCCCGTGGACGAATCCAAAAGCGCCTATTCATTTGGCGGTGGATTCATCGAAATCGTCGGTCAGCGTGGCGGGAAACGGATTTCCGCGGTGGCCACCGCCGCGAAGCGCGGGACACGACAGGTGACACTGCAGGATGCCGCGCCGATCCGGGCGGGCACCTGGCTGCGGTTCACGATGAACAATGACCCCGCATTGGGCCGCCAGATTCATGCGGACAAAGCCGATGTCGGCACGGACACCTTGCGGCACAAGTCGTTTTTTGACTGGGTGGCGCGCGCGGTGACCGTCACTGCCAACACCGTGACGTTGGACCGCGCCCTGCGACTCGACCTGCGACCAGAATGGAAGGCGGAAGCGTGGAATTGGGAACCGACGGTACAGGAAGCGGGTATCGAGGACCTCAGCCTGGAGTTTCCCGGTGTGCCAAAGAAACCGCACCTCAAAGAAGAGGGGTTCAATGCGATTCACATGCGCGGGGCAGTGAACTGCTGGGTTCGGCGGGTCAGAATTGTGGACGCCGATAACGGCATCATTCTTGGCGGTTGCCGGTTTTGCCAGGTCGAACAGGTGGTATTTGTGGCTCCGCGTCGCAAGGAGCCATCGGGACACCATGCGCTGTGGGCAACCGGTCTTACGCAGGATTGTCTCTTTCAAAACTTCGATATTCGCACCCGTTATGTTCATGACCTGACGGTGGAGGGCTTTGCCAACGGCAACGTGTTCATGCGAGGTCGCGCTCTTTCCATGAACTTTGATCATCATCGCAACGGGCCGTATGAGAATCTGTTTACCGATTTGGACGTGGGAGACCCGCGGCGGTTGTTTGAGAGCAGCGGCCGAGGAGACCGCGGCCCTCATGCGGGAGCGAGGGAGACGTTTTGGAATATCCGCGCCAACGGCGGCAAAACACCCCGGTTTCCCGATTGGCCGGAGATGATCACGATGGGAGTTTGTTCGCCGATGCCCGCCGGGCAGCCGTCGAACTTGTATGACGCGCAGAGGGCCGGACGATGAGGATCATGGCTGTTCTGTTCCTTGGATTCGTCGCCGTGACGAGGGCAGTGGAACTGATCGAGACCGCGACAACGCTGACGCTGAGCAATCAGCAGGTTTCAGTGCGATTCGACAAACGCGATGGGACGCTGCGGTCGTTTACTCATGGCGAGCGCGAACTGTTGGGCAAAGGAGGCAGGGGGTACGTGCAGTATGTCACCGGGGATAAAAATGACCGTGTGATCTGGGAATCCCGCGTCGTTCGCCGCGAGCCGGGGCTTGTGGAGATCGCCTTTACCAACGTCAACCCGCGGTTCCCCTTTGAGCTGGCAACGCATTACGTGCTGCGCGACGGCGATCCCGGTTTTTACAACTACATCCTTCTCGGCCACGATGCCGTGAAACATCCGGGAACCTTTCAGATGGCCCAGTTGGATTTTTGCCTGCGAGCCGATCCGACGCTGTTTACGATCGCCGCTGTGGACGACCAGCGGATCATGCCGATGCCGCGTCCCGAAGCGATGCGCGGCGCCCCCGCCGTGATGGATGCAACGTACCGGTTGCCGGACGGCTCAATCTATTCGAAGTACTTTTTCAGCGCCCCAATGGATGAGCGGCATATTGTACACGGTATCATGGGCAACGGGATCGGTCTTTGGATCGCGATGCCCAGCCACGAGCACCTCAACGGTGGCCCCGAACATCAGGAGTTGACCGTCCATCAAACCGACACGACACCGGTGTTGCTCTGCCACTATGTGGCCGGACATTACGGCGCTGGCGGAATCAATTCCAGTACGACCTGGACAAAGGTTTCTGCGCCGTGGTTCGTGTTTGCCAACACCGGAACGAACCTGTGGGCCGACGCGAAACGACGGGCCGCACAGGAAGTGGCCGCCTGGCCGTACCCATGGTTTGACAACAGCCCTCGCGCCGACGTCACCGGCGAAATTACTGCGGGCGGGCGTGTCATTCTCGCGGCACACGAGGAGCCGCCACCGCCGCTTGATTGGCAACGGCAATGGCAGGGATACCGCTACTACACATGGGCCGATGCCGACGGACGATTCAGACTGCGCGCCGTCCGCCACGGGCTTTACGATCTCTACGCTTGGAAACCGGGGATCATCGGCACTTTCGTCCAACGGGGTATTCGTGTCAGTAACAACGTGAACCTCGGCAAACTGACCTGGTCCCTACCGCGTCGGGAGTTGCTCTGGCAAATCGGCGTGGCCGATCGGAGCGCGGCAGAGTTCGGGTTTGCCGAAAATTTTCGTCAATGGGGACTCTGGAACAAGATTCCAAGCGAAATCCAGTTCACGGTCGGCAAGAACAGAGACCGCGATCTGCCGTTCGAGATGGCAGTGACGCAGAACGCTGACCTGTCATGGCGGTTGCCGGTTTGGCAGATTCAATTTGAATCGCGTGGACGGCATGTTGGCAAAGCGGTCCTGACACTCGCATTCGCGTCGTCGGGATCGAATCTTCTCCGTCGTGGCCCAACGGTAACGGTGTTGCTCAACGGTGAGGAACTGTTGCAGATTCGTGATCTTCCGCACGACGGCGCGGCGCATCGCAGCGGCGTTTGGGGATTGTATCAGGCGCGGGAGATCGGGTTTGACGCGAAGAAACTGCGCGAGGGCATGAACACGTTGACACTGACGCTGGAGCGGCCCGGTCGTCCGCCCTCGGTAAAACTGGGTGTCCCCGCGGCGGCGGTGATGTTTGATTGTCTGCGGTTGGAGTTAGCGGGTGGAGAGTAAGGTGGAAGCGGCAGGACGGTAGCGGAACGAATCCCAATAGGCGCGATCGGTGGCGTAAATGTCGATCGGCGCATCGGGCGAAAGGTTCGGGGGAAGGATGCCGAATCGTTGCATTTCACGGATGTAATGCTGGTTGGGACGGAAACCGGGCATGTCGAATCGTTTGCCGGCCATGAGGCGATCATGGGCGTTGCGGATGGCGGCGAGCATTTTCTGGTAAAGCGGGTCGTTGGTGTCCTTGAACGTCGCCTCTTTGCACAGGGCAAATCCACCGGCTTCCCTGGCAAGCGGAGCGCGTAGGATCAGCGATTTTTCAGGGCGCGAGAGATTCGAGTAGGGTTCGGCGCGGTAACCCCATTCCCGGTTGAAGACGAGGCGAGGCTGGGTTTTGCCGTTGCGGTCTTTGATGTTTTCGGTGTGACAGGCGCCGCAACGTTGCTGCATCTCACCGAAGGGCATGTTGACAAAATACGCGCCGCAGCCGAGTGAAGCGTAGGTGCCGGGGTAAGTGGCGCTGGTCTCGATCCAGAGGCGGATGGTTTTGCGTTCGAGTTCGGAGAGGCGGGCCTTGTAGTGGCTGCCGTCAATGAGTTTCATGAGCCGGCTGGCGGCACTGCCATAGCTGTACGGATCGCGGTTGCCGCGGGCTTCGTTGCGGGCGTCGCTGACGAGATTGCGGGTGCGCATCGTCCAGTAGCTGATGGTGTACATGGAGGTTTTGTCGCCGCAGAGGTCAACGCCGCCGTCGCGTTTGTCGGGGTTGTGACAAGCAACGCAATGGCGGTCGAGGATCGGCTGGATGTCGCGCGGGTAATCGAGGACGCTTGGCACATCTTTGATGGGAGTGACGGGATGGGGAGGGCGACGCATGGCCTGGGAAAGACGGGTGTTGACGGGCAGAGTGCTCTGGCGCTGTTCGTGGCAGCCGATGCATCCGGTGATTTCGCCGGGTTGGACGGTAACGAAACTGTGCATCCGTTTGACGGCGATATCGTTTTTGTCCAGCGCAACAAAGAACAGCGACTGGAGGGCAGGCACTTCCATGTAGGCGGATCCGTCGGGTTCGACGGGAACTTCGCCAACGATTTCGGCGAGGGTGAAGGAGCCGCCGATGGTGAGCGGTTCCATGCCGCCGGAGAAGTTGACGGGTTTGGGAAGTTGTTTGAGGACGAGAAGTTTTTTGATGTCACCGCGGTTGACCCCCTTCATGTTGCGTCCGTGATAGATGTCTTGAAGGAAAAGCTCGCCGGTGGGGCAGGTGAGGTTGACGCGGTTGGGTATGACGCGCTCGTAAGGACGCGGCATGATCGGGCGCGGTTCGTGAACCTGCAGGTGCGACTCTTCCGGTGGCAACTGGTAAATCAACTCCGACTCCCCGTTGCCGTCCATGACAAAGATGCCTTTACGATGAGCGACCAGAAAACAGTTCTCACTGAATGCGTACGGGTCTTTCCAGTCGCCGCCCTTGCTGATCTGGCGGGCGGCGGTTTTGTCGTCCGGGCCAAGATTGGGGGTCACGAGAGTCACGGGGCCGAGATGTTCGGGGCGGCCGTGGCCGGGGGAGAAAATGGCGACGATTTTGTCGGAACCGGGAATCGGTTTGGCGTCGAGCATGGCGATGCCACCGTGCATGTTGCCGTAGAATACGGTTTGCGCGGTGCCATCGGGATTCATGGTCCAGAGGTGGTGATAGTGGACCTGGCTGCGATCCACATACTCCCAGCGCATGTACAGCACCCGTCCGTCGGGCAGCATCCATGGCGTGTTGTCGTGGTCGTTGTTGGAGGAGAGCATCCGCACGTTTTTCCCGTCGGCGTCGCAACGATAGAGTGTGGCCACCCGCGTGTACCAGCAGTTCACGAACCGACGACAACGCGAGGAGCAAAACACAATGCTGCCATCAGGACAATACGTCGGCTCAATATCATCATCCGGTCCATCGGTGAGCTGACGCAGGCCGGTGCCATCGGTATTGATTTCGTACAGGTGGAACGGATGAGTGCCTCCTTTGCGATAGGAAAAAAGGATTTTCTTGCCGCTGTAATGCACCTGCGGGTCGCGGACTCCGCCCTTGGGATCATCGAGCAATATGCGAACCTTGCCGGTGCGCAGTTCCATCGCGCAGAGCCGTCCGCCTTCGCCGTATCCCCAATAAACTCCATCCTCTTTCTTGAAACCGAGCTGTTGTGCCGGCGACTCCGAAAAATCCGAGTAATTGCCAAACGTGACATACCAGTGATCGCGGCCCGGTACGCGCACGGCAAACACAATCTCCTTGACCGCACGCATCGGGCCGTCGAGGAACCGCTGCAACATCGGTCCGGGATAGTTGGTCGAGACCTGTGCCAGTGGCGCGTTGGTCGTCGCAGCCGCTGCCGACACGCTCAGTGTCACCAACAAAACGATGGTTCCAATCGCCCTCATCGCAGATGAGAGACTGATCGGAAGACGCGCTTATTCAAGCCATTACGCCTAACATAAATTGCCCGTGTCGCTTTCGCGCGGCTGATCCCGGACAAAATTCAACCGCGCCGGTCATATAATCCCTGCCCTGGCCGCACGAATATGGTAAGGAATCCTGCCATGACTGTTCTTGCCTTGCTTGCGGCCAGCGCGCTAAGCGTCTCCAACACCGCGACCCGTCAGTACCTCATTGTCGGCACCGCTCAGACCGACTGTTACGATAACCGCCGCGAGATTGCTCCACCATACCCCGGCCAGCCCTTCCACGGCCAAGACGCCCAGTATCCCGGCCCCGCGCCGCGCTACCAACTCAGCGCCGACGGCCTGACCGTTCACGACCTCAATACGGGACTGGTCTGGCAACACAGCCCCGACACCAACGGCGACGGCAAACTCGATTCCCGCGACAAACTTACGTTCGCCCAGGCCCGGTCGTACCCCAACAAACTCAATGCCGCCCGATTCGCCGGTTACAACGACTGGCGACTACCGACCATCAAAGAACTCTATTCGCTCATCCTGTTCAGCGGCGTGGATGTCGGCGGCCCGGACATGACCCGCCTGCCGACGCAGCCACGCCCGTTCCTTGACACCCGGTTTTTCCAATTCGCCTACGGCGACCCCAACGCTGGCGAGCGCGTCATTGATTCCCAGTGGGCCACCTGCACCCTTTATGTTGCCAACTCCAATCAGATGTTCGGCGTCAACTTCGCCGACGGCCGGATCAAAGGCTATCCCGTCAAAACACCCGGTCGAACGGAAAAAACCTACTTTGTGCTCTGCGTCCGCGGCAACCCGCGTTATGGCCAAAACGATTTCCACGACAACGGCAACGGTACCATCACCGACCGCGCCACCGGTCTTGTCTGGCAGAAGAACGATTCCGGTACGGCTATGACCTGGGAACAGGCGCTTGCCTACGCCGCCAGTCTCAAAGGCGGCTGGCGCCTGCCCAACGCGAAAGAACTCCACAGCATTGTGGATTACACCCGCAGCCCCGATACCACCGGCACCGCCGCCATTCATCCCATCTTTCACTGCACGGCCATTACCAACGAAGCCGGTAAACTGGATTACCCGTTCTACTGGACCAGCACCACGCACGCCTCGGCAAGAGGCGGCAACGCTGCCGTCTATATCGCTTTTGGCCGCGCCCTCGGTTTCATGCGCGACGCATGGCGCGATGTCCACGGCGCGGGCGCGCAACGCAGCGATCCGAAAACGGGCGACCCGCGCGAGTACCCGCGCGGCCGCGGCCCACAAGGCGACGCCGTCCGTATCTTCAACTTCGTCCGATGTGTCCGATCAGAAGAAGCTCCGCCTGCAATTCGCTAGGTTTACAGTTCGAGGTGGGTGCGAAACACAGCCATTGATGCAGGTTTTCACCATTGCCAGGACAGGACTGGTGCCGCGATGTCGCGGGCACGGTCAGGAGGGCGTGACCGTTTTGCGGGGCGATTTGCACAGCGTTTCTTGTAGTTCCTTTTCGACACCGAGAGCCAGCCACAACGACGATGGGGCGGGTTGTTGGGGTGGTCGCGCCATTCGTGGGTGCCGATGGGGGAGATGTGGTTGTCGCCGCTTTTATGAAGGTGCCGGAATTTGGCGTTGGGACGGACGGCGTCGAGCGTGGTGATCGGGGCCCGACTCGGTCGTGTCGGAGGAGCGAGGCAAGGCCGCGTAGGCGCGACGGACGGGATTGTCAGCGGCGTTTCTTTCCGCCGTGAACCGGTGGCATTTCGGCAATCTGACGAGCGTATTTGGGGGCCGGCATGGCTGTCCACGGCGTCGCGTTTGGGCATGCCGATGGGCAGGTCAGGATGTCCGTAGTGGCGGTTGATCGTTTCGAGATCGGGGCTTTCTATTTTTTATAGGGTGAACTGACGACAGTGGCGAGGACTCAGGTCTCGCCGCGGTCGACGAGCGCGTGCAGGATGGCCAACGTGCCAGCGCCGTCGCAATCGCTGTTCATGTCGGTATCGAAGATGATAGGCGCCGTCTCAGCGCGGCTCGTTGCGGTCAAAAGGAGAAGACGCCTGAGTGCTGCATGTCAATGGCCGGCTACCATGAAGTAACCGATTAGGAGGCGATGGCCGGTGCTTGTTTTGTCATGTTCGGGCAAGATGGTGATCTTCAGTGTATGCTTGCCGGGAGCAAGGCCGCAGGTAAGCATGGCGTAGTGTTCGCGCGGAAAATACGGGCCGGGGGCGGTATCAACGATGCCGTGTTTGCGGCCTTTCGGGCCGCCGTAGGTTTTGTCGGCGGGATCATCTTTGCCGTCGTCAACGGTCCATTCGTATTTGCCGCCGTCTTTTTGGACGTTTTGGAAGATGCCGAGCGCGGTCCCTTCAAATTCGAAAACAAGGGAATCGCCCGGCTTGCGGGCGTTGATGGTGCCATCGCGGTAGCGTTTGCCCGGAACGGCCGGGAGGATTTCCCAGTCGCCGGTGAGCTTCGCAGCGGTCGGCGCGACGAGGTGGGCGCTGGCAAATTCGTCGCTGACCAGCGGTGCGGGGAGGGTAGGCAGCGGCGAGGGTGCGGCGTCCATCTGTGTCTTGAGATAGGCGATGATGGTGTCGGCGTAGATGGTGTGGCCGAGGTCGTTGGGATGAACACTGTCGTTCATGAAAACCTGGCCTTTGGCATTCCAGTTGAGTTTCGGGTTTTTGAGTTGCTCCTCGGTGGGTTGGGGGAGGTCAGGGCGTTTTAGCGCTTCGAGCAGCGGCGGCTGGAGGTCAATGTCAGGAATACCGTAGTGGCGGGCGACGGCGGGATGGCTGCCGCGGCGACAATTCAGGTCTCGGCTGGTGGTGTAGAGGAAGACGATTTCGGGTTTGGTTTCGGAGAGCCAGAGTTGACGGACAATACCTTCCATGGTGGCTTTGTGGAAGTCATCCACGGGACTGCCGTCGTTGATGCTGAACTCGACGAAAACGAGATCAGGTTTGTGGGCGATGACATCGTGGCCGCAACGAAACGCGCCGAGGTCACTGCCGGTGCCACCGATGGCGGCGTTGATTTCGCGGAGTCTGGCGTTGGGGAATGTTTTTTTGAACCAGTCGAAGGTTTTGACGCGATAACCGGGTGCGGCGGTGATGCTGCCGCCGAAATAGCAGATGGCAACTTCATCACCCGCCTTGAGTTTCTGGAAGACGCGGCCAAGGGTGCGTGTTTCAGCGGCGCTGGCGGCGCTGAAGGCGGCGAGCAGGAGAAGAATCAATGTGCGCATGGTGAAAAAGGGTGGGGGCGCACATTCGTGCGCCCCCTACCGGGTTGTGAGCGGGTGATCAGATTTTCTTCGGCATCTTTGTCCAAGCGGCTTTCTTGGCGCTGGATTCGATGCAGGTCTTGATGAACGCCATGCCCATCCAGCCGTCCTCGACGTTGGCATACTTTGAGCCGTCGCAATCGAACGGTTGGCCGGCTTTGTATTTGCGGACATCGGCCTCGAAGCAACGGTGTAGCCGCGCAAAGGCGTCGTGGAACGCTTCGCCGTGCCCGGACGGGATGGTTGGCTCGGCCATGAGATCGGCAGGAACATCTTTCGGGAGGAATCCATCGCCGGGGGTGACGGCGCCGCGGAAGTACACGCGGTCGGGTTGGCCCATGAGTTTGATGGTGACCTGTTCGGGCTCTTCTTGGCGCCAGAGCAAACTGCCCTTGGTGCCGTTGACTTCGATACCGAGGTCGTTGAGGTGGCCGACGCAGATCTGCGAGGCGCGAACGAGCGCTTTGGCGCCATTGCTCAGGTGGCAATAGGCGGTGAAGTGGTCGTCAATGGGACGGCCTTTGACGAAAATTTCGAGGTTGGCGGAGACTTCCTCGACTTCGAGGCCGGTGACGTAGCGCAGTTGCATGAGGGCGTGGGTACCAATGTCGCCGCCGCAACCGCTGCCGCCGGCTTTCTTGGGGTCAACGCGCCAAGAGGCCTGTTGCTGGCCGGTGTCTTCGAGCTTGGTGGCGAGCCAGCCCTGGAGGTAGTAGCTGTCCACCCAGCGGACTTCGCCGAGCAGACCACTGCGGACGATGTAACGGCTGAAACGAGTGGTCCAGTGGCCGAGGTAGGTGTGGGCAACGCCAAACGGGATTTTCTTTTTGCGGACTGTCTTTACCAGTTGGGTGGCTTCGTCGAGAGTCACGGTGAGCGGTTTTTCGCAAAAGACCGGGATGCCGGCGTTGAGGGCCTTCATCGCGGGATCGAAGTGGACGAAGTTGGGAGTGACGATGAGGATGTAGTCGAGTTTTTGGTCATCGGGCAGGTTCTTTTGATCGTTGATCATTTCGTCATAGGAACCGTAGCCTTTGATGGGATAAGGCCAGTTGGCCGCTTCTTCGAGGGCAATTTTGGGGTCCGGGAACAGCGCGCCCGCCACGACCCGTCGAGTGCCATCGAAGTGAATGGCGCGTTGGTGCGGATGGACGATGAAGGCGCCTTTACCGCCGCCGACAAGTCCGACATTGAGAGGTCTTTGTGACATAATGATGTCTCCTTCGTTGGTGGTTACAGTGCGGACGGAGTAAAACAAAAGTCGCTTTCATTCACAAGTCTTTTGCGCTACAAATCCGCTCATGAACCGTCGCGAATTCCTCCGTTGTTCCGCCGGATTGGTCGCGCTGGCGGGTGGTCTGCCGTTGGGGAGGAGCGAAACGGACAGCCCCTGCGCGTTGCGTCTCGGTGGCCCCGTGTTTGCCAGGACGGACGCCCCGGAGGAGTTGGCTCTGGCGCATCGTCGCTTGGGGTATCGGGCGGCGTATTGCCCGAAGGTGTCGTTGGGAGAGCCGGATCGAATTCGCGCGCTGGAACAGGCGTTTGCAAAACACGATGTGGTGATTGCGGAAGTAGGTCGCTGGTGCAACCTGCTGGATGCCGACCCGGAGAAGCGACGAAAGAATTTGCAGAATGTCACCGAAGGTCTCGCGCTGGCGGATGCCATTGGCGCACTGTGTTGTGTGGATATTGCCGGCTCGTTCAGCACGACGCACTGGTACGGACCGCACCCGGACAATCTGACGCCGAGGTTTTTTGATGCGGCCGTGGAGAACGCTCGCAAGATCATTGACGCGGTGAAACCGAGGCGGGCGAAGTTTTGTTACGAGATGATGGGGTGGACCATGCCGGACAGCCCGGACTGTTACCTGAAGATGTTGCAGGCTGTGGATCGCGAAGCGTTTGGCGTTCATCTCGATCCGTGCAATCTCGTCAACAGCCCGGAGAAATTTTACCGTAACGGCGACTTGCTGACCGAATGTTTCGACAAGCTGGGCCGATGGATTGTGAGTTGCCATGCGAAAGACTTGACGTGGGATGTTGAAATGAACGTCCACTTCCGCGAGGTGCAACCGGGCAAGGGAGCACTGGATTACGCGACGTACCTGCAGCGCCTGAGCCGCCTGCCGCAAAACCCGCCGTTGATGCTCGAACACCTCTCGAAACCCGAAGAATACGCGGCAGCAGCAGCTCATATTGTCAGTGTCGGTAAACAGATGGGGTTGCGTTTCGAATAACACGATCGGAGGGAGACCTCATGAATACGTATTGTCAGTGTGAATGTTGCGCGCATCGCCTCACCCGACGGGAGTTTCTGTGGCAGGTGGGCGCCGTGGCGGCGGGTGGCGTGGCGTTGGGTGCGCTGAGCGGTTTTGCGGCGGCGGACGCTCGTCGTCGGCCGGAGCGAATACGGAAAGTGCTAACCGTTCAGCCAGTCTTGCTATACAGCACCCCAAAACGACGCGAGGCAACAAGCTGGCGGAACTGGGGTGGCATTCAGACCGACGCCGACGCCGAGAGGGAAAAGGCTCGCATTGGTATTGAACTGGGAAAACTGAAGGAACAAGCGGAGTTCCCACTGGAGTTTTTGCCGTTGGTCGCCGCCAAGAGCGGCGAGGCGGCAGCAAAAGCACTTGAAGGGATGGCCTATGATGTGATGGTGCTGTATGCCGCCGGCGGCGGGGGACTTGAGAAGCTGGTGAAGCCGGGCCAACACAACCTGATGTTCCTCCGCCACGATCCCGGTCCGGTGTATCTCTGGTACGAGATCGTTCATCCACGGTTCCTGCGCAAGACGGTGGACGAATATGCGCCGAGTGGGATGGATGTTTGGGACGTGGTTGTGGACAAATACGATGACCTGCTGTGGCGATTGCGCGCGTTGAGCGGTCTGAAAAACACCCTCGGCAAACGCATCGTCGCCATTGGCGGTCCCGGCGGCTGGGGCGACGGTGGACGACAGGCACCAACCATCGCAAGGGAACTCTGGAAGATGGACATTGTGGATTATCCCTACAAGGAACTGGAGCCGCGTTTGCAGGCAGCCTATCAGGACGTCGGACTGGTGAACCGCTGCGCCGACGATGCGCGTCGCTTCTTGCGGCAATGGGGTGTGTCGTTGCACACGAAGATGGATTTTGTCGAGCGCGCATTCGTGCTCACGGAAGTCTTCAAAGACATCATGGACGAGGCAAAAACAGATGCGATCACGGTGCATCATTGCATGGGCACAATCATGGGCATCTCCAAGACGACAGCCTGCATGCCACTGAGCCTGCTCAACGATGACAACTATCTCGCGTTCTGTGAATCGGACTTCGTGGTAATTCCATCCGGCATCCTGTTGCACTACATTTCCAGTTTGCCGGTGTTCTTGAACGATCCAACCTATCCGCACGGTGACATTGTGACGTTGGCGCACTGCACTGCGCCGCGCAAGATGGACGGGCGCCGCGCTGAGCGCACCAAGATACTGACGCACTTCGAGTCTGACTATGGCGCGGCACCGAAAGTGGAAATGCGTCTCGGCCAAATCACGACCGTTCTTGTGCCCGACTTTGCCTCGAAGAGATGGGTTGGTTTCCGCGGCAGTATTGCTGGCAACCCCTTCCTCGATATCTGTCGCTCACAGGTGGAGGTGAAGATTCACGGCGACAGTGCCACATTGCTGGAGCAGATGAAGGGGTTTCACTGGATGCTCAGTTATGGTGACCATCTGAAAGAGGTCGGCTATGCCCTCAAGAAAGTCGGGATCGGTTTTCTCAATATCAGTGCCTCTTGTCCTCTCGCGCCTTGAACAAGTATAATGCCTTTACATTTTTTCCGGCAGCAAGTAACCTGTGCTCCTCTTTGAAGGGACATCGTTTATGGAAACAAACACCAAAAAAGTGTACGCCGAACCAACCTTGGAACAGCGGGAAAAACTCGTCGAAGTGACCGAGCAGAAGCCGATCATTTCCGGCAGCTTTGATTGACCCCGTTGTTGTCGCCCGGTGTCGCAGTCGGAAGCGTCGGTCGTTCCTGGCCGTCGCTGTCATGTGCTTTCATCCAGCGGTAGTTTCTTTATTGGCGGAGATTGTAACGCTGGACAACATCGCCACCAATGCGCTGGCGCGTTTCGACCGCGCCCACGCACGCCCCGATGAGCGACTCCGCATTACCAGCGTCGAAAACAATGCGGTTATCCCCAACAACCTCCAACATTTGATTGTGGAATGGGAGGTTCCGGAAGATTACAGCACCGCATTTCTCATCGAGCTGAAATCGAACAGGAGAACTCTGGAAGTACTTCTGCGAAAGAGAATGCGCTGGCAGACGGATGAGGATGAGCTTGCCGCTTTCCGTAATGATCGGGAATTGACTCTTACCATTTACCGCTTGAATCGTGGGGAAACCACGAAAAGTTCTTCCATTCGCTTTGTTATTTCAGAATATTCGCTGCACGACCGGATTCTTTATCGAGAGGTTCCCCTATATTTCATTCCCGGCGCGCCTGTGTCCATTGAACAATTATTCCTTTGCCAAACGGCACCGCTCCGCTTGCTACGGGTCGAGCGAGCCTGCGTGGGCTGCCATGCTTATTCAGGCGATTCGGTTATTTTCAACTGCGTCGAAAAAAGGACCCGCAAAGCCGTAACCTTGCAGCGGAATGGTGGCGGATTTCGGACGGGAGGCCGTGATTTTGGCAGTTTTTCCTTCGTTGCCCTCTCGCCCAAGGGCCGATACGCGGCTGTTGTGAAAAGTGCACAGGGAAAACTGACGACCCGCCACGATATCATTGAGCCGTTCGATTTGGTGTACAAATCTGCGGATGTTTATATTTACGATTTTGAAACGGGCACCATCGCCCCCTTGCCGGGCGCCAGTGATCCGCGATTCAATGAAGATATGCCCGCGTTCAGCCCGGATGGCAGTCATGTGATTTTTTCACGTTACCAATCGCTGCGAAGAGGGTTCAACGACTTTATCATCGAATCCATGGACCTCTATCAGGTCCCTTTCAACGGCGGGAAAGGAGGAGTGGCGACGCCTGTTCCCAACGCTTCGGCCAATCACCTGTACCAGTATTTTGCCCGCTACAGCCCGAATGGGAAATGGATTTCCTTCTGCCGCGCCAACGGCCAACGAGGAATCTTCGCCCGCAAGGAAAGCGATATCTATCTTCTTTTGCTCCACGACCACGCCGTGCGAAAACTTTCCCTAAACCGTGAACACTCAATGGATTCATGGCACGACTGGTCGTCGGACTCGCGCTGGCTTGTTTTTAGTTCTAAACGCAACAACGACAACCTCACAGCCCTTTACCTCTCCCACATGGATGACAATGGGCGGTCACATCCCCCCATTAAGATAAGCCATTCGTCTGTGGGGAAAATGAACACACCACTTTTTGCACCCGCTTCCCTCAACCTCGAAACCACCGCCAATATCAGCGACTACATTTATCGCTGCTTGAAGTGATCCGTGGCGCCGGGCTACTTCAACTCTTTGAGGCGGATATTGCGGAAATAAACCGCCATCGGTGGTCCGGCGTGCAATTGAAGGGCAATAATGCCTTTCTTGGCACCGATGGCGGTCTCATCGGTCACATCCACGGTTTGTTTACCGTTGATGAAGTGCTGGAGATGATTTCCTTTGGCGATGATAAGGTAGTCATTCCAGTCACCCTGCTTGATTGAGGCCTGAATTTCGTCGGAGTTACCGACCGAGCCAACCACCTCGATCTTCGGCTTGTTTGGTTTTTCGCCTTCCGTGATGACAACCTTTTGTCCGCGTCGGGCGAGGATGCCTCGGCCTTTTTCTTCGTAAAGGATCCCGGTGTAGGTCTTGCCCGCTTCCATGTCCGCCTGATAACCGGCGACGACGCAATATTCGGGTTTGACGACTTTGCTGCGGTATTGGATGCCGGAGTTGGCGAACCCTTTCGCGTCGCCAGGCACGAGCTTGAACTGAGCGCGCAGCTCGAAGTCGCCGAACTCGCCCGTCTTGCAAATGAGGAACGTGTTCTCTTTGGCAGGATTTTCTTTTGTGGTCTTGCCACAGATGGCGCCGTCCTGGACACTCCAGAATTCCGGGCGTCCTTCCCAGCCGGTCAAATCATTGCCATTGAAGAGAGATTTCTCCTCTTGGGCAAACAGGCCGGCGGCGCACAACAACAGGGTGAGAATACAAGTTAAACGTTTCATTTGAGTGTCCTCTTGAGGAAAGCGAGGCCTTTGATGGCGATATCCTCGCGTTTTGGTTCGATTTGGCGCCAAATGGCGGCGGCTTTGGCAATTACCTTCACATCTTTGGTGAATGACTCGATCACAACGTCCCCGTCATACTTCACGGCCTTCAGTGCCCTGGCGATTCCTTTCCAGTCAATATGATCGTTGCCCGGTGTACCGCGGTCGCAGCCGCAGGCGTGAACATGGCCGAGATGTTTGCCCGCCCGAAGAATGGCGGCCGGTTGGCTTTTTTCCTCGATGTTCATGTGGAAGGTGTCGTAGTGCAGCTTTAACGCGGGGCTGCCGACATCTTTGATCATCTTTAGCGCTTGGTCCACGGTGTTGATAAAATCGGTCTCGAACCGGTTCAGCGGTTCCATGCAGATGAACTTGCCCTTCTGCTCGGCGTACCTGCAGACGGTTTTGAGGTTTTTCACGACTGTCTTCCACTGCTTTTTGTACTCCGACGGCTCGACGGCCTCGGCGCGGCCAACGGCCGAATACACCGGGCCAATCAATCGGGGACAATCGAGCACGACCATGATGTCAATGCATTTCTTGATGTATTCGAGGGCGTTTGCTTGCGCTTCGGGCGTACCGCGCAGGTCACGGTCCGGTCCGAAGCAGCCGCACGCCGAGCCGCAGGGGAGTCCGACCTTGTCGAGTTCGGTTTTCACAAAGGTGGGGTCGAAGCCGTTGGGATCGTCAATGGCAATCTCGACAGTTTGAAATCCCCATTTCTTGAACGTCTTGAAGAGCTTGGTGCTCTGGTTGGTGAACGGAAACGTATAGAGGAAGGTATTGATGCCGAATCTCATAATGCTTTCCCCAATACCCATCCTCGCATTGAGTTGCAATTCTTTTTTGCACACAACAAAACACAATTAGAGTCTTAATACAGTGTCCGCTGTGTTCCCGTACGCGTGTAGATTGGCAAACACTCGTGGCTGTTCCTAGGGGTACAACCTGCGCTCCACGTTTCCCTACCGAACGGGTTGCGGTTGGTGCGTACGACGAAAGGTAGCGGGCGCTTCGTCGGTCACTTTCTTGAAAACGCGGCTGAAATACGCGCGGTTCGGGAAGCCAGTTTGTTCCGCGATCTCGTCAATTGTTTGGTCGGTTTGTAACAAGAGCCGCGCCGCCTCACGCACCCGCATCTCGATGACAAAACGCGCCGGGGTCGTGCCGAAATGCTGCTTGAACACGCGGTTGAAACCGGATTCGCTCAGACCGGCCAACTTTGCCAGTTGACCGTTGGTGAGCACCGAATCGAAGTGCTCCTCGATATGGCGGCGGACACGCTCCAGGTTTTCCGGTAACGGCGGTTGCCAACACAGTTCTGAGCGCGCGAGGACGACTTGCAGTAAGGCGAGACTGTTGCGATAGATGGCGTCAGTTGGTTCCCACGTTTTATCGGCGGCAATCAACTCCTTTAAGTCACGGATAAGACACAACTCCGTGTCACGCGGCGTCAGCAACACCGGCACCGTCATCGTCGGGTGCAGTTTATGTGTGAAACTGAATGACAGCCAGAACGACGCTACTGGATTGGCACCGAGACAGTGAAACATGACGTGCGGCGGAATCAACATAATATGCTCCGGCGTCAGTTCTACCATTCGTTCGTCAAATAGCACACAATGACCGCGTTGCTCGTTGTAGTACAGCCGCCAGAACGGGCTGAATACGCTCGGAAAATTCCAGTCCGTATTGGCGGCCAAATAGCCGCTCTCGTGCAGGGTAATGCCGGTTCGGTCGGGCTTCACACCGAGCGGGTCGAACTCGACACCCACGCCCGAAAATGGCTTGTCATAAGCCCCGACGTTGATTCGACCTCTGATTGAATAAGACACAATTTTGACCGTAGCGGATATAGACGGGTTGGGCAAGAAAAAGGTAGAAAGTGATTGCCATGATTCGGTTGTGCAGCCTCCTTGTTGCCGTGTTCGCTCTTGTGCCATTAACCATGCTGCGTGGCATGGAAACATCGCCCCCGCGTCCTTATCCGGAACGCCTGCAGTGGTGGGCCGAGGCGCGATTCGGGATGTTCATTCACTGGGGACCGGTCAGTCTCACGGGCAAAGAAATCAGTTGGTCGCGTGCCAACACCAATCCGCGCTGCCCCAACAAAGGCCCGATTCCTGCCGATGTGTACGACAATCTCTATACGCAGTTCAACCCGACCAAATTTAACGCCGATGAGTGGGTGAGCCTCGCCAAGGCTGCCGGGATGAAATACATGGTGCTCACGGCAAAGCACTGTGACGGGTTCCTGCTGTGGCACTCGCGGGTCAGCGACTACCACATCGGCGCCACGCCGTTCAAGCGCGACATCTGCGCGGAGTTGGTTGACGCGGCCCGCCGACAGGGCATCCGCATCGGCTGGTATTTTTCACCGATGGACTGGCGCGACCCGGATTTCCGCACCGAGCGCAACGCCGCATTTCTGGCGCGGATGCAGGGGGAACTGCGTGAATTGCTGAGCAACTACGGCCCGATTGATTTACTCTGGTTCGACTACGACGGTCGTGAGCCACTCTACGATCAATCGCGAACGTATGCGCTGGTGAAATCGCTCCAGCCCAAAATCAACATCAACAACCGCCTCGACCTTGGCCACGGCAACAGCAATCGGCAAATTCTCTCCACCAACGCCGATTACTACACCCCCGAACAACAAATCGGTTCCTATGATGATCAGTGCCCATGGGAATCCTGCATGACAACTTCCCGTCGCGGTCAGTGGGCTTGGGGAGGGCCGGAAGATGGCGTGAAGCCGTTGGAAGCCTGTCTTGGCATGTTGATCCGTTGCGCCGGTGGCGACGGCAACCTGCTCCTGAATGTCGGGCCGATGCCCACCGGCGAAATCCCGCCAGAGCAGGTAAGCTTGCTGAAGCAAATGGGCGACTGGCTGGCCAAATACGGCGAAAGCATCTACGGCACCCGTGGTGGTCCGTTCAAACCGGGTGTATGGGGTGTCTCCACACGCAAAGATCACACGATCTACCTCCACATTCTAGAGTGGCCAGCCGACACACTGAAATTTCCACCGATATCTGCTCGAATCGTGGGACACCGCGTGTTGACCGGCGGAAAAGCCACGGTTCGCCAAAACGCCGATACCGTGGAAATTTCTGTTGCTGAAAACGAACGCGCCCCCTTCGACACGATCGTGGCGCTGGAACTGGACGGCTCGTCGCTCGCGCTCCCATCGCAGCAAGTTCCATTTGGGGGTTCGCTCACAAAAGGCGCCAAAGCCACAGCTTCCAACACGTATCGCAACCGCCCGTCATTTGGCCCCGACAAAGCCGTGGACGGCGACTCCACGACCCGTTGGGCAACCGACGCCGGCATCAAGTCCGCCTGGCTGGAGGTGGACCTTGGTCAGCCAAAGCCGTTCAACCGGGTGGTCATCCAACAGGCGTTTCCCGAACTGAAACGTATCCGAAAATTCACCGTTGAATATTGGCAGGATGAGCAATGGAAAGTTTGTTGCCACGGCGAAAACCCCGGCGCAAAGTTCTCCGCCAACTTTGAGCCAGTCACCGCCCGACGTGTCCGACTGAACATTACCGAGGCCAGCGACGCCCCGACAATTACGGAGTTTCAACTCTTTGCGTTGCCCGCGTGCAAGCCCGCGCCATGACCTAGAAAACGAGTTCGAGGAGAAATATCCATGAGCCTGTTTTACATCGTTTTGATCACTGGCGCGTTATTGGTGTCGTTAGCCACAGCGAGTGGCACCAACACACAACCCGTGTATGTCGTGCCCAATTTTCATCCGGCCAGTTGCGGATGGCTCACCGACTGGTCCACGGAGCGGAATTACTGTGCCAACTCATACTTCGACCACCTCGACCGGGTGCGCGACGATGCGAACTACAATTTTGCGCTCTCCGAGTGCAATAACTTGATTGCGATGCTGAACTTCCGTCCCGACCGCATTGCGGAGTTGAGGCAGCGTATCCGCGAAGGCCGCGTCGAGCTTTGCAACGCCTTCTTTCTGGAGCCGACCATCAACCTCTCCGGCGGAGAGGCACTGGTAAAATGCGGCGTCGAAGGCTTGCGTTGGCAACAGGCGGTGTTTGGCGTGCGTCCCCGACTTGCGTGGATGATTGATGTGACCGGTGTGCACGAACAAATGGCGCAGATCGTTGCGGGACTCAACCTCGATGCACTGGTCTATTGCCGACTCAATCCGACTGGCAGCACTTTGCACTGGCTGGGATCGCCCAACGGCACACGCACGCTCGCAATCAGTCCCGGCCATTATCTGGAATGGCGCCCGATGTTCGGCTCGAAGGAGCCTCTGTCGGAAAAACAGTTGCTCGCGCTGGCCGACGACATCCGTGCCCGTGTCGGGCCGTTGTCGCCGGACAAAGACGCCAAACGGCCCGATACTGCCGACCTGAAGAGTGCGCCACGTCGCACCCCGGCCGGTGTCCCCGTGTTGATTTTCGGTGGCAGTGGCGATTACAGCCTCGCGCCGTTCTACAAGCCGTATCCAACGGAGTTTCTTCAGCAGTTCAAAAAGGTGGCGCCTGAGTTCGATGTGCAGTTCACAACGCCCAGCCGCTATCTCGACGCTGTCCTGCCGTCCATCCAGTCGGGCGCAATTTCGTTGCCGACAATGAGCGGCGGCACGGCATTCACCTACAACGCATTTTGGATCCAAAACCCGCGCGTCAAATCGTGGTTTCGCCGGTGCGAACACCTCTTGCAGACCGCCGAGATGTTGGCGACGGCAGCCAGTTTGCGCGGGCGATTCGAGTATCCCTCGCAAACGTTTTATCATGCGTGGCTGTTGATGTGCCTGAACATGGACCGAAACACACTTTGGGGTGCCGCCGGTGGCATGGTGTTTGAGCACGAACAAAGCTGGGATGCCCGCGATCGTTTCGAGTGGGTCGAGCGAACAACCCTCGACATCGCCCAGCGCGCCGCCGCTGCGCTGGCGCTCACGCCCGCTGCTCACGAGTCGCCCGCCCCAAGAGAAATTTCATTGCCGACGGTAATTCGCACGAAATTCTACGCGGCCCGGATTGATCCGACAACGGGCGCTCTCGTCAGCCTCAAGCTCGGCAACCGGGAACTTCTTGGCGGCCCCGCCAACGTCATTGTGGCCGAGCAGCCGAAAAAGCCAATCGGCTTTTCCGCCGACCACATGGTGGATCGCCCCGACCGCAATCGGCTTGCTGATTCCAACCAGCGCGTGCCACGTCTCACTGTCCGCGCCAATTCCGAGATGACCGTGGTGGAGGCCGAGTCGGCCTTGGTCGGCGAAGGACGACTGCGGCGCACGATGACGTTTTACCGGAACGATCCACGGATTGATTTTGAGACCGAGTTGAATGACATCCCAGATCGAACAGTTGTCGTCGCCGAGTTTCCGCTGGTCGCGCCCGTGCGCGAAGTCCGTCGCGGTATCCCGTACGGATTTGCTCACGGTTCATGGGCGACGACCAACGCCGCGCTAACCGGCTTTTTCAAAGGCATCACCCCGGCGGTGCGTTGGTCGCATTACCAAATGGACGGCGCGGGAGTCGCGTTGCTGGATCAAGGACTTACCGGACGCGAGATCACCAACAACACACCCATCATCTATCTTTACAACGCAAACGATGCCTATCGCGGCCACACCAATTCATGGCTCAGTGGCAAGGGACGGCATGTGCTACGATACGCGCTGCTGCCGCACACCGGCGACTTCGCGTCGGTGCGCGTCGAACAGCGGGCTTGGGAATACAACACACCGTCAGATTTGCCGGCGGTAAAGACCACAGAATTTTTACAAATCAGCGACAACGTTCTCGTTGAAGCGTTGCGAC
Source organism: uncultured Verrucomicrobiota bacterium (assembly GCA_964541945.1). Classification (GTDB taxonomy): domain Bacteria; phylum Verrucomicrobiota; class Verrucomicrobiia; order Palsa-1439; family Palsa-1439; genus CAIKAP01. Next base: position 43,944 of record CAZISE010000001.1, read on the forward strand.
GCGAATCCGATGAAATCGAGCTGCGCATGGTCGAATGTCTCGGTCGTACCGGCACTGCACGGGTGACATTGCGCTTGCCCCATCGGGAGGTTGCGTCGACCGACATGCTCGGCGGCAATCGCCAGCCGCTTCGCGGCGGGCCAACGTACACGTTTCCGGTGCGTCCTCAACAGATCGTCACCCTGCGATTCAAAACCGCTACGCGCGTGGCCGAGGTCAAACCGTTGACCGAGTGGGACGAACTTGTTCCCGAAAACAAGCGCGCCGCTTTGCACCGGTATTTGCCCGATGTCAAAGGGCACCCGCCGGCCGAGTGGTTGCAGCCGAAACCGAAGAAGAAAGAACAACCATGAGCATGTTTGACACGATCGGTAAAAGCGACGGCACGCGCAAGGAAAACACGTTGCGCAAACTCGACCGCCTGAACAAAGCACTTCGCCACGAGGAACCTGACCGCGTTCCGATCAGCGATTTTTTCTGGGGCGGCTTTATCAAACGCTGGCGTAAGGAACTTGGTCTCCCGGACGACGCCAATCCGTACTACCACTACGACCTGGATTGGATCGTCACCGTCCCGAACATGGACCCGCACATCAAACCGTTCGAGATTCTTCGCGAAGATGTCGAAGAGGTTGTGGTTAAGACTGGCTTTGAGACGACGTTGCGGAAACGATTCGATTTCCCGATGCCAGAACAGGTCAGTTGGGAAACCGATACTATCGAGAAACTCGAAGCGTTCGAGTTCGACGATCCCGCCGACCCGCGTCGGTTCTACAGCGGTGGCGACAACCAGATCGCCGGCGTCGGCGACGGTTTTTCGCGTAACTCACTGCCGTGGATTGAAACAGTGAAATCGTTGCGCCCCGATTTTCCGGTTTATGGTAGCATGATCGAGGCGTCCGAATGCGTGACCCGGTTGCTCGGCCAGATGAACGTGTTGACATGGATCGGCGAATACCCGGAGCGGTTCGGGAAGCAACTGTTACGGATTGGAGAGTTTTATTACAAGTGCGCTGAGGCGGAGATCGAGGCCGGAAGAGGATTCCTTGACGGCTTTGTGATTTGGGGTGACGTAGCCTACCGCAAATCCCTGCTCTTCTCGCCCGATTATTGGCGCGAATATTTCAAGCCGACAGTGAAAGCGATGATTGCCCTCTGTCACAAGAACAACCTGCCGGTGATTTACCACGGCTGCGGTAACGTCGAGGCGATCTTCGAGGACTTTATTGAGATGGGCTTGGATGCCTACAACCCAATGGAAGCTAAAGCCGGCATGGACCTTTGCGCGTACCGCAAGAAATACGGCCATCGGATCGCTTTTTGTGGCGGCAGCGACATTCAATTGTGGGAGCGTGGCGACCCGACTGCGCTCAAACGCGAGGTGCTCCGCAACCTGAGCGCCGGCCACGGTGGCGGCCTGATTTTCCAATCTGACCATTCCGTCAGCAGCAGCGTCTCCGGTCAGACTTACGATTACATCGTGAAACTGGTCCGCGAGCACGGCAAGTATCTGTTGAACATACCGGAGGAATAGACGAGTGGACAGAGTCGCCTCTAATCCATTTCTCGGCGTGGCACTGCATGCGGTGGGGGCGATCTTTGCAGCGACCTGTTACACGCCGCAGAAACAGGTCAAACGATGGTCATGGCAGACGTATTGGATCACACAAGCGGCCTTCTGCTGGTTTTTGCTGCCGATTCTCGGGGCGTGGTTGACGATACCGGAACTCGGGTGCGTGTTGCGAGAAGCGCCCCGCGACGCGATGTTGAAGTCGTTTTTACTCGGAGTGGCCTACGGCATCGGTGGAACAGCATTTGGCGTCTCCATTCGTTACATTGGGTTTTCGTTGACATATGCCATCGCGGTCGGACTGTCGAGCGTGCTCGGCACGTTGATCCCGCCGCTCGTCAAGGGTACGCTCGGCTCAAACTTGTCGAAGCCCGGTGGCGGCTGGGTTCTGGTGGGCGTCATTATCGGCACACTCGGCATTGCGCTCTGTGGCGTTGCGGGACGGTTGAAGGAGGTGGATTTGCAGGGGCAAGAAGCATCCAAGACTTTCTCGTTAGGCAAGGGGTTGGCGTTATCATTTTTGGCAGGGGTATTGTCAGCCGTGTATGGTTTCTCTTTGGAGGCCGGGCAAGCGATTGCCGACACGGCGGTCCGACACGGCGCGGGAATGTGGCAGGGCAACGTGATCTACATTTTCTCCAATACCGGCGCGTTTCTGACGACGTTGGTTTACTGCCTTTATCTGCACGCCAAGCATAAGACCATTGGCGAGTTGGTCGAACTGCCGGCAGGTGAAGAGAAGGCGTCCCTGCCAGTGAATTTTGCGATGGCGGTGCTGACCGGGGTGTTCTGGTATGGCCAGTTTTTCTTTTACAATCTTGGTCATGTGCGGATGGGCGCGTTCAAATTCACAAGCTGGGCCATCCATATGATCATGCTGGTGTTGTTCAGCAACATCGTCGGCCTTATCCTGAAAGAATGGCGTGCCTGTCGTCCAAAAACGCGTTGGACACTGCGTTTTGCTTTGGCCATTCTCATCGGAGCTGTGTTGTTGCTCACCTGCGGCAACCATCTCGGTGATGTGTCAGCACAACACTAGGAGATAAACAATGAAACGTTATGGTTGGGTGATCGGACTCCGTCCCGAAAAAGTCGAGGAATACAAACGCCTACACGCGGTGGTTTGGCCGGGCGTGCTGAAAATGATCAAGGCGTGCCACATCCAAAATTATTCCATCTATTTGCGCCAGTTGCCGGACGGCAATTACTATTTGTTCAGCTACTTCGAATATAGCGGCGACGATTTTGTCAAAGACATGGCAAAGATGGCGGCTGACCCGGAAACGCAACGTTGGTGGGCCGTCTGCAAGCCGTGCCAGCAACCGATCGCCAATTGCAACCCAAATGAATGGTGGTCTGAAATGGAGGAGGTATTTCATTATGACTAAAATCCTTGCGCTCGCATTATTGATCGCATCAGCTCAAGCAGCGGATGCGCCATGGATGAAACCAGACCCCGATGCGCTGCAACGTTGGCAGGCGATGCGCTTTGGCATGTTCATCCACTGGGGACCGGTCAGCCTGACCGGCCACGAGATCGGCTGGTCGCGCGGCAAAGAAACCCCCATCGAGAAATACGACAGCCTCTACAAGGAGTTCAACCCAACCAAATTCAACGCCGACGAATGGGTCAGCATCGCCAAGGCTGCCGGCATGAAATATATCGTCTTGACCACGAAACACCACGACGGGTTCTGCCTCTGGGACACGAAACAGACCGACTACAACATCATGAACTCGCCCTTCCAACGCGACGTGGTCAAAGAACTCAGTGCTGCCTGCCGCAAACAAGGCATCGCCTTCGGCACGTACTACTCCGTCTGCGACTGGCATCATCCCGACTTCCCGCTCACCAGTCCCGGCGGCAAGGTCAAACGCGAAAAATCCGATATCGTTGCCTATCGTCGTTACCTCCGTGCGCAGGTCACCGAGTTGATCCAGAACTACGGACCGTTGGTCACCATGTGGTTTGACGTGCCGCAAATGTTTGACAAGGACGAGGGCGCCGAAAACATCCGCGTTTGCCGCACGCTCCAACCCGATATCCTCATCAACAACCGCGCCGGCGGCGGCTGCGGCGATTACGACACCCCCGAACAACGCATCGACAAATTCAACATGGAACGCCCTTGGGAATCGTGCATGACGATTTCGGCACACAACCACTGGGCGTGGGGCGGCGAAAAGGACGGCGTGAAGCCGCTCGCCGATTGTCTGCTGATGTTGATTCGCTGCGCAGGAGGCGACGGCAACATGTTGCTCAATGTCGGCCCGCGACCGGATGGTCTGATTGACCCCGAACAGGCCAACCGCCTAAAGGAAATTGGCGACTGGCTGGCCAAATACGGCGAGAGCATCTACGGCACTCGCGGCGGTCCGTACAAGCCCACTCGACATGTTGCCACCACGCGTAAAGGCAATACCCTCTACGTTCACATCACGGCATGGCCAGAGGAAACACTCGTCTTGCCCGCATTGCCCACCAAGATCGTCAAAAGTACCGTCCTCACCGGCGGTAAAGCCGACATCCAGCAAACCGACGAGCGCCTCATCATCGCCGTGCCAAAACCAGATCGTCACGCGATTGATACCATCATCGCGCTTGAACTCGACCGTCCCGCCCTCGAAATCGCGCCGATCAACGTGGGGGGCGATTCGCTGACCGCTGGCAAGAAAGCCACTGCCTCCAATGTCTTCAAGAACGATCCCCGATACGGCGCCGCAAAAGCCGTGGATGACGACGATGGCACGCGCTGGGCGACCGACGCCAGCATCGGTGCTTGCTGGCTCGAAGTGGACCTCGGCGCGCCGCAAACGTTTGACCGCGCCGTGATTCAAGAATGCGTGCAGTTTGGCGCGCGCGTAAAAGCCTTCGAGTTGCAATACAAGGACGGCAACGACTGGAAAAGCTTCTACCGTGGCAACAACATCGGCCAAAAACTCGATGTGAAATTTTCTCCGGTCACCGCTCGCATCGTTCGTCTCCACATTACCGAAGGCAAAGGTGGTCCCACCATCTCCGAATTTCAACTTTTCGCGCCACAATCGAGGTGAACCCATGAGGATCAACATCAGCGCGTGGGACCTGGCCGTTATCGTTGCTTATCTCGTGGGGATTGTCGGCCTGGGGTGCTGGGCTGGGTGGCGACAACGGCGCTTGCCCGCGGGAGAAGGTAAAGATTACTTCCTCGCAGGCGGGACGCTCACATGGGTGGTCATCGGCGCGGCGTTGTTCTCAACCAACATTTCCACCATCCATTTGGTTAGCCTAGCGCAGGAGGGCTACGTCAACGGACTGGCCTACGGCAACTTCGAGTGGATGGCGGCGTTTACCTTGATCGCGCTGTCGCTGTTTTTCGCGCCGTTTTACATCCGTTCTCGTGTCGCCACACTGCCGGATTTTTTGGAGAAACGCTACAATCGCGCCTGCCGGGACTGGCTGGCGGTGCTCTCGATTGTCTCGGCGATTTTCATTCACATCGGATTTTCGCTCTACACCGGCGCCGTGGTGTTGCGCGGGTTGTTTGGCATCAACATCTACACGAGCATCATTGTGACTTCCGTGCTGACGGGGCTTTACACGATTGTCGGCGGCCTGCTGGCAGTGGTGCTGACCGAATCCATCCAGACAGTTATTCTTCTGGCCGGCGCAATCTGCATCACGGTCATCGCGTACAACGAGGTTGGCGGCTGGTCGGCGCTTCGCGCGGCGGTTGAGCCGGTGAAGCTGACGATCCTGCGCAGCGCGGAAGAATCGCCGAGGTTGCCGTGGTATGCGGTTTTTCTCGGATACCCGGTGATCGGTTTGTGGTACTGGTGTGCCGACCAGACAATCGTCCAGCGCGTGCTCGGCGCCAGGGACGAAAACCATGCGCGGGTCGGTCCGCTGTTTGCCGGGTTCATCAAGATTTTGCCGGTGTTCATTTTTGTGTTGCCGGGGTTGCTTTGTTACGCGCTCATTCGCCAAGGGAAACTACCCAACACGCTGACCGATTCGGCGGACACGTATGCGTTTATGATCGGTCATTTGTTGCCGGTTGGGTTGAAAGGCTTGGTGGCTGCCGCCTTGCTTGCAGCGTTGATGAGCACGGTGTCGGGCGCGCTCAACTCCATCGCCACATTGTTTTGCTATGACCTCTACAAACGATTCAAGCCGGATGTGCCTGATCACCGTTTGGTAATGATTGGCCGCTGGGTGACGTTTGCCGCCATGGTGGCGGCGATTGTGTGGTCGCCGTTTGTGAGCCATTTTGAGAGTATTTTTCAGGGGATTGTCGCGGTGATTTGCTACATCGCGCCGCCCATCACGGCCGTGTTTGTCTGGGGCGTGTTCTGGCGACGCGCCTCGGGACGGGCCGCGCAATTGACGCTCTACATCGGTACGGCCATCGGGTTTGTCGTGTTTTTGCTGGACTGGTTCAAGAAACAGACCGGCTGGAATGTTCCCTCGATGATGGCGACTTTTTATCTGTTTGCGCTTTGCTCGATGATCCTCGCGGTGATCTCGTGGCTCAAGCCGCACGAACACACCGAGGAGAGCCGACGACTTGTCTGGTCGCATCCGCTGGAGTCGTTGCGGTTTCCCGGTTGGCCTGGCCTTGGCAACTACAAGCTGCTGGCTGCCGCCTTGTTTGCCGTGATGGTCGCCTTATACATTATCTTCCGCTGACGAAAGGAGAACCATGAAAAAGCTCTTGTTGTTGCTCGCGGTGTTGCTGGTCGGTTGCGCCGCGCCGCCGGTGAAACGTTACGCCTGGGTCACAGGCTTGAAACCCGAAAAAGCCGCTTACTACAAACAACTCCACGCCAATCCATGGCCATCGGTCAACCGGATGCTCAAAGAGTGTCACATCCGAAACTACTCGATCTACCTCAAAGAGATCGAAGGCAAACTCTACCTCTTTAGCTATCTCGAATACACCGGGAAAGATTTCGACGCCGATATGAAGAAAATGGCTGCCGACCCCGAAACGCGTCGTTGGTGGAAAGAAACCGATCCCTGCCAGTTGCCGTTGCCCGATGCCGCCCTCAAAGGAAAAATCTGGTCGGACGCCGAGGAGGTTTATCACTTGCCATGACATCCCGCGAACGAGTCCTTGCCGCGTTTGCTCACGTCGAACCGGACATCGTGCCGCGTTGGTGTGGTGCCTCGCCGGAGTTTCTCGCCAAAGCGCGCCGCCAATTGAATCTGCCCGACGACGAAAGTTTTTTCGTTCGTATCGGCGACGATTTTCGTCGGGTCTTTGCCCGCTACGTCGGCCCCGATTTTCCGCTCTCCCCCGGCGCTGTCTCGCGCACCATCTTTGGCATCGAACGCGCCGGGCTTGGATACGGCCAACCGCTCAGTCATCCCCTCGCCAATGCCACGCTCCGAGAAATCCACGATTACCCGTGGCCTGATCCAAACTGGCAGGATGTCTCGCGCATCCGCGCCGATGCGCTGGCGTGGAATCGTCAGTATGCCATTCTCGGCGGCGATTGGTCGCCGTTCTGGCACGACGCCATTGATCTGCTCGGCATGGAAAATCTTTATCTCAAGATGTTCGATGAGCCGGAAATTGTGGACGCCGTTCTCCAACACCTCGTGGACTATTACGCCGCCGTCAGCCAGCGCATCTTCGACGCTGCTGCCGATGTGATTGACGTGTTTTTTATCGGCAACGATTTCGGTGGCCAGACCGGCCCGCTTCTCAGCCCTGCGCAGTTCGAGCGGTTCATGTTGCCGCACCTGAAACGCCTCATTGACCTCGGCCACGCCTACAACCTCAAAGTTCAACTCCACTGCTGCGGCGGCTTCGAGCCGTTGATCCCCGCCATGATCGCTGCCGGGCTGGACGGTCTCCACGCCATCCAACCGTGTTGCGCCGGCATGGACCTTCGCACACTCAAGTCACGTTACGGCCAGAAAATTCTTTTCAACGGCGCGATTGATTCCCATCACGTACTCATCAAGGGCACGCCCGACATCGTTCGCCAGCGCACCCGCGAAGTCCTCGACATCATGGCGCCCGGCGGCGGCTACATCGCCGGTGCCAGCCACGATTACATTTTGGAGGAGACGCCAGTCGAAAACGTCGTCGCTATGTTCGATGCCGTCGCTGAATGGCGCTACACATGACATCGAAAGAACGAATGATGCGGGTGTTGCGCCGCGAGAAACCCGACCGCCTGCCGGTGACAATCCACCAGTGGCAGAGCTACTACCTCGACAAGTATATGGGCGGCATAGACGCGCTCGACGCCTTCAAACTGTGCGGATTAGATGTGTGATTGGGTGATTTATTCGTGCCGCAAAATGGTAAGGCGAAGATCAGCTTTCACTGCGATCAAGGACCGCTAGACGCCGAGCACTGGACGCGATTCAGCCAGCTTCAAATCTTGCTATTCCAGCGATGAGTTTTGCGGTAGTTCGATGGTGACATCTGCATCTGTCGTGTAAATACGCGCGTGAAATATGAAGGGTCGTCGTAACCGACTGCGCTGGCGACCTCCTTGATACTCATATCAGTGCTAGCCAACAGACGCCGTGCTTGGTTGAGGCGTTGCGCCAACATAAAATTGAACGGTGTCGTTCCAAACAGCGTTCGGAATCGCCGGTGAAAATAGTTTGGCGCTAGACCAATCTGCCCGGCGATTTTCTCTAGTGATGGGTTCTCCCGGAAGTGCGTCTGCATGAAATCAAACGCCGGTTTCAATCTGTAATACTCCGGCTGAAACGCTTGCACACGGCCTCGGTCCAGACTGTTCAACACCCGCGCGATTATCCCCAGCAACAACGCCTGAATCTGACACTCAATAGCCGGTGAAGTGTCTTTGCGCGGACAATTTTGCGCGCTGAATGGACTTTCAAAGATCTCGCAAATCTCGCGGTAACTTGCCGGTGCGCTTCGGCGTGCCCAGCTGCGCACTGGTGGCAACTGGTCCAGCAGATAACGCAAATAGAGCGATTCGGGAACAAAATGGACCCAATACACGCTCATCTGTTTCGGGCAGATCTGCTGCTTCAAACGGAAGCCGGAAATGAAATAAATCCGTTTCGGCGTGAGCGTGTAGCACTCATCGTCCATTTCAAGATACGCTTGACCGCTAACCGGAAAATAAACTTTGTAGCATCGGTCAATTCCTGTTGCCGTTTTACTCCACGTCGCATCGCAACGGTAGAATCCGCCCGACAACAACACCAGATTGAAGTCATCAATCATCGCGCCAACAAGGTTAAGATCGTCCAACACTTTGACAAGATATTTCATGGACTTCGGGCGGGGGATTTCTGTTAGAGTGCTGAATAGAGGCCCGAATGACATCCAAAGAACGAATGATGCGGGCGTTGCACCGCGAGAAACCCGACCGCCTGCCGGTGACCATTCACCAGTGGCAGAGCTACCACCTCGACAACTACATGGGCGGCATGGACGCACTCGACGCCTTCAGACTGTGCGGATTGGATGCGGCCATCCAGTATTTCGAGGCGATGGGACAGTTCTGGATTCCCAACGCCGAGAAATACGCCGTTCAGTCTCCCGAATGGCGCGACGAAATGGTCGTGGTGGACAACAATCCCGACCACAAGGTCATCCATCACACGGTCGTCACGCCTGGCGGCAATCTCACCTACAAGACAGAAGCCAATCGCCAGACGACATGGATCACCGAGTATCTCATCAAAAAGCCAGAAGACATCGAGCTGATTGAGCGATACATGCCTGTCGCGAAGTTGAATAAGGCGGCAATAGCGCGGGAATACGACCGCATCGGCGACGCCGGAATCTTGCGCGGGTTTGTCTGGGGCGACCAGGCCGGTTGCTGGCAACACGCTTGTTGTTTGTTCCCTGAACAGGACATGATCATGGCAGCGATAGACACGCCCGAATGGGTTCACCGGCTTTTGAAGGCGTTACTGAAACGGAAACTTCAGTTCATCGAGGAATCGCTCGACGGCGCAAAGTTCGACATTGTCGAGACCGGCGGCGGCGCGGCCAGCGACACACTGATTTCCCCAGCGATGCACCGGGAGTTCTGCCTGCCTTACGATCGCGAGATTCACCGCGCGTTGCACGCGGTCGGTCAACTCAGTACCTATCACACGTGCGGTGGCATGATGAACATTCTGGACTTGATTGTCGAGAACGAGACCGACGCTTCCGAGACGCTCGCGCCGCCCGGTGTCGGCGGCAACATCACCGAGCCATCGAAGGTTCGCGCTGTGTTTGGCGGGCGCGTGGCGATGATTGGCGGCATGGACCAGTTCAATATCCTCACTGCCGGCACGAAGGAACAGATTCGCCAAGAAGTGTTTCGCTTATTCGAGGGCTTCGGAAAGGACGGCGGCTACATCTGCTCCGCCTCCGACCATTTCTTCGACACCCCGATTGAAAACCTGAAAGCCTTCGCTATCGCTGCGAAAGAATGCATCTATTAAACTGTTCAGCAATGAATTGCACCTTCACGCTTCTCGCCGTCCTGATGCTTGTGGTGTTTGAGACGATTGCTGCTCCACCGATCAGAGACAAAGTGGACTGGCCGTCGTTCCTAGCACGGCACGACCTGGTCTTTGAGACGTTGCCGACACATTTTGATTACGGGGCGTTTCTCGGCAACGGACTGCTTGGCACAATGATTTTTCGCGACGGCGACAATCGTCTTCGCTTCGAGATCGGGCGTGCCGATGTCACCGAGCACCGACGTGATAACGCCCGTCTTCCCATCGGTGGTCTGGTGCTCGAAACCGTTGGCAAAATTCAGGATGGTACGATGCGGCTCGATCTCTGGAACGCCGAGGTGCGCGGCAACGTTACGACCGATAAAGGCACGCTGCAATTTCGCGCATTCATTCACACCGATGTGATGGCGCTGCTCCTCGACCTTGAGACCAGCGACGGCGAGAAGGCCGCCAAGTTCGTTTGGGTTCCGGGCCACGGTCAGGACAAGCGCAAGCAGCAACGATTCAAAGAAGACCCGCCCAATCCACCGGCCAAGACCGAGACCATTGACGGCCTGCCGGTTTGCATTCAACCCCGCTATGCTGGCGGTGAGTTCGCCACGACTTGGAAGGAAATCACGACACCCAAAGGTCGTCGCGTCATTCTTTCGGTTGCGGATTCGTTCCCCGCCAATACGGCGCGACAAGAAGTTGTGGCGACCGTGCAGAAGACTGTCTCGGCTGACTTCGACAAACTCTTGGCGAGTCACCGGGAATGGTGGCACAAATTGTATCCGAAAAGTTTTGTGTTGGTGCCTGACCTGAAACTGGAGAGTTTTTACTGGATTCAGTTTTACAAGCTCGGCTCGGCATCGCGCCCCGACCGGGTGCCGGTGGATTTGCTCGGTCCGTGGTTCCGCGACACGAATTGGCCACGGATTTGGTGGAACCTCAACATCCAGACGCTTTACCTGCCGGTTTACACGGCTAACCAACTTGAACTTGGCGAGTCGTTTGTCCGGTTCCTCGACGCCAAGCGTGCCAACTTCTTCCGCAACGCGAAAGAGATTTACGGCTTCGACGACTGCGCGACAGTGCCGCACACGACTTGTTATGAGGGTCTGCGCGGCGACGGCTCGTGCGCGCCCGACCGCTTCATCAATCCCGGCGATTTTACTTGGGCGCTCCACAATTATTATCTCCATTACCGGCACTCGATGGATCACGCACTTGTCACGAACCAGACCCGGCACGCCTTCTATCCACTGTTGCGCGCCAGTATCAATCTCTATCTGCGCATCCTGAAGAAAGGCGATGATGGCAAGCTCCATTTGCCCGTCATGCACTCGCCTGAATACGGAGAGGCTGCCGACAACAATTACAACCTCGCGCTGTTGCGTTGGGGTTGCCAAACACTCATCGAGTTGAATCAGCGTTACCGGTTCAATGATCCGCTGCTGCCGCGCTGGTGCGAGGTGCTCGCCAATTTGACGCCGTATCCCGTTGACGAAAACGGTCTGCGCATCGGCGCTGACGTGCCATTCGCCAAGTCGCACCGACACTGGTCGCACATGCTCATGGTGCATCCGTTGCACATTATGGACACCGATGATCCCGCCAATCGCGACCTGCTCTACAAGTCCATCCACCACTGGCTCACGGTGGACGGCAGTCGCGGCGTCTATGGTTGGTCACGCGCCGCTGCCGCGTCGCTCTACGCTGCACTCGGCGACGGCGACAACGCGATCCAACAAATCCACCAGCACATGGCAGACAGCCGTTTCGTGCGTCCCAACACGATGTATATCGAAGGCAGCCCGGTCATCGAATGTTCCATCGTCCTCGCCCGGTCGCTGCAAGACATGCTGCTCCAAAGCCATAACAACCTCATCCGCGTTTTCCCCGCCGTTCCTACCGCGTGGACCAACACCGTCTTCCACAATTTCCTTGCCGAAGGTGCCTTTCTCGTCAGCGCGGAATGGAAAAACGGCAAGACGCAATGGGTTCGCGTCAAAAGTCTCGCTGGCGAACCGTGCCGGATTCGGTTCAACGGAAAAATTTACGAGCTGCGTCTGGCCAAAGGCGAAGAACGATTTTTGGGCAACGGTCCTGCCATTGTGGAGCCGCTTGCCATTGCTCCCGCCGATGCCAACCCGCACGGTCTGAAGAAAGCGATTTCCACCGGCAAACGCGCCACAGCCTCCAGCGTTTGGGGATCGGGCTACGAGGCAACCGAAGTGTTCGACGGCAATGAATCCACACGTCAGGGTGCTAAATCAGGATCGAGCGCCGCTTGGTGTGAGGTTGATTTCGGTGTCCCCACACCAATCAGCGGGATGAGAAATTTAAAATTGTTTCACCTCACAAAAAAACAACCATGAGCGAATTGCCAAGAGTAACCGGTGTGGCGTTGATCTTTTGTCTTGCGACCACAGTGATGAGTTCCCGGGCAGCAGACGGGGTGATAGGCGTGAAACTTGATTTCACCGATGGGGTGATACCGCCGATTGCGGTGGCCAGCGAGGGACATGTCGCGAGTGTAAAGAACGGCATCAAGTTCGATGTGTATTATGATCATGGCCCCAAGAGCAATGTCGCAATCTACGCGATCAACACCGGACGAAAGCAGCTTGTCCTCACTCCCGAAAAACACCGGGCCATTCTGGAAAACCTGATCAAGAAGAAGTTTACGGTCATTGTGGCCGATTTCAGGGACAAAAAACTCAAGGGGCTGGAGTTGGAGAAATATGTTGTTCAACTCACCGCTGATGCTCGGGAAGCGGCGGATGGAGTTTTGTCTCGAACGGCTGGCTATCGTCCGCCACGAAATCCCACCAAGGCGGCAACGAGCAGGACCGAGACTTATGCGAATGACTATTTCACGCTGATGCCGGGGTTTACCGTGGAGCGAGATGTGACTTGGTTCCGATACGGCGATATTCCCGAAGCCTTCCGCAAGGAAATTGCCCGGCAACTCGGCAAGCCTTTTCGGGAAGCGGACGCCGACGTTGTGAACACGTACGACATTATTTATCCTGCGTACGGCCCGGATGTCGGGGTGCTGACGAACTATGGGTCGAATGAGAAAGGGCGCGAAGATTATTACCCACGGGAGAACACGTATTTGGTGATGGCATTTGCGTTCAAGAACCTGGCGATTGTGCACCAACAGTACTTCACTGATCCCGTTGGTGGCTACCCCAAGGGGTACGGTTATTATGGCGACCACTTCGCAGTGAACTTCATCCGCCACCTGAAAGGGAATGCGGCCAGGTATCATCTCGATCCGCAGAGGATTTGCTGTTTCGGACACAGCAAGGGCAGCGAAGTCCCCGGTATGCTCCTTAACAAGCTCCGCGGCGCCGCGCCATATCTTCACGCAAAAGCTGACTGGCATAAAATGAGCCTGAGCGAAAAGGACAAAATAATTCCGTCGCCCTATTTCAACCTGTCCACCGAGATCGCCTGCGCGATTCTTGGCGCCGGGGTTGCCAACGCAGAACTGGCCAATGACAAGTTGATGCCATGGGACAACGAACCGGCAAAAAATATTTCGCCTTTCTTTCTGTACGCTGATCATCGGGCGGACACGCGTCGGAACACGAGCAATACAGTTGCCAAGGCCCGGTTACATGGCGTGGTTGTGGAGACGGCGGAACTCAGTGCCCACACATGGCCCATTGGAGATGCCTACGACAAGGCGTCTGCGTTCATTGATCGAATCCTGCGGTTGGAATATTGATTGGAGAAACAATGAAACACATACGTGACCTGATTATCCTGTTCGCACTTACATGTCGTGCTGCCGAGCCGCTGGACATGGCGAGGCGGGCGGAGGAACTCAAGAGCCTGCGGTGGGGGATGTTTATCTGCTGGAGCTTCTCCACCTTCTCCGGCAAGGAATGGACACCGGGAGTGAAAGACGTGTCGTTCTTCCGTGCCACTGACGTGGATACAGACCAGTGGGTGCGCACGGCCAGGGAGGCCGAAATGGGCTACATCCTGTTCCTGACAAAACACCATGATGGCTTTTGCCTCTGGGACACGAGAACAACCGACCGCAAAGTCACGAAGGCACCGCTGGGACGCGACGTGCTCGCGGAATTGCGAAAGTCGTGCGACAAGTACGGCATCAAACTCGCGCTCTATTTCTCCGAAGGCGACTGGACATGGCCGGGGGCGGTGGACGGCAAAGGCTGGAAGTTGGGTGTCGGCAAGAATCCTGAGATGAAGAAGGCGCAACTCAAGGAATTGCTCACACAGTATGGCCCGATCGAGTACATCTGGTTTGATCATGCTGTCGGCGACGGCGGTCTCAGTCACAAGGAGACCATTGCATTCTGTAAATCACTTCAGCCCGGTTGTTTCATCGGATTCAATCACGGTGAGCAGGAGGGCGCCGATATTCGGCTCGGTGAGATGGGCAAACCGGGGCCGCTCACCGATCACACGGCTGCCGGACCGCACATGCGAAACGCGCCGAGCAAGAGTTACCTTCTTGCGGAGTTTACGTATCCGATTCTGCCGCCGCACAAGGGCGGGGCTGTCTGGTTTTACTCGTTGCCAGAACATGACAACCTTTGTCTTCCTGCCGAGAAACTTTATCGCGATTACCTTGGCGCGGTGAAATATGGCAACATCTTCTCGATTGATGTCGGCCCCGACTACAACGGTAAACTGCGCGCTGTTGATGTTGCCACGCTCCGCAAAGTCGGCGAGATGATTCGCAACAAAGCCCCTGAACCTGGCGTGAAAACGTCCGCGCCGCCTGCAAAAGCTTCGCGCAAAGAATAGGGAGTGGTTGCGAGGTAGGTAAAGCCTGCGGCTGCGATGAGACGACTTCCCGGAGGGCGGCACCGGGCTTGCGCGGCGGGTGGATCGGACTGATTGATCGCGGCGAGGAAATGTTTGTTTGTCGCACCGTCATCAGGGAACTTGGCGATTACCGCACACAGGGGGCGCCATCGAATACAAAACTGGCGAGCTTGGAAGGAACTCATCCGCCGCACCACGATTGTTGGCAAGAAAATCTTCGGTTTGTCGTTGGTCGCTGTCTGTTACGGCCAACGGAGCATCCTCGTGGCCAACGGAGTCCTGACCGTCGAGGAGTTCCAACTTGCTACGTCTGTTTCGACGAATCGCTGATTGTTACAGCAGCCACTTCTTGCGTTGTTCGCGGTGGATGAGCGGGTCGGCTTCGGGGATGCCCTTGGCTTTCAGGTTGGCGCTGTCCCACTCGAACGGTTTGCCAAGCCGCAAGGCCACGATGCCGGTCATTGCCAGTTCGGCGATTGGCGCCGCGCTCGTGAACGGTTGGAATGTCGGCGCGCCGCCTTTGCAGGCGTTGATCCATTCGCCCATGTGGTTGTTGGTTCGGGGATACACTTTGGGCAATGGCTTGGCAGCTTCATGGTCGTTGACGCCGCGGAACTTGGGTTCGCCTTTGAGTTTCATCACGCCGCCGACTCCCCAGGCGTCGGACTTGAGCATTCCCTTTTCGCCGACAAAAAGGACGCCGTTATTCGGCAGTTTGCCAAATGTCGGCAATAGTTCCGCCACCTGTTCCGGTTTGGGGCCGGCTTGTGGGCCGTCGTGCCACCAAACGGAGACCGGGGCCATGTTGTCGCGCGCGGGGAAGTCCCAGCGGAACGAGGTCTTTGACGGATAACTGTCCTTGATGGGTTCACTGAAGAAAGCTTCGACGCGCGTTGCGGTGGTGAGTTTGAGCGCACGCCACGGCAGGTTCAACCCGTGCGCGCCCATATCGGCAAGATGCCCGTCGCCAAATTCCAGCCATCGTCCCCACGCGAGACAGCCGCCGAGGTAGTATTTCTTGAACGGTAGCAGTTTCGACGGGCCGCACCAGAAGTCCCAGTTCAAGCCGTTCGGGATCGGCTCGCCATTCATGTCCACCGGTGCGCTGGGCGGGAAACTGCGGTCAATCCAGCAATGCACCTCGCGGATTTGTCCGAGCAACCCGGCCTGGATGATCTCCATGCTCCGACGAAACGTGTCGGTCGCGCCGCCTTGCGATCCGATCTGCGTTGCGAGCCTGCATTTGGCCGTCACGTCCTGAATCTCGCGTGTCTCGGCGACGCTGTGGGCGAGGGGTTTTTCGCAGAAGACGTGCTTGCCGGCGAGCAGGAACGTTTTGCTGAGCGGCACATGCCAGCGCTGGCCCGCGGCAATCACCACGGCGTCGAGCGATTTCTCCGCGTCGAGCAGTTTGCGGTAATCCTCATACACGCGCACGCGGGACGTGTCCACCGGAGCGCCGTCTTTCTTGCCTTTGCCCCCCTTGGCGAGGAAGGCCTCGATTCGCTCGGCATTCACATCGCAGATGGCGATGAGATTTTCGCTGGTCGGGCAGATGCCGCGCCCGCGTCCGCCGCAACCGATGAGGGCGATGTTGAGTTTGCTGTTGGCCGTGGTAGCGCCGATCAGGCGCGATGGAACGATTTGCGGCAACGCCAGCGCGCCAGCGCCGACAATGCCGAGTTGTTTGAGGAAGCGACGACGAGTGAGAGTGGTGGAAGGTTTCATAATGGTTGTTACTTTGACGAACGAGTGCCGCTTCTCTTCAGCCGAAACACTCGTTCGATTCCAGACGGAATCTCGTCGTGGCGGTGGGTGACATAGATGATCGTCGTGTGCCGTCGCAAGGCCGTGATGAGGCGCAGGAACCTCGCTCGGTGGGTCGCGTCCAACCCTTGGCACGGCTCGTCGAGCACGAGCAGATCGGGCGATTTCACCAGCGCGCGTGCCAACAGTGCCATTCGTTGCGTTCCTGCCGACAATGTTTCAAACGGTTTTTCGGCGCAGGCCGTCAGACCGAGCCGTGCCAGCCAGCGACGGGCGGCGGCGCGTTGGCGTGCGGTTGGCGGGCGGTAACAGCCGTGGGTGTCCGTGAATCCCGACGCCACGGTTTCGAGGCAGGTTTGCTCCGGCGGGAAATGCAGGTGTAACTCTGGCGAGACCACGCCGATCCGTTGTTTTAGTTTCCAAACGCTCTCGCCGCCGCCTCGTTGCTGTCCGAAAACCCGCACGTCGTTGGCGTAGGCCTGTGGATTGTCGCCGATGATCAGGCTCAGCAATGTGCTCTTGCCGGATCCGTTTGGGCCGAGCAACGCCCAGTGCTCGCCGCGGCGGACGACCCAGTGAATGTTCTTGAGGATCACGCGCTCGCCGTAACGTACCGTGACATTGTCCAAGCGAATCAGCTCCTCCGGTTTGGCGGAGTTGTTTCGGGCGGGCAATCGCAACGGATTTGGGAGGTTCGACGGAACGCGAAACGACTCGCACGCTCGTTGCCGGGTGAACGGCCCTTGCCAGAGCACCCGACAATGATCCACACGCAACAAATGGGTGAGCCCGCGTGGCAGTTCATCGGCGTGGCTGGCAATCAACAGCAGACTCACCGTACGGCGTTGTATCAACCGTTCCAGGATCGCTTTCAAGTGTCGGCGGGACCGGGTATCTAGCCCGGCAAACGGATCGTCGAGAATCAGCAGGCGCGGCTTTCGGAGGAGCGCGCGTGCCAGAAGCGTTTTCCGCATCTCGCCGTTGGAGAGCGATGGCAACGGCTGTTCCAACAGCGATTCGATGCCGAGCAGGTTCACCACACGGTTGCGGCGCCGTCGGAAAGCGCGGACGGCGTAGGCCGAACGTGTGACAACCTCGAAAGGATTGCGTTCCTCGATGTTGTCCT
The DNA here is from genome assembly GCA_964541945.1 of uncultured Verrucomicrobiota bacterium. Classification (GTDB taxonomy): domain Bacteria; phylum Verrucomicrobiota; class Verrucomicrobiia; order Palsa-1439; family Palsa-1439; genus CAIKAP01. The sequence continues at coordinate 61,641 of CAZISE010000001.1, forward strand.
GCGAGAGAAAGTGGCTGACGGTAGCGGCCTGTTCTTCTTCCAGGCTGAACCAGCGCGCCGCGGGGGGAGCGTCACCGGCCAGCGCTTTTTGTTGTTCGAAGGAGACGTGCTCAATGAGGCCGTCGGTATGAAAATCACCGCGCACGATGGGCACAGCTCCGGTCAGTGCGCTGGCGAAGAGCGTCTTGCCGGCGCCGTTGGGGCCGAGCAACGCCCAGTGCTCGCCGCGTCGCAGTGTCCAGTGAGTCTTTCGGAACAGGAGGCGGTCGCCGACTCGTACGCTGGCGTTGCGGAGGGTGACGATGGCTTTGCCCATGGCGTCGGATCATGCCACGAAGCGGCGCGGCTCGCAATCGGCGGCTGGCTTTAGGCTTGCTTTCGGAAACGGCTTCCGACATCGTCGCGCCTACCATGACCGAACGCGATATTTATGCGGAGAAACCGTTGTATCGTTGGTTGGCGCTGGTGGCGGCGTTGTTGGCGTGGGGATTTGATGGGGTGGAGCAGGGGGTTTTTGCCCTGATGACGCGGGCGGCGCTCAAGGAACTGATTCCCGGTGGGGTGCCCAGGGAGGGTGACATCGGTTTTTATTTTGGGTTGTCCATGGCGATGTGGTTGTGGGGGGCGGCGGTGGGCGGTGTATTGTTTGGGCGGTGGGGGGATCAGTTTGGCCGAGTGCGGGCATTGATCGGCGCGGTGCTTACATACTCCTGTTTTACCGGGTTGGCAGCGGTGTGTACACACTGGGCGCAACTGGCTGTTTTCCGTTTTCTTGGGGCGCTGGGGTTGGGTGGGACCTGGCCGTTGTGCGTGGCATTGGTGGTGGAGACCTGGCCGGAGAAAAATCGGGCGGTGCTGGCGGGGGCGATTGGTGCTTCGGCCAACGTCGGGTACCTGATTGCGGCGACCTACTCGCGGTTCATGCTGGCGCACGGTGCGACGTGGCGATGGGTGATTGGAATGGGGTTTGTGATCGGCCTGTTGAGTCTGCCGGTGATCTGGTTCGTGCCGGAACCAACAAAATGGAAACAGGCGCGCGCCAAGCAGGAGAAAATTTCGCTGCGCGATCTTTTCTCGCCGCCGTATCGGCGCGGCACGATCGTGGGGAGTCTGTTGTCCACCGTGGCGTTGTTGGGGACGTGGGGGGCGTTTCTCTGGCTGGCCACATTTGTGGACAAACTCGCCGAGGGAACTGTCCACGCAAGCACAGCGAAGGCGATTGTGTCGCAATGGGCGTCGGTGGGACAAGTGATCGGCAGTTTCCTCGGCGGCGTGTTGGCGGGTTGGTTGGGCAACAAGGTGTCCTGGCGGCTGCTCTGTGTGGCAGCCTGGGTTGCGGTGATGGCGTTGTTCGGGTTGACTCGTGAGTTCGGGTTGCAGGTTTGTGTTATGGCGTTTATTGGCGGCACGTTTGTGCCTGCATTTTTTGGGTGGCTACCCAAATATCTTCCCGAACTATTCCCGACGCGTATCCGCGCCACGGGGCAGGGGTTTGCGTACAATATCGGTCGCGTGTTGACCGGGGTCGGCGTGCTCGGTGCCGGTTGGCTCGCGCAGGTGTTTCACGGTGACTATCGGCTGGCGGCGATGACGATTGCAACGGTGTATCTCGTTGGGCTGTTCCTCATCCAGTTTGCGCCCGACACCGGTGGACGATTACAGGTGGACGACAAATGAAATCCGACATTCGTCCCATCGCAACCTCATTGTATTTCCTGCCGGTTCAAACCCGCGTCCCGTTGAAGTTTGGGACGGAAACGCTCACGTTTGTGACCTGCGCACGCGTCTGTATGAAGGTGGCCAACGAGACGGGACAGACGGCGGTCGGTTGGGGCGAGACGCCGCTCAGTGTCCAATGGGTCTGGCCGAGCCATCTCAGCTACGAATTTCGCCACGAGGCGTTGAAGGAGTTCTGCTGCACGCTGGTGGAGGCGTGGGCGGAGTTTCCGTGCGCGGGGCATCCGATGGAGGTCGGCTGGGAATTTCAAGAGAGCGTCCTCCCCGAACTGGCAAAGGAGGCGGAATTGCCGTGGCTGGCCGCGTTGGTCTGTTGCTCGGCGTTTGACATCGCGTTGCACGATGCCTATGGGCAGTTGGTTGGGCGTCCGGTCTATCAGACCTACACGTCGGATTTCATGAACCGCGACCTTGCCGCGTACCTCTCGCCGTCCGGGCCGTTTCGCGGAAAGTTTCCTGCCGGTTTTCTGCTTGCAGAACCGCCAACGCGATTGCTGGCGTGGCATTTGGTTGGCGGACTCGACCCGCTGGAGGTTTCCGAGCTGACGGGCGCGGAACCGAACGACGGGTATCCGGTTTTGCTGGCCGATTGGATTGAACGGGATGGGTTGAAATGCCTCAAAATCAAACTGCGTGGCACCGATGCCGCGTGGGATTATCAACGTCTTGTTCGTGTCGGACGGATTGCGCTTCCGCTGGGTGTCGAGAAGCTCACGGCCGATTTCAATTGCACGGTGACTGACCCGCAATACGTCAACAATATCCTGGACCGCCTGCAGGCCGAGGAGCCAAGCATCCACGAGCGGATTGTCTATGTCGAGCAACCGTTCCCGTATGACCTGGAGAACAACCGGATTGATGTCCACAGCGTTGCCGCCCGCAAACCGCTTTTCATGGACGAAAGCGCCCACGACTGGCGATTGGTCAAGCTCGGACGCAGTCTTGGCTGGAGCGGTGTGGCGTTGAAAACCTGCAAAACCCAAACCGGCGCGCTGCTCAGCGCCTGTTGGGCGCGGGCACACGGGATGTCGCTGATGGTACAAGACCTGACCAACCCGATGCTTGCACAGATACCGCACGTCCTTTTGGCTGCCAACGTTGGCACCATCGCGGGGGTCGAGACGAACGCGATGCAGTTCTACCCCGACGCCTCCGCGCCCGAAGCCGCCGTTCATCCTGGCCTTTACCGTCGCCGTGACGGCTGTGTGGATCTCTCCAGCATCCATGGCCCCGGTTTTGGTTATCGGCTGCCTGAAATCAAACGGATTTTACCCGAACCGGCGGCCACTTACGGAGACCGATGAAACCACTGATTACCCTTCTACTTGTCATCGCATGCCATGTTCATGCCGCCCCGATCCCGCACCTGCGCCAACAGGGTGCTGCCACACAGTTGATCGTGGAGGACAAACCGTTTGTCATGCTCGCGGGCGAACTGCACAACTCCAGTTCCTCCAGTCTCGAATACCTTGCCCCGATCTGGCCTCGCCTCGTCGCGCTCAATCTCAATACCGTTATCGCCAGCATCTCCTGGGAACTGGTCGAGCCGGAGGAGGGAAAATTTGATTTCCGTCTCGTGGACGGCATCATTGCTGCCGCCCGCAAACACCGTCTTCGCCTCGTTTTTATTTGGTTTGGCACGTGGAAAAATTACGATGCCCACTATGTGCCCGCGTGGGTGAAAACGGATTGGAAACGGTTCCCGCGCTGCCAGCATCGTCCGGGCGTCAACACCACCCAACTCACCGCGCTCTCTGATGAAAACTGTCGGGCGGACGCCCGCGCTTTCGCCGCGGTCATGCGTCACATCCGGGAGGTGGACGCTCGTCAGCAGACCGTCATCATGATGCAGGTCGAGAACGAAGCGGGCGTTCGTCCGGTCTCGCGCGACCATTGTCCGCTGGCAGAGGAAGCGTTTGCGAAGCCGGTTCCGCGCGAGTTGATGGATCACCTCGCTGCTCGCAAAGAATCGCTCCTGCCCGAATTCAAGGAAATCTGGGCCAAAACCAATTTTCGCGCCGAGGGCACCTGGAGCGACGTGTTTGGCGAAAACGCCGACGAAGTGTTCTCCGCCTGGACGATTGGCCGTTACATCGAGCGGGTAACCGCTGCCGGTAAGGCGGAATATCCGTTGCCGATGTACGTCAACGCCTGGCTGGTCCAATTCAAAGGCCAAAAGGCCGGCGATTATCCCAGCGGCGGTCCCGTGGCGAAAATGATGGATGTCTGGCGAGCCGCCGCGCCGAGTGTTGACCTGTACGCGCCCGACATCTATCTCGACGACTTCAAAGGCATCTGTGCCGAGTACCACCAGAACGGCAACCCGCTGTTCATCCCCGAAGCACAGCGCGACGAGCGAGCGGGGATGCGCGCGTTGTTTGCCCTCGGCGAACATCATGCGCTCGGGTTTTCGCCGTTTGGGATTGATTCGCTCAGCGAGACAAACGTGTTGCGCGATTACTACGGAATGCTCCGCGGCATCCTGCCGCTGCTTGCCGAGCACCAGGGACGCAATACCCTGCGTGGCTTCCTTCAGCACCGCGACGAAAAGCGCGTGGAATTCGACATTGGCGATTTCCGCGCGGATATCGAGTACAAAGGTCCCGCAGCAGGGCTGATCATCGCATTGGCACCGGACACCTTCCTCATGGCGGGCGTCAATGCCAGCATCCGTTTTAGTGCCCGACCAGACAAACCGGGCAGCACCGATTGGCTCTCGGTCGAGGAAGGCGTTTTCCGCGATGGCAAATGGCAAGCAGGCCGACGTCTCAACGGCGACGAGGCCACATACCGTGTTCCTCTCGGCCCCCAGCCGCGCATTCTGATCGGAAAAGTTTACCGGTTTCAGTAAATCGGCTTGCGCCGGCGGCCGGGATTTGTCACGGATAGAACAACCGAAGGAGGCGAGGCGATGAAACGATGGGGTTGGCTGTTGTTGGCGTTGATTCTGAGTGCCGGCGTTGTGCGGGCGGTCAACCCGTTCAGCGACGGTGAAAGCGATTCGGAAGCGGAACTGGCTCGCCAACGCGAGGCGCTCCAGCAAAAATGCGACGCCCTTGCATCGCAGAAACTACAGTGGCGCACCTCCTGGATGAACGAGAGCACCAAGGAAGATGACCTCTCCAAACTCGTGGTCGAACTGTCCAAAAGCCGTGTCCTACCCCGCAACGCGCTCAAGAAATACCTCAACGACCGCGCCGCCTCCGACAAGGCCTACAACAACGTCCTGAAAAACCTCGACATCGGTCGCCACCAGTTCCTGAAAACGTTGTTTGCCCGCGCCCTGGAGGAAACCAACAAACGGCTTGCCGCCAAAAAACTGACCCCGCTCAACCGCGCCAACATCATCAACTCCGGCGGCACCGGCAACTTTACCCGCGACATTGACGTGACGGTTTTCGCCGGCGACGACGTGCGTGAGACGACCTTTTTCGAGGCGATGCGCGACATCGCCCGCGAAATGGGATTGCGCGTTAGCGCCGGTCCCGGCGGCTCGGTTAAAAACGGCATCGAACTGGCCGACCTCGAAGTCGCCTTCCATCGCGGCTACAACGATCTGCCCGATGCCCGGTACGCCACCGATCCGGTCGAGTTTCACCTGAACTACCGCCGCGTCATTGAGACGCAGGCACGCAACCCCGAAGCATACTTTGGCTACGGTTCGGACACCGAGGTCATCGGACGTCGCTTTCTGAGTTTCAAACCAGGGCAGACGCTGGTGCAAACCTTCGAGACGACAGGGCAGGGTGTGCGGTACACGGGGCAGATTGCCAGTTGCATGAGGGAAGCTCGCGCCATCCTGCGCGGCAGCAACGACCTGCGAATCCGCAAGGCCCAGCGCGCCATCCACGCCTGCAACGATTATCTGCAAGCGTGGCGACACAGCCAACACGAGGGCGGCTCGCCGACACAGGGCGCGTTGAAATACGCCGCCCGTTCGCTCGATGAGTTGTGCGCCTTCCATGGATTCAAACCCTGGTCGGAACTGGTGCTGGAAGACCGTATTCAACTGCTCGCTCGCATGTACGGTCCAAAGTACCTAGACCAGCCCGGCAACCGCGAGCGTCTGACCAAGATGGCCGAGGCGCTGGAAACCGCCAGCACGGTGTTGCTGACCAAGAACCTGCCAAAAGCTCTCATGGAAAAAACACCGGAAGCAGAACAAAAACTCGCGCTTCAAGAACACGCCGCGATGGCGTTTCTGCGCGACTCGTGCAGTTCAATGGCCGCCGCCGTTGCGCAGGAGATGCTCGACCCGCCGATGCTGGATCGCCGGTTTCTGGAGCAGGTCAACCGCGAGGATCACGCCTGGCACGAGATGACGCCCGCTGAGCGCGACGCCTATGCGCGACATCAGGACGCCGTTTACAAACGCTGCATGTCGGCGGCGGCGATGGAAAACCTGCTGGTGTTGATGCAGCAGTTGAAGGTGATTGATCAGGCCGAGGCGAAAGGCCGCAAATACGACACCGGCGAGTCGGCCATTCGCAAGATCATCGAGACGGCCGATCCCGCGTTGCGCCCGGTGTTGGAAACCGCCGCCGAACACGCTGAGGCGTCCGTGGTGTTGCTCAATGCCGACGCCTCGCCCGAAGCCCGTGCGCAGGCCGAGAAAAAAATGGCCGTTGCCCGCGAAAAACTGAGCCAGCACCTGAAAAAAACGGCACCGGGCGATGAGGTGCTTGGCATCGCCAAGGGGATGAGTCCGCGCGAGTTCATCCGGATGCAGAACCTTGGCCGTCCGCCGTGCTGGGGACAGGCGTTGGAGGAGATGAAAGGGCGGATGCGCAAACACATCGAGGATTCCTTCCCGGAAAACAGCTACGAGGCCGTTAAACGACAGGTGGCTGAGTTTGGCCTGAAAGGCTATCTGGCCAAGCGCATGTACGAGGAAGCGTTCCAACTCGGCAACGTCGTGGACGCACTGACACTGGTGGAAATGTACCAGGGTGGCGCCAGCAAGAACGATTACGCCTGGTTTTTCACGCAAAACCTCCTATCACGCTGCTACTGGGGACTGGGTTACCTGATGCAGGCCTCGCAGGTCAAAGACGAGGAATCCCTCAAGGCGCTCGGCAAGAATCTCGTGTTCGACGCCTTTTCGCGGGTCATCCCCGGCGTGGCGCACGCGAAAATTCTGTTCGACATCGAACGCGGTTTGGTGGTGGTGACTGTCGGCTGGGCGTTGAATCAAGCCAACGTGCAGTTGATTGACGCGCTCTACACCGGCGAAGCCGGGCGGCTCTCCAACGTCGCCGAGGGAACCGTTGGCGGTCGCATTCGCGATTCCGGTTTCTGTGTTCTTGACGCCAAATTTGTCAAAAAAATCACCGACAAGAAAACCAACCAGACTTCCATCCAGATTGATCAACCGGCGCTTTACCAACACTACTACCAAAAATGGATTCAAGGCCCGTCGGGGCGCGAGTTGCCCTACGATGAAATCCACGTGCGTCCGCCGATTGCCGGCGAAATCGGCAAACTGCTGGCGGCGCACGACAAGCTCGCCAAAGCCATCCTCGACATTGGCGCGGACATCGAACCGGCGTGGTTCGATTCGCGCAAAACCTGGCAGGACAAGGCGGAACTGGACAAGGCCATGTCGGAGTTTGTGCAGGCGATTTCGCCGTTGTGCCGCGCCGAGACCGACCGCGTGATCAACGAGTCGGCTGTCCGTCAGTTCATTCAGGACGGACGCGATGTGATTGCCGATGGTTTGCATCAGCGATTGCTATCGGACGTTTTGGCCGGGATGATTGCTCTTTGGCAAACGCACCGACTCGAAATCCAGTATGCCAAACGGCAGATTCAATACATGGCCGGACTGGCCGACCTGCAGGCCATGAGCGAGTTGCTGGCCGCGCCGATCACCACCGGCTCGATGCCCAAATGCGATCTGGAAGTGGACCTCCAACTCCGTCCACGCCAGCGAGCCGCCTACACGCGGTTCGGTCAGCTCCCCATCTCTTGTCGGCTCAAAGTGGACGCCGCCATGCCGCCGGACCTCAAAGACGTTGGTATCCAGATGGAACCGCTCGAATTCACTGTCACCAACACCACCGAATACGGCAAGACCACGTTGGCTATGGAAGGCATCCAGAAGGTGAAGTTCACCGTCCGCACCAAGAAGGGCGAGGGAGATTTGCTTGCGGAAAAGACCGTTGAGTTCCCACTGACGGTGTATCCCGATGCGCTAAACATTGCCCGCATGAGCGATCGGGTCCGGGTCAGTGTCAGTGGAACGGGCGAATATCGAGAAACCTGTGGCGAACGAACGGAACAATACAAGGGTACGCAGACCGTCGGGTTCACCCTGCCGTATTCGTCTCGCGAGCATCCAGCTTCCGGTGTGAAAGTGGCGTGGTCAGGAAACCAATTCACGGTGACGTACGAGGAGGAAATTGCCCAACCGTGGTCGCACGACCCGTTGCGCGGGCCGGTGAGCGTAAAGGCCACCATCACCGGTACCCTAGACCCGGAGAAACGCCTGCTCTCCTTCAAGGCCGAACAAACGTTGGTTGAAAAGGAAAAGTACGGTAACGGCCAGTTCCGACGTGTGGCCACCTCCACGTGCCGCTGCAGCGCGCAAAACCTCGTGGCGGACGAGTTTACCGGTTTTGCTTCCGAGATGGCCTTTTTTGGCGCGGTCAGAAATCCGGGCAGACCCACACCGCAGGTCAGCGGCAAACTCACGGAAGTGATTGTGGAGTATGACGACGAAGGGAAAGTCCGCTCGGAAACGACCAAAACCACAGTCCTTTCCACTAGCGATGGCTCCGGTCAAATAGGCTTTGACGTGAGTTGGATCAAGGCGCCGATACCGGGCGCTCCACGTCCCGTTGGCTCTGTATCCCCGGTCAAAATCAATGTGAAATAAACAAGAGGAGGTCACCCATGAATATCGTTGTTGCGGCACTGGTTGTTACGAGCCAGTCGCTACTGGAGGAGATGACCGATTATGATGCAGTGGCGCGCCTGCCCGAACCTGCTTACACCTGTCAGCAAGCCAGCAGCTATGACCGCGCCACGCGGACGCCCGACGATCCCAAGGGCTGGTTTGCCAATAACGACCAAAACCAATACATCCGCATCGAGACCAATCAAAACCGCATCGAAAAAGTTATGATGGACGCCGACGGTCCCGGTGCCATTGTCCGTTTCTGGATTACCACCCATGCCGCCAAAAAGGGTAACATCCGCATTTATCTCGACGGTGCCGATACACCGACCATCAGTGTCCCCGGATTCGATTTTGCGAACAACAACGCCATTCCGGCCGGCACGCCGCTGTTGACGCTGCATCCCGGCGCGACGCCGGAAGGCCGCGGCGGCAACACGCTCTATCTGCCGATCCCGTACGCCAAACACTGTAAGGTCACATGGGAAGAAGGCGAACCCGGCCCCAAAATCCCGCCCCGTTACTACCAGATCAACTACCGCACTTATGCGCCCAATACGAAGGTCGAGACCTTCCAGTCCGGTGGCCATTACGACCAGGTCAACCGGTTGCTCGCCAACCCGCCCGCCTTTAGCGGTGGCAGGGAAATCGCACTCGACAAAACCATTCTGCCCGGCGAATCCGCCGCACTCGAATTGCCCGACGGCCCGTCTGCGGTTCGCCTGCTCGAACTTCATACCGATGCGGCCAGCCTGCGAAATCTGGTGCTGAGCGCCGAATTCGATACTGAGCGAACCATCTGGTGTCCCGTGGGCGATTTCTTCGGGTGCGGCCCGGATGTGCGTGTGCTCGACAGTTGGTACCGAACCGTGACGAAGGACGGCGCGATGAGTTGCCGATGGGTGATGCCATACCAGAAGAATGGCCGTCTTACCCTGCACAACGTTGGCACAACGCCAGTCAAAGCAAAATTCATCGCCCGCGTCGGCGATTGGAAATGGGACAATCATTCCCTGCATTTCCACGCCAACTGGCGTCATCAGGACCCGATTCCCACACGCCCAATGAGCGACTGGAATTATCTTGTTGCGACAGGCCAGGGCCGATATGTCGGCGACCAGTTGATTGTGTTCAATCCCGTCAAAAACTGGTGGGGCGAAGGCGATGAGAAGATTTATGTGGATGACGAGCCTTTCCCGTCGCACATCGGTACCGGCACCGAGGATTACTATAACTACTCTTGGAGCCACACCGGGTTGTTCCAGACGCCATTCGCCAACCAGGTCCGCTGTGACGGCCCCGGTAACCGCGGTTACAGCATCGTCAACCGCACCCGAAGCCTCGATTCCATTCCCTTCACCAGGTCGCTGCGTTTCGACATGGAAGTCTGGCATTGGACCGACTGCAAGGTCGGATACGCCGCCACAACCTTCTGGTATGCCCGCCCCGGCGCGATCTGTAACCGCCCGCCACAACCCGATGAAGCCGCCCGCCCCTTGCATGAACCGCCGCCGATGTTCCGCATTGCCGGCGCCATCGAGTGCGAAAAAATGCAAATCGTCGCCAAAACGCCCGATGTTCCCGCCGAGACGCAGACGATGTCGCTGGCGCAGGGCGAATGGAGTGACGGCAGTCAATTGTGGGTGCGCGGCAAACGGGTGAGGGATTTCATTGAGCTTCGCATTCCGGCTACCGAGAAACGACGGCTCACGCTCTATGCCACCAAAAGCTGGGACTACGGAATCCTCCGCTTCAGCGTCAATGGCCAGCCGGTCGGCAAGGACTACGACGCATGGGCAGAGAAACCGGTCGCCAGCGGTCCGATTGACCTCGGTGTTTTCGATCCGAAAGACGGCGCGTTCATCCTTCGTGTCGAAGTTGTTGGCGCCAATCCCAAGTCCAAAAACAGCCAGTCCTTTTTTGGTCTCGACGCTATTACGCTGACCGCGCCGTAGAAATTCGTGCGAGCCGCTGTTTTCTCGCTTTCCCCTTCACGAGGTGCGAGGGGCAGATCCCGGGCCGGCTTCGCAATCCGAGGTCCGCGGATCAGTGTTGTGGCGGAGGAGACGGATGCGGTCGCGGAGGGTGGCGGCTCGTTCAAATTCCTCGGCCTCGACCGCCTGGTGGAGTTCGCGTTCCAGTAATTCTATCTCGCTGAGCGGTTGGGTTTGTTCGATTTGTTGGATAAGGTCCTGCAAAGCTTCCAGAGAACGCTGGCGTTCATATTGGAAGGTCTCGTTTTCCTGTTCGGGCAGGGCTTCAATCCGGGTGATGGCATCGCGCGCGATTTGCAACGCCGCGGTATGGCGGCCGTTTTCCCATTCGAGCATGGAACGGGCAATGGCGTTCATGCGGAGAAGATACGGGCGCCATTGTTCGAGGTGGTGGCGGTCTTCTTCGCGGCGGGCGTGTTCGTGGACGAAGTCGAACAAGCGAAGGTTGCGGTCGGTGTCGCGGATGGCGCGTGGCCAGTCGTGGAGTTGGAAGAGGTGAAGGTAGCGGAGGTAAACGAGAGTGCCTTCTTCAAAGAGTTCGGCGCATTCGCTCGGACTGAGGTGAAAGGCATCGGCTTTGCCCTGCGCGCTCAGGCGGTCAAATTTGGCCTGGTAAAAGTCCAGGGCGCTTTCGGCGTTGTGCGGGCGCAATCCGTCGGGTCGCCCTTGCAGTTCCAACTGTTCGATACCAAGAGGGGTGCGCACCTGCATGATCTCGCGGCCATCCGAACCGCGAACGATTCGGGCGTTTTTTTCCGGGTCATACGGCCAGTCGCGCAGCCAGTCTCGCAGGTCAAAAGGTTTCAGCATTGGTTATTCTCCACCTTTACAGTGCCAAGTCATGGGACACTTTGCAATGGCGGGGATGAGGTAAGACATTTTTTCAAAAACTGCCCGGTGTAGGATTCGGGAACGGCACAAATCTGTTCTGGAGAGCCTTCGGCGACGATGCGGCCACCGTTGTCGCCGCCTTCGGGGCCGAGGTCTATGATCCAGTCGGCGCATTTGATGACGTCGAGATTGTGTTCGATGATGAGGAGAGTGTTGCCGGCGTCGCGGAGTTTCATCAGCACGTCGAGGAGTTTCTGAACGTCGGCGAAGTGAAGGCCGGTGGTGGGTTCATCGAGGATGTAAAGGGTGCGGCCGGTGGCTTTTTTGGCGAGTTCGGTGGCGAGTTTGACGCGTTGGGCTTCGCCGCCGCTCAGGGTGGTGGCTTGCTGACCAAGGTGGAGATAGCCGAGACCGACTTCCTGAAGGGTTTGGAGGATGTCGCGCAGTTTTGGGATGGCGCGAAAGAATTCTTCGGCCTCGTTGACGGTCATGTCGAGGACGTCGGCGATGTTGCGGCCCTTGTAGGTGATTTCGAGGGTTTCCCGATTGTACCGTCGTCCCGCACACTGCTCGCAGGTCACATAGACGTCGGGCAGGAAGTGCATTTCGATGCGAATAAGGCCGTCGCCTTTGCAGGCGTCGCAGCGACCGCCCTTGGTGTTGAAGCTGAAACGGCCGGGGCCGTAGCCACGTACTTTGGCATTGGGCAGTTGGGCAAAGAGGCGTCGGATCTGGTCGAAGGCGCCCGTGTAGGTGGCGGGGTTGGAGCGCGGGGTGCGCCCGATGGGGGACTGATCAATCACGATGACCTTATCAAGTTCTTCGGCTCCGAGGATGGCGTCGTGCGCGCCAGGACGGTCTTTGGCACGGTAAAATCGCCGGAAAAGCGCTTTGCGGAGGATGTCATCCACAAGGGTACTTTTGCCGGAGCCGCTGACGCCGGTGACACAGGTGAACAGTCCGATGGGAATGCGGACGGTGATGTTTTGGAGGTTGTTTTCGCGGGCACCGCGGATGGTGAGCCAGTTTTGGCCGGGAGGGCAGCGATGCTTGGGGAGCGGGATTTGGAGTTCGCCGCGCAGATAGGCGCCTGTGAGGGAGCGAGGGGTGGCGAGGATGTCGGCGAGGGGGCCTTGGGCCACGATTTCGCCGCCATGGATGCCGGCGCCGGGGCCAAGGTCCACGATGTAGTCGGCGGTGCGGATGGTGTCTTCGTCATGTTCGACGACGAGGACAGTGTTGCCGAGGTCGCGGAGTTTTTTGAGGGTTTCGAGGAGGCGATGGTTGTCGCGTTGGTGGAGGCCGATGCTGGGTTCGTCGAGAACGTAGAGGACGCCGACGAGGCCGGCTCCGACCTGGGTGGCGAGACGGATGCGTTGGGCTTCACCACCGCTGAGGGTGTTGCTGGGGCGGTCGAGCGTGAGGTAACCGAGGCCAACGTTTTGGAGGAAACGAAGGCGGGCGCGGGTTTCGCGGAGGATTTGGTCGGCAACACGTTTTTGGAAGTCGGTCAGTTCGAGGGAGTCGAGGAAGGCGGCGGCGTTGTCAACGCTGAGGCGCGTGAGATCAATGATGGATTTGCCGGCGATGGTGACGGCAAGGCTTTCGGGGCGGAGGCGGGCGCCGCGGCAGTCGGGGCAGGGCATGGCGACCATGAACTGTTGGAGGCGGGATTTGGTGAATTCGCTGTCGGTCTCGGCATAGAGGCGTTCGAGGTTGGGGATGACGCCTTCGAAGGGTTTGCTCATTTTGCGCCAGGCGCCTTTGCGCCAGTAGGTGAACTCGATTTCTTCGCCGCCGCTGCCGTGAAGGAGGACTTTCTGGATGCGCTCGGGGAGGTCTTTGAAGGGGGCATCGAGGTCGGTCTTGTAGTGTTTGGCGAGGCCACGCAGGAGCATTTTGTAGTAGATGATGAGGCGTCGGCCGCCGCGTCGCCAAGCCGCGATGGCGCCGTTGGCGATGGATTTGGTTTTGTCAGGGACGATGAGGTCGGGATCAAAGACGAGTTTGGTGCCAAGACCGTCGCAGGTTTTGCAGGCACCTTCGGGGGAGTTGAAGGAGAAATGGCGCGGGGTGAACTCGCCGTAACTGATGCCACAATCGGAGCAGACGTTGAGGGTGCTGAAGAGGCGCTCGCTGCCGTCGGGTGCGAGAAGGGTGAGGAGGCCACCGCCCCATTTGAGGGCGGTTTCGACGGAGTCGGCGAGTCGGGCGCGGTTTTTACCGGTCAGGAGGATGCGGTCCACGACCAGTTCGATGTTATGGTTGCGTTTTTTATCAAGTTTGACCGGTTCGGAGAGGTCGAGAATCTCATTGTCCACGCGGGCGCGGATGAATCCTTCTGCGCGGATGCGGGCGAAGATGTCGCGGAATTCGCCTTTGCGGTTGCGAACGAGTGGGGCGAGGAGGGTAATGGAGGTTCCTTCTCCGAGAGCGGCGATCTGGTCAACGATCTGGCTGGTGGTTTGGGTTGTGATGGGACGACCACAGCGGTGGCAGTGGGGTTTACCGATGTGGGCGTATAAGAGGCGGAGATATTCGTAGATTTCGGTGGCGGTCGCGATGGTGGAGCGTGGATTGGTGCCGGCGGTACGTTGCTCGATGGCGATGGCGGGAGAAAGCCCCTCGATGTGGTCCACATCCGGTTTTTGGAGTTGTTCGAGGAACTGGCGGGCGTATGTGGAGAGGCTTTCCACATATTTGCGTTGTCCCTCGGCGTAAATGGTATCAAAAGCAAGACTGGATTTTCCCGAACCGCTGAGGCCGGTGATTACAATGAGTTTTTCACGAGGGAGCGTCAGATGGATGTTTTTGAGGTTATGCTGTCGCGCTCCGCTGATGATAATGGCGTCTTTGGACATGTTGGTGTTGGCGTTTTTGCAGTTTATACAAAGACAACAGGATAGCCGGTTTTTTTCTCAAATCCTAGAAAAATGCGCTGTCACACTGGCATAAGGTTTGCTAGGTTAGCTTTTAGAATGATACGGTTACAAAACAAAACGCAATAAACCACGGAGGAGACAATGGAACCAGGCGCAATTGATCCGGGGGAAACCACGCCGCTGAGCAGTGAACAGCAATTGCAGCAATTACGTGAGCAATTGCAAGTATTATATCAAAATCTCCGTACCGTGCGTCACGCCATCAACAACGACGTGGCTGTGATCATGGCGATGGCGGAGTTGAGTCAGCGGAATCCCGCCCAGAACCAGAAGTTGGTTCAGATCTGCCTTGAAAAGGCGCCCCAAATCTCCGTCGCCATTGGTGGTTTCTCCGAATTATTCAATGGCACGCTGAATTTTCATCAAGAGCCCAAAAAGTCGTAACCATGCCTTTCCGTGTGGTGTCTTGTCCCTGAAAGAAAAGTTGGACAGTGACAGTACCTCCAAATGGCGGAGAGGGAGGGATTCGAACCCTCGATACAGGCTTTAGTCCCGTATAGCGGTTTAGCAAACCGCCGCCTTCAACCACTCGGCCACCTCTCCAACCGTTGATTTACAAAGAGTTACAACAAATCAGTGAAACCTTCGCTTGATTTAATTGGCAAAAATTGGCAATCTGAGGCAACAAAAGGAACTGATTGCCATGACAACAACCAAGTCCAAAACCAAGCTGTGGCCGCCGATTCATGAGTTGACCTATACCAGCGGGAAGCGCGCTTGGCAAGTGGCTTGTATGGTGAATGGGCATCGTATCCGAGAAACCTTCCCAACCAAAGGCGAGGCCGAAACTCGCGCCGCCGAAATCAGGATACAAGTTGAGAATGAAGGCCACGCCGCTTTTGACCTACCGGCTGCCATCCGCGTTGAGGCGCAAAAGGCCATCGAGAAACTGATGCCGCATAAGGCCAGCATCACAGAGGCCGTGGACTTCTATCTTGAACACGTCTTGAAGTATCGTAATGCCCCGGTCGTCGCCGAGATCGTGAAGAAACTGGTTGCTGAGGCTGAGGGAAACAAACGACGGGAGCGGACAGTGAAGGATTTGCGGGTGCGCTTGGAACGGTTCGCCAACAGCTTTGGCAACCGGCAGCTTGCCAGCATCACCCGTGAAGAATTGGCCGCGTGGTTGAATGATCCGACGCTCTCGGCTCGCAGTCGCATCAACTACGCGGTGAAAGTGTCGCAACTCTACAACTTCGCCATCCGCAATGGCTGGGCAGAATACAACATCGCCGCCAGCATCCCTCGCCCGACCGTCGAGGATACCGAGCCGGAAATCTTTACCCCTGAGCAGGCCGCCCGGTTGTTAGAACACGCCGCCGAGTACGACTTGCTGCCGTATGTCGCAATCGGGTTGTTTGCCGGACTGCGGAGTGCGGAGTTATTGCGGCTGGATTGGAGCGCGGTCAAGCTGGCGGAGCGCACGATCATCATCGGCGCGAACGTGGCGAAGAAACGCAGCCGTCGCGTAGTCGAGATCAACGAGACGCTGGCTGCGTGGTTGCCGCTATGCGCCAAGCGCAAGGGCGCAATCGTAGAATTGAATGACCAGCGCACCTTTTACAAACGGCTGGCGGAACTGGCGACGGCTGCCGGGTTGGAAAAGTGGCCGGACAATGGATTGCGGCACTCGTGCGCCTCGTACTCGCTGGCGTTGACCGGAGATGCTGTTCGCGTGGCCTACCAGCTCGGAAACTCCGCCGACATGATTCACCGTCATTACAAAGCACTGGTGACGCAGGCCGACGCTGAGAGATTTTTCGCGCTGCGACCGTCTGCCGATGTCGCAGCAAAGATTGTTTCGATTCAAGCAGTCGCATAGCCTGTACCCCACACTACCAACATAAATCTCAGGGCAAGGGCGAGCGAGTCGCATTGTATATCAGTTTGCCGGGGTTCCAGTAGAAACGTGCGCTGGTTTGCCTGACAAAGCTAATGTAACCACGCGATGCTGGCAATGACTCTGCAACGCCACATCGCAGATCGCTACCGGGTAACGGCTGCTGCTTGGGCCAGTCGAAAGGCTGGCCTTGCCCGTTTTGTCCCAATCGTTATCCAAAGGCTAACCCTGTAGCGAATGGTAGTGTGTAACTGCGACGAGCGCGAGAATCCAACTATTTACTCTAAACTTAGAAACATCCAACTTTTTCCTACCAGCAAAAGGCCTCTATTTGACGTAGCGATGAAACACCGTCTTTCTGTTGCAGACACTTACGCAAATGAGAAGCGAATCTGACCGCGCGTTGAGGTTCACGCGCCGCCTCTAACATCTGCTACGGCTCTTTGCGGCCTGATTCCCGCGCCTCCATCCGATACCGGTTGGCAGCCTCTTTCTTTGATTCGTCCGGGTGATGCAGTTCCTCGCCACCGGTGGGCTTGACTTCTGCACCAAATCCGGGACTGTCTGGTAGCTCGCTGAGCGGCCGCGGAATGATGAATCACCGGGGCTTTGGGTCAAACGACTGGCAGCGAGCTTCTCAATTTTCGTCAGACTCTTTTGGGTATCATGGAAAATCATCTATTTCATTTCATGGCGTGAAATGATTTATTTTACAGTATGGACAACATCAAACCATGATGGTTTCAGCGAAATCTTTAGGCTGCGCTTCGTGTGCTGCCTGTCAGTGTGGTTCTCGGCGCACGGGAGCTTGACATGGGTGGGATTTCCCACCATATTGTTCCCGTGAAAACCGATTCCATTCAGATTGCCGCCGAATACGACGTGGCGGCAGACGACAAGAAACGGATCAGCCTGCGCAACGCCAAGACGAAGTATTTCCACGTCAAGGCACTCTCCAACGGCTGCTACCTGTTGGAGCCGCGTATGCTGGTTGCTCCAGAGGCCATTCCGGCACGCACCCGCAAAATGCTCGAACAATCCGTGACCAATCTGAAGAAGGGGCGCGCCTCGGCTCCGGTGGATTTGACGCCGTTTCTGAAGGGATAATTCCGCGTGGCCTTTCGCATCCGCATGGGCGTCCCGGAGATGGAGGCCTAGTGGAACGATATCTTGACCCGCAAACTTGCCGGTCAACTGGCGGGTGACGAGGAACGATTCTTCAAGAAGCTGGTCAAGACGCTGGGGTTTCTCAGTCAGAACCCGCGTCATCCCGACCTGGCCTCGCACGAGATAGACGATCTAACCCGGAAGCACGGATTCAAGATTTTCCAGTCGTACTTGGAGAACAACACCCCTTCCGCTGGACGATTATTTTGGGCGTATGGCCCGGAGCAGGGCGACATCACCGTATTGGCCATCGAACCGCATCCCGAAGATCAGAAACGGGGTGCGTATCAGCGGATCAGGCTCTCCGCCAAGCCGCCCCGTAACAACTGACAACCGGCAACGGTGGGCGGTCTCCATGTGGCACTTGGTGTCTGCCTTTGAAAAGAGAAGGCCGTCTTCCGGTGGACGAAGTACACTCGTGCCCACCGCACCGGGCGAACCCGGAGGCGCTGGGACTACCCCAGCACGAGGCGGCACATCAACGATCACGTATCACTTCCAGCAAGTCAAGTTGTCGCTGGCCAACAAAACGGTTCAGGCCAGTCTTCCGAGTGGCCAACGCGAAAAGATCGAGGAACCGTCCAAGTCCGCAAGGCGTAGTAAGCCACGAACCGCCAAACCTATCAAGTCCGATATGAGTACGCTTGCCGTCGTTACTTCGAGCAGCTACACTCGCGGGCGTTTGGAGGCGTGGAGTGATGACGACCAAAGAACAACTGACGGAGAAAGTCGAACGCGGGATTTCGTTGTTCCGGCAGCACCGGACAGCCATCAACCACTTCGTCGAGTTGGTGGAACGCCACGCTGAAGATAAAATGCTGATTACCGGCAAGCTGGCCGGGCGCGCACTACGCTGCCATGAAGGAATTGCAGAAAGCCATCAATAGGCGAACGCGAACGCAGACACAATTTACAAACGGGACAAGTAGCGGGTTCGTTTAACCGTTTCTTTGGCACTCGATCTACCCCAAGGCCGCACAGTGATCGCGGGCGAATTTCAGAAACTTTCAATCGGACCGCCCGAATTAAAGGTTGACGGCGAATCTTTTCAATCTACACTGCCGATTAAAAACTTCTTTACGAGTCATGCACCGAGGTCTGACAGGTCATTTCGTGCCGATTCCCTCTGGAGGCGAAGAATGCCGGGCTTTCGTGCCCAAGCCACTGCCACCGGTGCCTCTGTTGGTTTGGGATACGGACTTGCTCAACCCCCACGCGCAAGCCGCGCTCGCGCCCGTCCAATTCGAGACCATCCATCCGCTCCTCAACGGCAACGGCCGTCTGGGCATCGTGCGGCCGGCGACCGACGCGAAGTATGGTCGTCAATACGCCTACCATCGCTACCTGAAAATCCTCAGCGAAGGCACAGAACCACTGCGATGAAAATGCCACCCTCGATCCGCAACCCGAAACTCGACACCACTGTCAGACCGGGGGAGAATGTCGTCCCAAGAATGGATCACACCATGCCGACCACCAACAACATTACCCGCACGCTTGCTGGTGTCGGGGCCGCCGGATAGGATGCTTTCGATATGACGGCTGAAACACATTCGCAACTCGCCAATTTCATTTGGAGCATCTGCAACCTGCTCCGTGGGCCGTATAAGCGGAATGAATACCGGAAGGTGATTCTGCCACTCACGGTGTTGCGGCGGTTTGATTGTCTGCTGGCGCCCACCAAGGCGAAGGTGCTGGAAGAGTTCAAGGCGATCAAGACGAAGCCGGAAACCATCATCCGTCATCGGCTATCGCAGATCACCGGGCGACCGTTCTACAATCTTTCCAAGCTCGACATGGCGAAGCTGCTCGATGACCCGAATCAGCTTGCGCCGAACCTCAACGCCTACATCAACGCCTTCTCGCCAAACGTCCGCAGCATCATGGAGCGGTTTGCGTTCGACCAGCAGATTGCGCGGATGGCCGAGAAAAACCTGCTCTACCTCGTCATCCAGCGTTTCGCCGCGATTGATCTCTCCCCGGAGCGCGTGGACAACATGCAGATGGGCTACGTGTTCGAGGAACTCATCCGGATCGGCGCGGAACAATCCAACGAGGAAGCTGGGGAACACTTCACCCCGCGCGAAGTGATCAAGCTGATGGTCAACCTGCTGCTGTCACCGGAGAAAGACCTCGCCCGCAGCCACGTGGTGAAAACCATCTACGACCCGGCCTGCGGCACCGGCGGGATGCTGTCCGTCGCGGAACAATACATCCGCAAGCTCAATGCGGACGCCAAGCCGCTCCTGTACGGTCAGGACTGGAACGACGAGGCGTGGGCGGTCTGCAAATCCGACATGCTCATCAAGGGCGAGGACGCCGACAACATCATCCTCGGCGACACGTTTACGCAAGACGGGTTTGACCGCAACAAGGACGGCGAGAAATGGACGTTCGATTACATGCTGGCCAATCCGCCGTTCGGCGTAGAGTGGAAACAGCAGCAACGCTACATCGAACAGGAACACGAAACCCTCGGCTACAGCGGCCGGTTCGGCGCGGGGCTGCCGCGCGTCAATGACGGCGCGTTGTTGTTCCTCCAGCACATGCTTTCCAAGATGCGCCCGCCGGACAAGGGCGGCAGCCGGGTGGCGATCATCTTCAACGGCTCGCCGCTGTTCACCGGCGATGCCGGGCAGGGCGAGAGCAACATCCGGCAATGGATTATCGAGAACGACTGGCTCGAAGCCATTGTCGCCCTGCCGGAACAGCTTTTCTACAACACCGGCATCGCCACCTATCTCTGGGTGCTGACCAACCGCAAGGAGAAAGAGCGCAAGGGGAAGATTCAACTCATTGACGCCCGCAATTTCTGGGTGCCGATGGAGAAAAGCCTCGGCAACAAACGCCGCCGCATCGGCGACCCGTCCGACAAAGAGAAAGACCCCGACCACATCGGCGAGATCACGAAGATTTTTGGGAACTTCAAGGACGGCGAGACGCGGACGTTCACGGAGGAAGACCCGGTCACGCACCAGCCCGTCCAGCGGCAGCGAGTGGTCAGCAAGATTTTCGACAACGAGGATTTCGGCTACCACAAGATCACCGTCGAACGCCCGTTGCGGCTGAATTTTCAGGCCAGCCCGGAGCGTATCGCCCGGCTCGACGAACAAAGCGGCTTCCGCAACCTCGCCACGAGCAACAAGAAAAACGAGGCCGTCCGGCTCAAGGAAATCGAAGCCGGCCAGAAACGGCAGGAGACGATCCGCGAGTTGCTCCGCGCCTTTGGCGAGTCCACCGGCGGCAAGCTCTACAAAGACCGGAAAGCGTTCCAGACCGACCTGCGCGAACTCGACCGGCAACGCGGCGTCCGTCTCGACGCGAGCGAACTCAAGGCCGTGCTCGGCGCGCTGGGCGAACGCGACGAGACCGCCGAAATCTGCCGCGACCGGCAGGGCAATCCTGAACCTGACCCCGAATTGCGCGACACCGAGACCGTGCCGCTCAAGGAGAGCATCGAGGAATACTTCAAGCGCGAGGTCTTGCCGCACGTGCCGGATGCGTGGATTGACCATAGCAAAACGAAGGTGGGCTACGAAATCCCGTTCAACCGGCACTTTTACCGGTATGAGCCGCCGCGTCCGCTGGAGCAGATCGAAGCCGACCTGAAACGGCTCGAAGACGAGATTGTGCGGATGCTCAAGGAAGTCACCCAATGAATCCGCAGATGGCGCAGATGGGCGCGGATGGAGGACGACGGGATGAGCAGACGTATGCGGTGATTGGCGCGGCGATGGCGGTGCATGGGGAGTTGGGACATGGTTTTTTGGAGCCGGTTTATCAGGAGGCGCTGGAGCGGGAGTTTGTGGCGCGGAACATCCCGTACCAACGGGAACAGCCGTTGCCGGTTGTTTATCGTGGTCAGCCCTTGAACACGACGTATCGGGCGGACTTTGTCTGTTTCGGTAGTTTGATTGTGGAACTGAAGGCATTGGCGCGGCTTTCGGGCGTGGAAGAGGCGCAAGTGATCAACTACCTCAAAGCGTCGGGGTTGAACAAGGGTTTGTTGCTGAATTTTGGCGCGCCCCGATTGGAGTACAAGCGGCTGGTGTTCAATCTGCGTTCCTCTGCGTCATCTGCGGATAACCTCCCATGAAACTGCCGGCCTACCCGAAATACAAACCCAGCGGCGTCGAATGGCTCGGCGACGTGCCGGAACATTGGGAGGTGAAACGGCTGAAGTATTTGGCGAGCATCAACGACGACACCCTACCGGAAACCACCCCTGCAGATTTTGAATTTGAATACGTGGACATCAGCAGTGTCAACGCCGTCGAAGGCATTACCTCGACAGAGCGAGTTGTTTTCGAGGATGCCCCTTCGCGCGCGCGCCGCAAAGTGCGGGACGGAGACATCATTGTTTCCACTGTCCGAACCTATCTTCGTGCCATCACGCCGATTAAGAGGCCGCCCGAAAACCTGGTTGTCTCTACCGGCTTCGCTGTCGTTCGTCCCCGCAAAGTGGAATCAGATTTTCTTGGCTACGCGCTCCGAGAATCCTCGTTCGTAGAGTCCGTCGTCTCGCGCTCCGTCGGCGTCAGCTATCCGGCAGTAAACGCTTCCGAAGTCGGTGTCATACCCGTTCCTCTGCCGCCAATCACCGAGCAGCGGGCGATTGCGGCGTTTTTGGATCGGGAGACGGGGAAGATTGATCGGCTGGTGGCGAAGAAGCGGGAATTGATCGAGCGGCTGCAGGAGAAACGCACCGCCCTCATCGCCCGCACCGTCACCCGCGGCCTCCACCCCACCGCCAAACTCAAACCCTCCGGCATCGAATGGCTCGGCGACATTCCAGAGCATTGGCGATGGTCTCGAATCGGATTCATCGCCAATAAGATTGGCAGCGGCAAAACCCCAAAAGGCGGATCGCAGACCTATCAGCAAGACGGGGTCATGCTGATCCGAAGCCAAAACGTTTACGACGATGGCCTGCGTCTCGACGACGTGGTGTTCATTGACGAGGAAACCGACGAGGAAATGGCTGTTTCACGTGTGGCCGCGAATGATGTTCTGCTGAACATTACCGGAGCTTCCCTTGGGCGTTGTGCGGTAGCTCCGCCCAATCTACCTCGAGCGAATGTAAATCAGCATGTCTGCATTATCCGGCCCAACCGCAACAAAGTTGTTCCCCAGTTTTTGCAATTCTCGCTGATCGCAGATTTCGTGAAGGCGCAAATTTTTGCAGGCGAAGAAGGATCATCGCGTGAGGGACTCAATTTCCAGCAAGTCGCAGACTTGGTAATTGGTCTTCCCCCTCTCCCCGAACAGCGCGCGATTGCGGACTATCTGGACCGGGAGACGGGGAAGATAGATCGGCTGGTGGCGAAGGTGGAGGAGGCGGTGGAGCGGTTGCAGGAATACCGGACGGCGCTGATCACCGCCGCCGTGACCGGCAAGATTGATGTCCGGCAGCGAAAGAGATAAAGTTTCGTCATGGATCGTGTTGCCATCAAACCGGAGTTGTTGCGCTGGGCGCGTGACCGGGTCGGCTTGGAAGTCGCCGACTTGGAGCACAAGTTTCCGCGTTTGGCGGCTTGGGAGAACGGAGAGGCGCGGCCGACACTAAAACAAGTGGAGGCATTCGCGCGGGCAACGCACACGCCGGTCGGGTATCTCTTTCTCGACACACCGCCGGTTGAAAAAGTGCCCATTCCTGATTTTCGGACGGTGGACAATGAATACGTGGGACATCCGTCGCCGGACTTGCTGGAGACCATCTACGTATGCCAGCAACGGCAGGAGTGGTATCGGGATTTCGCGCGTTCGATGGGCGAAACGCCACTGGCATTTGTCGGGTCGGCGAGTGTGCGCGACGATATTGTCAAAACTGCCGATAAGATGCGGGCTGAATTGGGGTTCGATGTGGAGGCCCGGCGTCGGATGCCGACGTGGACGGATGCGCTGCGGCATTTTATTGCGCAAGCGGACGACCTCGGCGTGCTGGTGATGTGCAACGGGGTGGTGCACAACAATAACCACCGGCATTTGGATCCGGAGGAGTTTCGCGGCTTTGCGATGGCAGATGATCTTGCGCCACTGGTGTTCATCAACGGCGCGGACACCAAAGCGGCGCAGATGTTCACGTTGGCGCACGAGCTGGCGCATATCTGGTTGGGGCAATCGGCGGTG
The DNA here is from genome assembly GCA_964541945.1 of uncultured Verrucomicrobiota bacterium. GTDB lineage: Bacteria > Verrucomicrobiota > Verrucomicrobiia > Palsa-1439 > Palsa-1439 > CAIKAP01. The sequence continues at coordinate 85,179 of CAZISE010000001.1, forward strand.
TCCGATGCCCAAGCGGTGCGGGTGCCGGAGCAGCAGGTGGAACGCTGGTGCAATCAGGTGGCGGCGGAGTTGCTCGTGCCGTTGGAACTGGCTCGGCAGGAATATGACGCAGCAGCAGACTTGAGGGAAGAAGTCAACCGGTTGGCACGCCGGTTCAAGGTCAGCACGTTGGTCATCTTGCGGCGCATTCATGATGCCGGGGGACTGACGAAAGAAGAGTTCTGGGAAGCGTACCGGGGCGAGGTGGCTCGGTTACGCGCGATGCCGCGTGGGACGGGCGGCAACTTTTACCTGACGCAAGCGGCGCGCGTGAGTAAACGGTTTGCTACAGCGTTGGTGATCAGCACACGGGAGGGACAGACGCTTTACCGCGACGCATTTCGGATGCTGGGTTTTTCCAAACAGTCCACGTTTCTGGAACTCGGACGTAGCCTCGGGGTGGGCGTTTGATGAGTTATGAGTTATCTGCTGGATACCAACGTTTTCATTCAGGCCAAGAATCTCCATTACGGCTTGGATTTCTGCCCGGCTTTTTGGGATTGGCTGATTGAGTCTAACGCGAACGGTCTGGTTTTCAGCATCGAAAAAGTCGGTGATGAAATCGCTGCGATCACAGACGAGCTCTCAACATGGGCGGCAGCGCGCGGGGATGGGTTCTTTCTCAAACCTGATGCGGCGATCCTCCCCATGCTCGGCAAAGTCAGTGCGTGGGTGACGAGCCAGTCCTATGAACCTACCGCTGTCAGCACGTTCCTCCAAGTAGCAGATTACTACCTCGTGGGGCACGCCTTGGCGCACGGCCACACCGTCGTCACTCATGAAGTTGCCGCTGCCACAACGAAGAAGGTTAAGATTCCAAACGCATGTATCGGGCTGGGCATCAAGTGCGTGACCCCCTATGAGATGCTCCGGCATGAGCGGGCGCGATTCATTCTCGGTCCGAAACCATGAGCCGAACCAACGAAAAAGCCTTCGAGACCTACGTGGAGGAAATCCTCCTGACGCGGGGCGCGTGGAAAGCCGGCACGAACGCGGAGTGGGACAAAGACCGGGCATTGTTCCCGGCGCAGGTGTGCGGGTTTATTCAGGATACGCAGCCGAAGCTTTGGGCGGAGATGAAGGCGTTGCACGGGGCGGGGCTGGAGACAATGCTCATCACCGCGCTGGTCAAGGAACTGGAGATCAAAGGTTCACTGCACGTGTTGCGGCACGGGTTCAAGTTCTATGGGAAAACGTTCCGGCTCGCTTATTTCAAGCCGGCGCACGGGTTGAATTACGAGGTCGAGGCGCTCTACCTGAAGAACCGGCTGACCGTGACCCGGCAGGTGTTGTGTCACCCGAACGACCACAGCACGGTGGACATGGTGTTGGCCGTGAACGGGCTGCCGGTGGCGACGGTGGAGTTGAAGAATCCCGGCACGCATCAGACGTGGCGGGATGCCGTGCGGCAATACTGCGAGGACCGCGACCCGCGTGCGCCGTTGTTCGATTTCAAGAAACGGGCGCTGGTGCATTTCGCCGCCGACACGGATGAGGTCCACATGACGACCCGGCTGGCGCGGGAGAAGACGCAATTTCTGCCGTTCAATCGGGGCAGTCATCCCGGCGAGATCAAGTGCGGTGCCGGCAATCCGCAGCACGAGTCGGGATACCGGACCGGCTATTTCTGGGAAGAGGTGCTCCAGTTCGACAGTTTCCTCGACATTCTCGGCAGCTTCATGTTCCTCGAAAAACGGGAGGAGAAGGTCGAGGACGGCCACGGCGGTCACCGGTACGTGACCAAAGAGACGATGATCTTCCCGCGTTACCATCAGCTTGATGCGGTGCGGAAGCTGGTGGCCGCGGCTCGGCAGGAAGGGGCGGGACATAACTATCTGATTCAACACTCGGCCGGCAGCGGCAAGACCAACAGCATTTCGTGGCTGGCGCATCGGTTGGCCAGCTTGCACACCGAGAAGGACGCGAAGGTGTTCGATTGCGTGATCGTCATCACCGATCGGCAGGTGCTCGACCAGCAGTTGCAGGATGCGGTGTATCAGATTGAACACGCGCAAGGGGTGGTGAAGGCGATTGACGAGGATTCGAAGCAACTGGCGGCGGCGTTGGTGGACGGCACGAAGATCGTGGTGACGACGCTCCAGAAGTTCCCGTTTGTGTTGCGCGGCCTGTTGCACGTGGCTGGAGCGGACAACGCGGACGCGCCGACGGCGGAGGAAAAGGCGCAAGCCAAGGCGTGGGAAGCTGAGATCGCCAAGCGCAAGTATGCCGTCATCGTGGACGAGGCGCATTCGAGCCAGACGGGTGAGAGTGCGCGGGAGTTGAAGATGATCCTGGGCGCGGCGGCCCAGCCGGAGAATCCGGAGGAAGAACCCGATTGGGAAGACCGGCTCAATCAGGTCATGCAGTCACGGGGCCGGCAGCCGAACCTGAGCTTCTTTGCGTTCACGGCGACGCCGAAAGGGAAGACGCTGGAGTTGTTCGGGCGAGTGGGAGCGACCGGCAAACCGGAATCGTTCCACATCTACAGCATGCGGCAGGCAATCGAGGAGGGGTTCATTCTCGACGTGGTGCGCAACTACACGACCTACGCCACGTATTACCGGTTGGTGAAAGCCATCGAAGACGATCCGAAACTGCCAAAGAAAAAGGCCGCGCGCGTGCTGGCCAAGTTCATGAGCCTGCACCCGCACAACATCGAGCAGAAAACCGAGGTCATCGTGGAGCATTTCCGCCGGCACGTCCGCTCCCATCTTGGCGGGCGGGCGAAGGCGATGGTCGTGACCTCGTCGCGGTTGCACGCTGTCCGGTATATGCAGGCATTCCAGCGTTACATTGCCGAGAACGGTTACAAGGATGTGTGCCCATTGGTCGCATTCAGCGGCACGGTCACCGATCCCGAGACCGGCCTCGAATACACCGAGCCGGGGATGAACGTGGACGTGGTCAGCGGCAAACCGATTGGCGAGAAGCAATTGCCGGAACGGTTTGCGTCGCCGGATTACAACGTCTTGCTGGTGGCGAACAAGTATCAGACCGGCTTTGACCAGCCTTTGCTGCAAGCAATGTACGTGGACAAACGACTCGATGGCGTGCAGGCGGTGCAAACGTTGTCGCGGTTGAACCGGAAGATTCCCGGCAAGGAAGACCCGTTCGTGCTGGATTTCGTCAACGACGCGGAGAACATCTACCGGGCTTTCAAGCCGTACTACGACGCCACGAGTTTGCAGGAGAACTCTGACCCGCAGAAGTTGGAAACGCTCAAACACGAGCTCGACCAGGCGCAGATTTATTACTGGAGCGAAGTCGAAGCGTTCGCGCGGATTTTCTACCGCACCCCTGACCGCCAGACGGCCGCCGACCATGCGCAGTTGCAGAAGCATCTGCAGCCGGCTGTTGACCGCTACAAGGCCATCTCCGAAGAAGACAAACGCGAGGCGTTCCACGAAAAACTTGAAGCCTACGTCAAAAGCTACGCCTTCTTGAGCCAGATCATCCCTTACGGCGATCCTGCGCTGGAAATGTTGTACAGTTATGGCCGCTACCTTCTTCCGCACCTGCCGCTCGACCGGGACACCACCAAGCTCAAGCTCGGTGACGAGGTCGCGCTTCAGTACTACCGGCTGCAACGCATTTCGTCCGGCCCGATCGAACTGCGCGAGGGCGAGCCAACCGGCGTGCGGAGTCCGGTTGACGTTGGCACGGGCAAGGCCAAAGACCAGAAAGCGCCCCTGTCCGAGATCATCGAAATCCTGAACGAACGCTTCGGCACGAACTTCACCGAGGAAGACCGCCTGTTCTTCCAACAGATCACGGAACGGGCGACGAAGAATCCGCAGGTCATCCAGCTTCGCCAGGCCAACCCCTTCGACAAGTTCCAGCTCGGTCTCCGCAAGCTCATCGAGGAACTCATGGTGCAGCGCATGAGCGAGAACGACAAGATTGTCACCCGCTACATGGACGACAAAGAGTTCGAGAGCGCCGCCTTCTCCGTCCTGTCCAAGGCTATTTACGAAGCCATCCCTCAAAGCGCGCAAGACAAGCCGAGCCAATAGGCTATTGTTTGCCTCGGCAAACCGGTCTCGTTTTTCACGTTTGTGGAATCTGGTCAAATCTTGCGAACTCGGCTGACTCAACCCGTCCAAAGCAGTCCCTCTTTCTTTGTTCTGATTCAACTCGTAGAGATTGCCTTCGCTTTCATGATGACACTACTTGACAGTGTTGTTATTTGGTTTATACTTCGAGATGATGAGCATGAACAGCAAGAAGGCGGCGGATGGGTTGAGCTTGGCCGAACTGGCGGAGAAGGCGGGGGTGCCGGGGCGGACCATCCGGTTCTACATCGCCAAGGGGTTGATGCCGGGGCCGTTCAAGGCCGGCCGCGGGGCGTCCTACGGCGCGGAACATCTGCACCGGCTCGCGGAAATCAAGGAGTGGCAGGGTAAGGGGCTTACCTTGACCGAGATTGCTCGTCAGATTGCCGGGAGCGCCCAGCCGATGCGGGTGATGGAAAGCCCGGTTGCTTACTGGTCGTATCAACTCGCGCCTGATGTCACCGTACAGGTTCGGGCGGATGCCAGCCCGTGGCGGCTACGGCAAATTCAACGCGTCTTGCAAGACGTCGCCCATCGTTTGGCGCAACCAACCACTGACGAGGAGAACCATGGAAACGAAAAGTGAGTATTCGGTGTTTTCGGCGATCAATTCCAAAACCGGCAAGGAATTGACCCTGGCCATGCAGGAGTTGATGGTCACCGGTCGGTTGGTGCCGGTCGGGGCGAGTTTGCAGATCCGTCACGTCTTCCAATGCGCCGAGCAGAAGCCGGTCGAGGTGGTCTATGCGTTTGGCCTGCCGCGTGACGCGGCGTTGCGCCGGTTTCGGATCGTCGGCAAGGGATTCTCGGTGATGTCGGAACTCAAGCCGACCGCCGAGGCGGTAAAGATGTACGAGGAAGGGATTGAAGTCGGTAGCCTGTCGTCGCTGGCCCGGCAATACCGGGATGGCGTGGTGAATCTCAACGTCGGCAATATCCGGCCCGGCGAGACGGTGGCGGTGTATCTGGAGATCCTGGCGGGGGTTGAACTGCGGGATGATGGGTTGCGGTTCCGGTTCCCGTTCACGCTTGCGCCGACCTATCACGCGAAGGCGAAGAGCATCGAGGTCGAGCCGGGCGTGGGCGAGATGGAGTTGCCGGAGGAATTTGGCGACGTGATCTTGCCGCGTTGGATGAAGGATGCCACGGGGCTGCACCGGGTGGGATTCGAGTTGACGGTGGCGTTGCCGCAAGCCGTCGCAGAGATCGGGTCGCCGTCGCACGCGATCAAGGTGCGCCACGAAACGGACGGGACGCACCGGGTGAGTCTCGCGCCGGAGAAGGACGTTCCGGACCGCGATTTGGTGTTGGATGTTCGCGCCGCCGAGCCGGTGGCCGGTGTGACCGGCGGGGTGGGACACTTCGCGCTCGTCGTGCCGTCGTCGGCGTTTGGCAAAGTGGAGGCTGCGCCGAAACGGATCGTGTTCGTCATTGACCGGTCGGGTTCAATGGGAGGTGCGCCTATTGCACAAGCCCGGCAAGCGGTGGAAGCGTGTCTCGGAGCGTTATCGAAAGCCGATGAGTTCGGTATCGTGGCGTTTGATGACAAGGTCGAATGTCTGGCGGACAAGTTGATGAACGGCACGAAGGAAAGACGGGAGGCTGCGCGGAGGTTCCTCGCAGCCGTTGACGCTCGTGGCGGGACGGAACTGGCGAACGGGTTTCTGGCGGCGGCGAAGATGTTGGGCAAGGACGGCGGGGATGTGTTGGTGTTGACGGATGGACAGGTTTCCGGGACGGAGATCATCCTTGCCAAGGCGCGCACGGCCGGTATCCGCATTCATTGTCTCGGCATTGGCAGCGCAAGCCAGTACCGGTTTTTGACGTTGCTGGCGCGGGAGACGGGCGGTGTGAGCCGGTTTCTCACGGCGCGGGAACGGGTGGACATGGCAGCGGTGGAATTGTTTGCCAGCATCGGTAGCCCGGTGGCGCGGGGTATCCGGGTAGAGGCTGACGGCATCACGTTCGCGCCCGAACCACCGCCGGCGATCTTCGCGGGCACGCCGTTGACGCTGTTTGGCGAAACGACCGGCAAGACCGACGGGCAAGTCCGGTTGACGTGGGAGGGTGGGAAACTCGAAGTGCCGGTGAAACTGGGGCAGAGCAGCGAGGCCGAGACGATTCGGTTGCTGCAAGGTTCGCGGCTGATTACCGATATGGAAGCGCGGATGGACTCCGTTGGCGACACCGATTGCGAAACAACCCGTCAGAACAAGGCACTGGAGAAACTTAGCGCGAAGTACGGCTTGGCGAGTCGGGCGATGTCGTTGGTGGCCGTGGTGAAACGCAAAGGCGATAAACCAGGCGATCTGCCGGAGATGATGGTGGTCCCGGTCGGGATGCCGCAGGATACAAATTTTGGCGTTTACTTCAGCAGGAGTACCATTCGGCAGCCGGACGGGGTGTATGACCTGTCCGCACAGATGACTTGTTATGAATCGCCGGAGGGCATGCAATCCATCCGTCGAGGGAGGCTCGCCGAGACCGCGAGCGGAAAGTTATATCAATTGGACGAGTCAAGTATCACCGACGATCTTCTGTTGGGATTGGCAGGGTTGATCGAACTCGACGGCGGGATGCCGGGCAAGGATGACGAGGAGCGGTGGATCGCAACGGCCACAGCGTTGTTCTGCTTCTTGGCTGAAGGGCATACCGCGACGGTGGGCGCATTTCGCCTCCATGTGGCAAGGCTGCTGGGCTTCCTGAAAGCCGCCCCGTCCACCGCAACTGATGAGCGGAAGCGCCGGTTGCTGGAACAAGCCGAACTGGGTTTTGCCCCTGCCGGTGATTGGACGAACCAAGCCCGTGCACTTCTCGCTGGCAAACCAATTACGCGCCAGAAGTTCTGGCGGGCCGCGACTATGCGTGATGGAGAAAGCGTCCCATGAATACGAATGACAGCCAGCGACCTCAATTGCTGAAAGACGTATTTGATAAAGCGCTGTAACAGCGCCGCAACTTCCTCAAGTCGTGTCCTCCTGAAGGGGAAGACAGTGGACGATTTCTTGCGATGGGTGAAAGGTAAGATCAGCCGCTTGGAACTCAGGATTGAAGGCAGACGGTTTGGTGGTCGCGACCCGGAACTATTGCCGAGAAGATTGCGCTGCGGAGCGCTTTTCGCGAGACGGTTGAGGGAAGTCCTCACGCGCGCGATGGTTGGTCAGTGCATCTCTTGGTGGAGGGCAAGCCCCTCATCAACGGACCGCTGACTTGCTTATCTCACTTTCTTGCGTGCAGCCATTGTGCTCTGCGGACGTTGGACGTCTCGGAAGAGGTCTTGATTGATCTCTGGCGACTCGAAAAGAAGCTGCTCCAACTGTTGCAGGTTGATTCTACGAGTTCCAGAGCGTGGTTTCTGGATGCCCGTGGCGCAACAAATCATCCCAAGCATCGCCTTTTACTCAGCCACTATGATCGGTAGGCGTGGAAGTGCCATCGAAAAAGCTTCAACGTGGCCTCAACTTTGCCGACGCTCTCCCGGAATTGTTCGATGGCAAGGCAATTGGCGAGGATGCCTTTCGGGTTTTGACCGAATGCATCAAGCAGTACGCTCGCATCCGCGCCAACATTGAAGCCGAACTCCCCCAAGTCTGTGCCACCCTCTACTGGGCCGCCCGCCGGTACGCAACAAGCGGTCCATCACACCACTAAACACTGCTGGCGGAGTGCTGGGGAAGATCGCCAGAACAAAAAAAGTTCACTTTTTTTACACTGATCAAACAGCGAGTTTAGCCCTGTATTTACAGGAGAAATACACTTCACCGCATACATTTCCACCTCTCGTTGAGACGGAAAATCTGGTTGGCGGCATGGAGTGTGCATTGGGGTATGTGTAGTGAAATTAACCGAGATAAGTGAACAGCAGAACAACACCGCGACGGTAATCCCTGTCGTAACCAACGCGCCTTACTTGCGCCCCGACGAAGCCGCGAAGTTGTTGGGAATATCTCGTCGTTGTTTAAGCAATTGGCAAAAACGGCGGGTCGTCGCATTCTACCGCATCGGGCGCACTGTGATCTTCAAGCGCTCTGACATCGAGGCTGCTCTCTCTCGTTTCCGTATCAACGCCGTTGGGGAGTCAGCCACACTGCAAAAGCGGCGCACAAGACATGCTGAAGTAACCCCACCCTAAGCTAAAGGAGTTCTTACCGTGACAACTCAAAACCTTTTGTCGGCCGAGCGAGGGAACGTTGGCGCGAGTCACAGTGCGACAGCCTTCCACGTCCCCGTCAATACCTTTAGCATGATCCCGAATGCCATCATGCGCCGACGCGACTTATCGGCAACGGCCAAGTTGCTTTACGCCCGTCTCTTACAATATCAGGGTAAGAATTACGTTGCGTGGCCGAGCATCAACACACTCGCCACCGAGATCGGCATCACTGGCCGTCGTGTTATCACACACCTCAAAGCGTTGAAAGAGGCCAAGCTCATTACTGTCGAGAAAGGCACTAGATACCGGAGCAGCAATCGCTACCACCTACCCAGCTTGACCAGTGATGGAAACATCATCAGTGATGGAAAGGGCACTACTGACGGAAGCATCAGTGGAAGTAGTGATGGAAACATCACTTCACCAGTGATGGAAACATCACTCAAAGAGAACAGGAAAACATCAAAGAAGAAATCAAATTCTACCTTGAACATCGTCTTCCCGGATTCGCTGAAGTCACCGGAGTTTGAGACAGCGTGGAACGAGTATGTGGAACATCGCCGTCAACTTCGTAAACCTCTCACGCCGCTGGCCGCCAAAAAACAACTCACCAAGCTCGCCGAGATCGGCATGGCACGTGCTATCGCCGCCATCAATCACAGTATCGCCAATGGCTGGACCGGCATTTTTGAGGAACGGCAGCAATTACCAGCCAACATCAATTGTGTCACTAACAACAACGCGAAGAAATATGCTAATGTCGGCACAACCCTGTAACTGCCCCAAATGCGGCCAACCACTCCCAAACGACAAAAAGGCATTTCATCCTGAGTGCTGGGCAAAAATCAAAGAGGGCATCGGCACAATTCCGCCATTTTACCAAAATTTACGCCCACTCACCTGTATCAACTTTACAGACGGCAAACCGTTCGTTGTCTTGCTGGGCGGCTCCGGAACAGGCAAGAGTGTCACCGCCGCCGAACTCCTCGAACGCACTGCTCGCAAAACCGGTAAAGTGCCGGTGTGGATAAACTGCGCGGAGCTTATGCTCGAAATCCGCGCGACGTTTGACCAGCGAAGTAAAGAGACAGAGGCGGAGATCGTGAAACGACATTACAAGCTCCCGTTGTTATGCTTGGACGACCTTGCTGCCGAAAAAGTTTCCGACTTCAGCGTGTCCACGCTCTACATCATCATCAACCATCGTGGCGAGTACAACTTGCCAACGATTATCACCAGCAATTTGACACTGCCACAAATCAGTGAACAGTTAGGCGAGCGGATTGCAGATCGCCTCGCCAGATATGGCAGCGTCATCACACTCAGCAAAAACAACGTCATCCCTTGAGCGAGGAAAGATTCGCTCGCTAGGAGCCAACGTCGTGCGAATGTCGCGTGTTTTATCCCGTCGACCGAATCCTCCGAGCAGGGTTTACCGGAAAATCGTTTTTTGCATGTCACGCCAATTGGCAATAATTGGCAATTGAAATCTCTTTTGGTGCGTTTTTGTTCTACTCTGTGCAAAGTTGGAAAAGTTAATTTTAATCAAGCGGGCGTGGAAAAAACTAACTTTGCTGAGAAAAACGTGAGGTTATCGAAAATGCCCTTTATTGGTTTAGCAAACCGCCGCCTTCAACCACTCGGCCACCTCTCCGTGACTGCTTGTTTCGAGTCCTCCCATCATTACCAGTTTCGACTCTGGGGGAACACCATCAGATACCACAGCAGTCAGTGACGAAGCTACTTCTAAACGACTTCGAGAAAGTGGTCAAGCCACTTGAATCATTTGGACTGTCGAAATGCCGGTTGCCCCCCGATGGTCAGGTCATGGCCGTTTCGGCCTCGGCGATGATACGGATGAACGTGGCGGCGTCGGGAGCTTCGAGTAGTTGTTGACGGGTTTCGTCGCGGCGAAGGAGACGGGCCAGGTTGCCGACGACGCGGAGGTATTCGGTAACCATTTGTTTGGGAGTGCCAATCAAAAAAATGAGGCGGACAAGACCATTTTCGCGCGACTCGAAATCAACCCCGTTGGCGCTTCGCCCGACGGCAATAAGGATTTCCGAGCATTGTTCGGTGCGGGCGTGGGGAATGGCGACATCGTGGCCCAGAGCCGTGTTGCTAACGCGTTCGCGTTCGAGGATTTCGTGAAAAAAGGCATCAAAATTGGTGATGGATTTGTTTTGGACGAGCAACGAGGCCACCTCGCGGAGAGCGGCCGTTTTTTGTGTGGCTTGGAGGTTGAGGTTGATGGCTTCGGGTTTCAGGAGGCCAGCGAGGCTGACCGCTTTCGTTGGCTTAGACATGCGAACCACTCCATTTCAGTTTTTGTCGTAATACGTCGAAATATTCGTGCCCCTTGGGCATTACCAGTCGCACCAGACGCGGTCCGGTGCGCACCACGATTTCGTCACCCACCTGCATGGGGCATTGCACTTGGCCGTCCACCGTGAGCAGGAGATCGCCTGCGGCGCTGGTTACCTGGCAGCGCAGGACGGAGTTTTCCCCCGTGATCACCGAACGGTTACTCAACACATGCGGGCAAATTGGCGTCAACACGCACGCCCGGGCTGTCGGCAACAAAATCGGGCCACCAGCGCTGAGCGAATACGCGGTCGAGCCGGTGGCAGTAGCGCAGATGATGCCGTCACAAACGTATTCTGTCAACCATTCATCATCAATCGAGACCCGTAATCGCACAATCCGGGAATAGGCAGCCCGCGAGACCACGGCGTCGTTGAGAGCGTGGTGGGTTTGTTGTTCTCGTCCTCGCCGCCAGAGGGAGGCTTGCAGGGTGTGGCGGACGCTGATTTGGTAGTCGCCACGAAGAATTTGTTCGGTCACAATTTGCAATTCATCGCTGCGGATGCTGGTGAGAAAACCGAGGTAGCCGAGGTTGATTCCTAGGATGGGGGTGGTGGCGCCCTGCAGTTCACGTGCCGTCCGCAGAATGGTGCCATCGCCTCCCAACACAATGAGCATATCGGCTTTCTCGGCTATGCGTCGCAGGGGCATGGTGCGGGGACGCTCCAACAGTACGCGCGCGCGATGCTGTTCCAGCAGCCGCAACAATTCGCTCAGGTGTTCCCTGGCCATGGGTTTGTCGAGGTTGGCGGTTACGCCGATGATTTGGGGGACTTTTTGTTTCATGGTTTGCGCCAGGCCATGAGAAATTCTTTGTTGCCGGCAGGGCCAAGCAGGGGCGACTCAATGACGGTTCCCAGCGGCTCCAGACCGAGGGTTTCGGTGGCAAATTGGGTGATGTGCTGTTTCACGCGTTCGTGCACGGCGGAGTCTCGCACAACGCCGCCTTTTTTCACATCTTTTTTACCGGCCTCAAATTGGGGCTTGATCAGCGCGATCAGCACACCGCCCGGTTTCAGTAGGGCGACGGCGGCGGGCATCACCTTGGTCAGCGAGATGAACGAGACATCCACCGAAACGATGTCGGCGGGATCAGGTATGTCCGATGGGCCGAGATAGCGCGCGTTGATGCCGTCGTGAACGATGACACGAGGGTTTTGTTGGAGTTTCCAGTCGAGTTGGCCTTTGCCGACGTCCACGGCATGAACGCGGGTGGCGCCGTGTTGGAGCAGGCAGTCGGTGAATCCGCCAGTGGAAGCGCCGATGTCTATGCAGATCGCCCCCTCACAGGAGATATGGAACGCCTGGAGCGCGGCTTCCAGTTTGTGGCCGCCGCGGCTGACGAATTGTTCGGGAGCCGCCAGGCTGATTTGGGCGGTTTCGTCCACGGTCTCGCTGGGTTTGTGGGCGAGTTGGCCGTTGACCCGAACGGCTCCGGCCAAAATCAGCCGTTGCGCTTTCTGGCGGCTCGGCACCAGTCCCAACGCCGCCATCCGTGTGTCAAGCCGCTCCCGCATGGCTGGAGAGAACGCGAAACTTTTGTCCCTCGCTTTTCTGCCTGGCAATGGCGAGCAGTTCCTTGACTTTGGCGACGGCAGTGGGGGCGTTCAAGCCGTATTTGTCCTGCAAATCTTTGTTGCAGGTGGCGTGTTCGATGAATTGGTCGGGCCATCCGATACGCGCAACCGGCGTGTCAATGTGGAGGTCGGAAAGCGTTTCCAATACCGCACTGCCAAAACCGCCCATGAGAGCATGGTCTTCGATGGTGCAAATGACGCGGACGATGTGCCCGTATTTTTCCAACATTTCGCGGTCAATGGGCTTGGCGAATCGCGCGTTGATGAGGGCTACGGAAAGACCATCGGCTTCAAGGGCTGCCAAGGTCTCTTTGGCAATGGACTGGACGGCGCCGTAGAAGATGATGGCCACGTCGGTGCCGTGTTGAAGGACTTCCGATTTGCCGAGTGGGATGACAGCAGGGTGCGGTTTGATCGGGACCCCTTCGGCAGCGCCGCGTGGGTAACGAATGAGGACGGGGCCGTGCAGTTGGAGGGCGGTCCAAAGCATGTCCACCAGTTCATCCTCATCTTTGGGGGCCATGAGAATGGCGGTGGGGATGCTACGTCCGTAGGCGATATCGAAGATGCCGTGGTGGGTGGCACCGTCGTTGGCGCTGAGGCCGCCGCGATCCAGGCAGAAAACGACATCCAGGTTTTGGAGGGCCACATCGTGCATGATGCAGTCGTAGGCGCGTTGGAGGAAGGTGGAGTAAATGGCGCAGACGGGGCGAAAACCCATCGTTGCCATGCCCGCGGCAAAGATGACAGCGTGTTCCTCGGCAATGCCAACGTCGAAATACTGGTTGGGATGAGCTTGTTGAAGTTTGATAAGGCTGGTGCCGCTGGGCATGGCGGCGGTGATGCCGACCAATTTATTGTTGTTGGCGGCAAATCGCACCATAGCCTCGCCAAAGACCTCCTGGTAGCTTGGGGGGGCATCCTTTTTGAGGATGGGTTTGCCAGTCTGGATGTCAAAGGGGCCGACCCCGTGGAAGGTGGAGGGGTCCTCGATGGCTTTTTCGTACCCCTTGCCCTTGATGGTTTGCACATGAAGCAACAGCGGGTGGTTCTGTTGTTTGGCAAACTCCAGCATGGAGATCAGTTTGGGAAGATCATGGCCATTGATGGGTCCCAAATAGTAAAGGCCGAACTCCTCAAACAGCACGCTTGGCACAAGGATGCTCTTGAGCGCCTCCGCGATTTTGTGTTCGAAACGGAGGGCGTCGGGACCGAGGCGGGAGATCAGGTGCTCAATTTTTTTATGAGCAGCCTGGTAACGAGGGTTCGTTACGATGCGGTTCAGGTATTCGCTGATCGCGCCGACGTTTTTTGCGATACTGTATTCGTTGTCGTTGAGAATCACGATCAAGCGCTTGGTGTGGTGCTTGATGTTGTTGAGCGCTTCCAGGGTGATGCCATTGGTCAGGGCGGCGTCGCCGATCACGCAGACAACATGCTCGTCACCACCCGCCTTGTCGCGAGCGGCTGCCATGCCCAGCGCTGCGGAAAGTGCCGTGCCGGCGTGCCCGGCGCCAAAACAATCATGCGGACTTTCACTGCGACAGGCAAATCCCATCGGGCCGCCCGTTTGCCGAATCTTGCTGAAATTGGCGCGTCGTCCGGTGACGAGTTTGTGGACATAGACCTGGTGGCTGACATCCCATACGAACCGGTCCTTGGGAGAATCGAACACCCGGTGCATGGCGAGCGTCAGTTCGACCACGCCAAGGTTGGGACCAAGATGCCCGCCGGTTTTGCTGAGAACCGTGACCAGTTCGTCGCGGATTTCCTGCGCCAGCGTCGTGAGTTGCTCCATTGTGAGCAGTTTCACGTCGGCGGGGCTGTTGATCATGTCGAGGTATCGGCCCATGAATGCTCCTTGTTGGAAAAGGTCAGAGAAGGCTGGGGCCTTCTTCGGGCTTGGTGGTATCCGAAGGAACGAACGGTTTCAATTCCACCTCTCCGTTGCTTTGACGGGAGAGAATCTCGATTTTCTTTTCGGCTTCTTCCAGTTTCTGACCGCACAACCGCGCCAGGCGGGTGCCTTCTTCGTACTTCTTCAACAGGTCCTCCAGGGGCAATTCTTCGCTTTCCATGTCTGCGACGATTTTTTCCAGTCGCTCGATGGCCTGTTCAAAACTGAGTCCCGACTCAGCGCCCGGTGTGATTGTTTTCCTGGTTCTCATTGGAAATTGGCGGAGACGTTACCACAGAACGGAATTGCCCATCAAGCACCAGGGTGGAAATTTCGATGCCGACCGGCACATCCGTGACGCTGCGCACGATCCGCCCGTCCGCCAACCGCGTGATGCTGTAGCCGCGGCGGAGCGTGGCGTTGGGGCTGAGCAGTTCCAAACGGGTTTGGGCCTGGGCAAGACGATGGCGCATCTGCTGATGAATGTGCGCCCAAAGAGCGGCGAGGCGCTCGGCGCGCGCGGTCATACGTTCCCGGATTTGTTGCAGACGCGCCTGCGGGGTGAGCAGTCGGATGGAGGTCAGTCGCGTGCGTCGCTGTTGCAGGGCGACGTCAACGGCCTGACGGAGGCGGTGGGAAAGGTCGTCGAGTTGTTGCTGGTGCTGACGGACCCGCGCGGATGGGGACGGCAAGACGCACATGGCCAGGCGACGGTGGGCCTGGCTGAGCCGGTAGCGAAGGTCTTTGTCGAGTCGTTTCTGGTATTGCGCAAGCGTGGCGCGAAGATCATCTTTTGCTCGGACCACCAGTTCTGCTGCGGCACTTGGTGTTGGCGCGCGCAGGTCAGCAACAAAATCTGCAATGGTAAAGTCAACCTCGTGCCCGACCGCCGAAATGGTTGGGAGACGCGAGCGGGCAATGGCACGGGCGACAACCTCTTCGTTGAACGCACACAAATCTTCCAGTGAACCGCCGCCGCGCGTGATGACGATGACGTCCACAAGGTTAAGCGCGTTGAACTCATCAATCGCCGCGGCGATTTCCTCGGCGGCGCCGTCGCCCTGAACACGGACCGGGTTGATGATGATGTGCAGGTTGGGGAAACGGCGTCCGATGATGTTGAGAAAATCACGGATGGCGGCGCCTGCGGGGGAGGTGACAAGGCCGATGCGACGGGGCAGGGTGGGAATCGGTTTCTTGCGGGCGGCGTCGAAGAGGCCTTCTTTGGCGAGTTTTTGTTTGAGCTGTTCGAAGGCGAGTTGCAGGGCGCCGATCCCCTTGGGCAGCAACTGGGTGGCAATGAGCTGGTACTGGCCGCGTTTTTCGTACACGCTGACCGATCCCGCCACAAGCACGCGCAGACCGTCCGCGGGTTGAAACGAGAGACGGGCGGCGACGTTGCGGAACATGACTACCGAGAGGGCGGCGTTCGCGTCCTTGAGCGTGAAATAACAGTGGCCGGATGTTGCTGTGGCGAAGTTGGAGATTTCACCTTCGACCCAAACGGCGGACAGGGCAGTTTCGAGCATCCCTTTGATGCGGCGGGTTAATTCGCTGACGGAAAAAATTTGTGGCGTGCCATTGGGCATGAGCGACAGTATAGTCCTCTTGCGCGCTCATGGGCAAGCAGGTAAGCTCTTCGGGGTGAAACTGGAAGGCAAAACCGTCCTGGTCACGGGCGCCGCCAAGCGGTTAGGACGCGCGATCGCAATGGCGTTGGCGCGGCGAGGCGCTAATATCGTTGTTCATTACAACACCTCGTATGACGCGGCACGGAATACAGTTGCGGCGATCAAGGCAGCAGGGGTGGATGCGCTGGCCGTGCGAGCCGACCAGACAAAACAGCGGGAAGTGCGCGCCGCGGTGCGGAAAGCGGTCCGGCGATTTGGGCGAATTGATGTGCTGATCAATTCGGCGGCGGTCTTCCGTCGAACCCCGTTTCGCCAGTTGACGGAAAACGACTGGGACTTCCATCTTGACGCAAATTTGAAGGGGCCTTTTCTGTTTGCTTGGGAAGTATCTCGCTATATGCGACGGGGACACATCATCAACGTTGCGGATTGGGCGGCACGGCGCGCTTATCGGGATTATCTGCCCTATCTTGTGTCGAAGGCCGGCATCATCGGTCTGACCGAATCACTGGCGAAAGAATTGTCACCCCGAATTCAGGTCAATGCCATCGCGCCCGGCCCGGTGTTGTTGCCATCCGATATGACGAAGCGGGAGCGAGAAGCGATCCGTAAGGCTACGTTACTGCGGCGCTTGGGAACGCCGCAGGACGTGGTCAAGGCCGTACTCTATCTCCTCGAAGGAGGCGACTTCGTTACGGGACACACCCTGGTTGTGGATGGCGGGCGATTGTTGGCATGAAGAAAAAAATGGGGTGTCGTTTTTTGCAAGCGGCAGGATGTTCCGATAAAGTGTGCCGCGAGGCCTGGTTGGGGTTGCGCGGTGGCGATGTTTGGCGCATTATCAGGTCATGTTCAAGGTTACCAAGACAATTGACTTTTGTTACGGTCATCGGCTCCTGAATTATCCGGGCAAATGCCGGCACTTGCACGGCCACAACGCGCGATTGGAAGTGGATATCGAGGTGACTTCGTTGGACAAGCGGGGGATGGTTCAGGATTTTGGCGAGATCAAACGGGTCTTGAAGGAGTGGGTGGATGCCACCCTGGATCACCGCATGTTGCTCTGCAAGGATGACCCGCTGGTGCCCGTGTTGCGGGAACGAGGGGAGGTATTTGTGGTGTTGGAAGACAACCCCACTGCGGAAAATATTGCCAAGATGATCTTTCAATACGCTTCCCAGCACGGACTTCCGGTGGTGGAGGTGCGTCTTTGGGAGACGCCCAGCTCATGTGCGGGGTACCGCAGTTCCCACTGATGTCTTCCCAACGCCATTTTGTTCTTCGCATGTATGAACCGCGTGACCGCGAGGCGGTTCGGCAAATCTGTTGTGACACGGCGGATTGCGGCGAGCCGGTGGAACGGTTTTTTCCTGACCGCGAAGTGTTTGCCGATCTGCTGACCCGATACTACACAGACTTCGAACCGCAATCAGCCATTGTGGCGGTCTCGGAAGGACGAGTTGTTGGTTATGTCATCGGATGTTACAACACGGCGCGCTTTCATCGGATCATGATCGGCCGCATTGTGCCGCTCGCTTTGCTGAAGGCCTTGTGCCGTGGCACATTTCGCCATCCACAGGCACGTGCCTTGGTTCGAGCCAACTGCACATTGTGGCGACAAAAAGGCCTCGCCAACAAGATTCCCCTGCACGAATATCCCGCTCATCTGCACATCAATCTGCGAAGCAGTCATCGTGGATTGCATATTGGGCAACATATACTCGAACAGTGGCTGAACTGCGCCCGCGGAGCGGGTGTCCGCGGTGTTCATGCCGGCGTCAATGCGCGGAATACGGCCGCCTGTATTTTCTTTGAAACAATGGGGTTTCAATCGCTGGGACGACAGCCATACATGCGATTGCCAGGCGAAGACCAAGTCATGGAACGAGTGCTTTACGGATTGCAACTCAACGTAGTAGCGTCATAAAGAATGTTTCGGTTTGAGATTGACTTGAGAGAAAAGGCCGGTAGAATACAGTCCTACAAGGAAGGCTAGTTTATGAAACAGATGAACATTGTCCGTTCTGCGTGTGTGGCGCTTGTGTTGTCCGTCTGGGTAGGGATCAACGCGGCAAGCGCACAAGACATTTGGGTTCTGCCATCGCCGGGTGATGCGTGGGTCGGATCGGCACAAGTCGGCTCTGCGGCCAGTCCGGACCTGATCCCCTTGCAATACCAGGGGCAGATCATGATGGTTTCACAGGATGCGGTTTCTGCCTTCCTCGCCAAAGGTGCCCGCCTTGGGTACCCGAATGTGATTTGTCCCATGATGCTGGATGGGAAACCGGTCGCCGCCCCCATCTGGCAGGTGCCGGAAATGATTCGTAAAGGAGCGCAAGTTTCGGAAGACCTCGTGGTGATGCACAAGGGTAATGAACAGATCGCGGTCCTGAAAGCCCAGGTCGCCGAATATACCAGCAAAGGATATGAATTGGGCCCCCGTCCGCACTGGAACGAGGGTGTTGTCATGTGCGTCAAAAACCAGACCGCCGTTGTGGCGCGCGATGCCGTTGAGAAGTACAAAAAAGAAGGTGCTACGCTCGGCCCCTGCCCGAAGAAGTAATCGCCCGATCACCCTTTACGGGGCGAACGCGATGAGCGTTCGCCCCTTTTATTTTTGCGCGCTCAGGTACTTCAGCAAATCTGCGATCCGACTGGCAGCATCCGATGAGGCGGTAGACCGTACTTTTGGCTGTCGCCCCAATCTCGCTGCTTCATTGATCTCACGAGCCAGGATTTGCGAATCGGAGCAATCCACCACTTCGCCGCGCGCTCCGTAATGCCCGTGTGAGATAACCCGACACCCATACGCCATGGCTTCTGCAATCGTCAGTCCGTAACTTTCATGCCGCGAGGGCGACACAAACAAATCCGCGCGCGCCAGCAAAGCGGCTTTTCTCGCACCACCGACATGTCCGGTAAAAGTCACGGGCAAGCCCGCCGCCAGCCGCCGCAGTTTGCGCTCGTAAGCGCGCCCCCTCATATAGGCAGGAGCGCCGCAGATGAACACGCGCAACCGCGGCACTGTCACGCTCGGTAACGCCCGCAAAAGCCGTTCGATCCCTTTTTCCGGTGATAACCGGCTCATCGTTACAATCACAAACTCGTCCTCAGCAACATCCAACGGTTCCACCGGGTGTGGTGACGCAATGTTCCCCCACGGGATTACGACAATTTTTTCGGGCAGACACCACGGATAACAGCGCAGAATCACTTCCCGCATCGGTTCTGACGGCACAATCAAGTGGCGACTGTGACGGACACAATCGGATTGCTTTTCAAACACAAGCCGCAACACATCGGGCGCATAACGCCACCGAAACCGCGTCAACCATTCCGGTCGCACCAGATTACGCAAATAGAACTTGGTGAAATACTCGACAACGTCCACGTGAAAAATCGTTGCCACCCGATACCCCGCTTCTCCCAACCGCCGAAAGTCGGGTCCTTCGCTGATGTCGTTGGCCAGAACAACGCATCGCTGTGGGGCGCGCTGAAAAATCACGTCGGTGACGGCTCGCTCGAATTGGCGGCAGAAACGGGCATATTGCAATTCTGTCATCTCGGTGAGCGGTTTTGCCAGCGTCAATCCGACCGAACGAGGAGTCAGCATCGTCCAGTGCGGATGCTCGCGTTCCAGATAATCCGCCACTGCCTTGCCGCCGCCGAGCGGCTCGCTGTCGGGGAAATGCCCATGGGCGGCGGTGTAGAGAATTTCGACTGGATTGACTTGGCTCACGGTGCGAGGGTAACCAGAGAGTAAGGCAAGTCAACAACCGGATGGACCTGAATTACATATTAATCTGGGCCGTCGCCTTTTCCGCCGGCATGGTACTGGTACGCGCGATTCGAACAAAGGCACTAGCCTATCGCGGCTGGGTCATTGTCAACGGCGGCATCCTGGTATTATTGGCCGCAGGGCTGATGCTTTTCCCGTCGTTGGCGGGAATTGTCTCAGGAATCGCGTGGATGGTTTTTGTGCTGTTGCCGTTGCTTGGATCGCGGCTGGTCTGGCGTTGGGCAATGGCACAACGATATTCGGCGGCCTGGCGGCTTGCCATGGCACTGGCCTGGCTGCATCCGTTTGAACCCGACCGTCACCGTCCCCAACTGTTGCGAGCCATGTGGCTCGCGCAACGGGGCGAGTCGGAAGAAGCGATGCACATCCTGCAGCGTCTGGCAGCCTTTGGTGGGCTGACCGGCCGCGCCGCCGCGGCGCAGATGTATCGGATCAACGGACGTTGGGAAGAATTGGTGGACTGGGTCAACAGCAGTGTGGGCATGACCGGCCTGTTGCGGGATGTTGGCCTCTTGTTGTCCTACCTTCGCGCGCTGGGTGAAACCGGCGATCTCCAGCGGATGCTCTGGGTGTACGCCCAATGCGGTGGCGCTCTCGAACAGAGTGGGCATCAACCGAGCCGCGATTATGCGCGCATGATGGTACTGGCGTTTTGTGGACGGACGACCGCAGTGGAACGCCTGCTCTCGGAATCGCTCGACTGGTTGCCCGTGACGGCGCAAGAATTCTGGCGCGCCACAGCCGAGACGGCAGCCGGCCAGACGGAAAAAGCCCGCCAACGTCTCACCCGTCTCTTGGAGTGGGAGACCGACGCGGTGGCTCAGGCCGCCATTGCGCGACGGCTGGCGTTCCCTTTGCCGGTTGCTTCTGAAACCGACATTGTTCCTTTTCTGGAGGAGCAAACAGAGCCGCGTCCGCAATTCCGTTGGCGGGCGGCGCATGCAACGCAGATTCTGATTGGGATCAATGTGGTGATGTTTCTGCTGGAGACGCTAGCAGGCGGCAGCACCGACGAGCATGTGTTGTACGAAATGGGGGCCGTGTCAGCAACGGCGGTGTTCAACGGCGATGCCTGGCGACTGCTGGCGGCGATGTTCCTGCACTGCGGCTGGCTGCACCTGGTGATGAACATGCTGGGGCTGCTCTTGCTGGGGCCGTTTGTCGAGGTGACTCTGGGCCGCCTCAAATTCATGGCGGTCTATCTGTTTTCGGGAGTGGCCTCGATGGGGTTTGTCGTGGTGCTGTCATGGGAACGAGTGATTCAGGATGACCTTTTGGTTGGCGCTTCCGGCAGCATCATGGGGTTGGTCGGCGCCATGGCGATCATCTGGCTCCGCACCTGGCGGGTTGCCCGCTCGCGCTTGGCATTGCAACGGCTCCAACGCGTGGCACTGGTGATCGGTCTGCAGGTCCTCTTCGACCTGATGACGCCGCAGGTGAGCATGGCGGCCCACGCATCGGGTGTCGTCGCCGGCAGCTTGGCGGCGTTTTTGTTGACAGCGGTGGGCGAATGAAAATGTTTCTTTTGTTCTTGTCATGCGGCGTGGTGGCGTATGCGGACATCAACGCCACACTGATGACCGTTCGCGAAAAATACAAACTTCCCGCGCTGGCAGGCGCGATTGTCACCGACCAGGGGATGGCGGCCATCGGCGCCGCTGGCGCTCCGACAAACGCGCTTTGGCATCTCGGATCGAACACAAAAGCCATGACCGCCACGCTGATTGGCTTGTTGGTGGAGCAGGGGAAATTGAAGTGGGAAACACCCGTCGGCGAGGTGTTCCCTGATGCGCTCGAACCGTTGCAAAACATGACCCTGTTACACCTGCTCTCTCATCGCGGCGGGTTACCCGCGAACGACAAATGGACAAACTCCAAACGGCCGATCCGCGAACAACGCCGCCAGGTGGCACTGCGCGCCCGACCAGAAATCCCTCCTGGCGAAAAATACGTTTACTCCAACCTCGGCTACGTCATCGCCGGCGCGATGGCCGAACAGGTAATGGACGCCAGTTGGGAGGAGTTAATGCGGACACGTCTTTTCGCGCCGCTCGGAATGAAAAGCGTCGGGTTTGGTAGCCACGACGGCAAACCTGACAACCCGCCTGTGCTCGGCCCGGCGGGGCGTATCCATTGCACACTGGAGGACTGGGCGCGCTTTGTCGCCGATTGGTTGCGCGGTCTGTGCGGCAAGCCCTCGCTGTTGCCAACGAACTTCTATCAGAACGCGATGACGCCTCCGTTCAGTGGCAACTACGCGTTGGGGTGGATTGTGTGCGAGCGAAAATGGGGCGGCGGCAAAGTGCTCACCCACAACGGCAGCAATACGCTGAACTACTCCCTGGCATGGGTCGCTCCAAAACGGAAGTTCGCCGTGCTTGTGTGTGCGAACCGTGGCGACGCCGAGACGGCAAAAGCTTGCGACGAAGCCGCAGCCGCCCTCATCAGGGTTGCGGAAACTTTTTGTTCAGGAAACGGCCGTTTTTCTGAATAAGCTCGCCGTCGGCGTAAATCTCGCCGCCGTTGCGCAGGTCACAAACCATATCCCAGTGCAGGCCACTACGGTTCTTGTTGCCGGTTTCGGGGTAGCCGGCGCCGAGGGCGAGGTGGATGGTACCGCCGATCTTTTCGTCGAAAAGAGTATTCTTGGTGTAGCGTTTGACGTTGTAGTTGGTGCCAAACGCGGCTTCGCCGAGATAGCAGGAGCCTTTGTCCATGGCGATCATGGCGCGGAGGAAATCCTGGCCTTTGCTGGCCTCGGCCTTGACGACTCTGCCTTTTTCGAAGGTGAGACGGATGCCGTCCACTTCGCGCCCGCCGTGAACGGCGGGGAAACTGAATGTGATATGGCCTTCGACGCTGTCCTCGACGGGACCGGTAAAGACCTCGCCGTCGGGGAAGTTGTAACGGCCATCGCAATTGATCCATTTGTGGCCCTTGATGGAGAAGGAGATGTCGGTGTCTTCGGCCACAATGCGGATCTGGCGGCGGCGGTTGAGGAAGTCGGCGAGCGCCTGTTGACGTTGAGAGATTTGTTGCCAGACACGGATGGGATTAGAGGCATCGAGATGACCGGCGCCAAAGACAAAGTCCTCGTATTCTTCAAGGGACATTTCGGCATCCTGGGCGCTGGCATGGCAGGGCCACTGGGTGCCGCACCAGCGGAGCGTGCCGGCAGCGGCGCGGTCCATGAAAAGTTTGCTGATCGGTTTGCGAGCGGCAGAGGCCAGTGCGAGACGTTTGGGGTCCACGTTGGAGAGACCTTTGGTGTTTTCGTCGGCCCAGATGCCGATGGAAGCGTCAATCTTGCGGACCTTGTAGAGAGCAAACGGGGAGAGCCATTGGAGCTGTTCCTTGTTGGCCTCGGCGTAGAAAATCTCTGACACGCTGTCGAGGGCGATGTCGCAAATGACAAAGGCGCCACGTCGCAGGGCGGCCCGATAGACTTCGCGGATCAACGGCGCGGCAATGGCCTCGCCGTTGATGGCGACGATGTCACGAGGTTTGAGTTTGACGGAATAATCAACAAGAAGATTGGCGAGTTTTTCGACGCGCGGATCTTTCATGGAAGGGAGTATGTGGATTTATGGATTACTTGGCTTCTTTGGCGGCTCTGACATAAGCCATCACGGCGTCCATGCTGGCGCCGGAGACCGTGCCCGTGAGATTGCCTTTGCGGTCGTAAACCTGGATGCGCGGGACTCCTTTGATGTCGAACTGTTTGGTGACGGGAGTGCCCCATTTGACAATGTCAACCTTGCGGAGAACGACATCGGGGTCTTCCTTGTTGAGCTTTTCCAATTGCGGTCCGATCTGTTTGCAGGGACCGCACCACTCGGCATAGAAGTCCACGATGGTAATTTTGCCGGGAGCAAGGATTTTTTTGAGGTCCAACTGACCGCCACCGGAAATGAGCAGAAACTTCTTGGCGGTGCCGCCGAAGTTGACGCTGGTGACCAACATGGCGGGAAGCTTGTCGGTTTGGCCGTTGGCTTTTTGGAGAAGGAACGCGCCGCCTTCGTAGGCGGTGAGAGTGCCGCTGGCGGCGGGACGTCCGCGCAACTCAAAAGAGACTTCGCGCGGGGTGAACTCGATGGACTTGATGGTGGCGGCTGCCTGCCGCGTCGAGGCGCCGCCTTCGAGGTCAATGTCGAAGTTCATATTGCCGTAGACGGTGACGGTGCCGGTGATGTCCTTGCCGGAGGACAGGTGGATGGTGTCGGCGTGGCTGGCAGCGGCCGCAAAAAGCAAGAGAACAACGAGAACTATTTTCATGGTGGCTCCTGTGATGTTTGTCATCGGACTTTTTTCAGGGCGGCCGTCAGATCGCCTGGACGGTGGCCCAAAATCGTTTGGAACAGCTTGCCAGTGGAATCGTAAATGTCAAGCCGCGGGATGGCGGTGACTTTGTACTGGGCGGCAACCTCCGATTCCCACTCGCCGATGTCCACTTTGCGAATGGCGATGTGAGGTTGTTTGCTGACGACGTTGTCGAGGTGGGCATTGACCAGTTGGCATTGGACTCCCTGTTGACCGAGGCTGCCAAAGAAGAAAACGACCGTTACTTTGCCGGGTGTGAGCAGCGTTTCCAGTGGGACGGCCTCGCCGTGGGAGATCGCACCGGGAAGGGTAAAGGTTTTGCCGGTGGCGGTCGCTTCGTCGGGTTTGGTTTCGCGGGCCAGGAGGATGCGGTTGACGAGGACAGATTTGACGACTTGCGGTTTCCCGTCGCGTGATTCGCACAGAAAGGTGGACTGCACATACTCGACCAGTTTGGCGTCGAGGTTCCCCGTGCGGGTTTCGAGGCGGCTGGGTGCCACGCGGTCGCCGAAGACGATGTGTTTGACCGTGGCGGCGGGTAACTTCAAAGCTTGTCCCTTGTCGGAAACGGCCTCAAACGTCATGTTGGCATAACCAGTGATGGTGCCGGCAGTCTTTCGTCCGTCGGTTAGTTCAATAGTGTCGGCACAGGCCAGGAGAGTTGATAGGCTGTAGCCAATGAGCAGCAACTGGCGGAATGTCATAAGCGTTTTCTGAGGACGTAGGCGGTGTTTTGGGGGAAGGCATTGGTATTGGCAGCGTATTTTTCCAGGAAACCCGCCCATTGCTCCGGGCTGGCGGTCAGGAGAAAGTCATGTTCTTTGTGACCCTTGAGGCACGGCAGATCAATCTGGTTGGCAGCAAGCGATTTCTTGAACCAATCGAAATTGAGGGGGATTAGGGTTAGTTGTTGCTTGTCCAGTTGAACTTTGGCGACGGTGTGGACAGGGCGGACGTGGAGAATCCAGTAGGCGTTGAGTTTGCCTTCTTCGACCTCGCCAGGCTCGAAGTCGCAGAACAACTGGTTGCCGATCTTGAAGAAGGTTGCCTTGAGTTTGGCGGGGAGATTGTTCTCGTCGTATGTGGTCAATTCATTGTCAGCGGAAAATACCCACGGTTTACAGGCCACGTTGGTGTCGCTGCCGGCGGCGACCAGGTTCCATTCGCCCGTCACTTCCGGCGGATTCACCTTCGCTTGTTCACGGTAAAACGGATGAAAAGATTGCACGACACAACCGCCCAGCAACAGCAGACTGAGAACAGCAAATCGTTTCATGGCGCAACCTCATGTTGACAACCACATCCTGCATCGGGATAAAAGGAATGTCAAACGTTCCGGGCAGGCAGAATGGCATTTTACCTGCTCCCCCGAAACGTGTAAGATATGAGCGTGTATCTGGAATATTACAAACTGCGCGAGGCGCCATTCAACATCACGCCCGATCCGCGTTTTTTATTTCTGAGCCGACGGCATCAGGAAGCGCTGAACCACCTGTTGTTTGGAATCCGCGAGCGCAAAGGTTTCATCCAACTCACCGGCGAGGTGGGCGCGGGAAAAACCACCGTCTGCCGCAAACTGCTTGAGGAACTCGGCCCGAATTACAAGACCGCGCTCATCCTCAATCCGTTCCTCACCGCCAGCCAGTTGCTGCGGGCGGTGGCGCTGGAGTTGGGATTGCCGTTGCGCCGCACGGATCGCCTCTCGATCCTCAACGCGCTGAACGAATACGTGCTCGAACAGGCGAATCAGGGTAACGATGTCGTGTTGATTTTCGACGAAGCGCAGAATCTCACCCACGAGCTTCTCGAACAGATTCGTCTGCTTTCCAATCTGGAAACCCACAACCAAAAACTCATGCAGATTTGCCTCATCGGACAACCCGAACTACGCGACAAACTCGCCGACCCGGCGCTTCGCCAACTCCGCCAGCGCATCACGATCCGCTACCATTTGGGGCCGCTCTCCGCCGAGGAGACCAACGACTACATCCACAGCCGTCTGGCTCTGGCAGGCGCCAATGGAACCCCCTGTTTCGACCGCGACGCCGTGCAGCGCGTGTATCAGTATTCGGGCGGCGTTCCGCGGCTGATCAACGCGGTTTGCGACAAAACGCTTTTGGCAGGCTTTGTCAATGAACAACAGGTGTTGACCGATGAATTGGTCAAACTGGCCATCGAAGAGCTTCAAGGGGAACACGCATGAGCCTGATCAGCGACGCGCTCAAACGCACCCAGCAAAATGCCGCCGGCGGCGGACCGTTACCGTCCCGTCCACCAACTGCCCCGCCCCGCGCCACCGGCAATCTCCGAATGGCCAACGTCACAACTCCCGCTCCGCGTCCCACCGTGGTGCGAGTTTCGCGTTATCTTCATCTAATCCTCCTTCTGGGGGCGTTGCTGCTTTTGGGCGCGGGGGGCTTCGGCTACTGGTGGCTGCGGACAATCGCCGCCACACCGTCGCGCGCTGATGTTGTGGCTGTACCCGCACCCGCGCCCGTGTCCGCGTCGTCGCCCGCGGCGATCACCCCGGCGGTGACTGCTCCGCTGGAGAAACTGGCGGCATCCATTTCCTCGCCTCTTCCCACGCCGTCTTCTTCCTCGAAAGAAGTCGCGCCACCGCCCAAAGAGGAGCCGAAACCCGAACCCAAACCCACGGTGGCGGCGCCCTTGCCGCCACGACCGCTGCCCCGGTTACAGTTGCAGGGGGTGACGGTTCACGCCGGTGTGCGGGAGGCGTTGATCAACGGGCAGACGGTTGTGGTGGGGGACGTGATTGACGAGGCGCGGGTGCTGGCCATTGAGCCGCGTTTGGTCCGGTTGGAGTTTGATGGACGCGAATTCGTTGTGCGATTGCCGTAGGTTGCAAGTTTGTCTGGCCAACAACGCGTCGTAGCGGCATAGTAGAAAGGCCATGTACGATTCACGTCTCCATGCATTGCGCGCCCAGCGCGAGATGCGACAGCTCCAGCGGCGGCAGCGGGAGAAAGGGTTGTTTGTGTTGATCGTTTTTGGCCTGGTGTTGGCGGTGATTCTTTTGGAAATGGGACGGGCGTTTCGTGTGATGCAACAGGTGGACCTCTTCGTCAACACGATCTCCGTGAAGTCGCCCGCCCAGGTGAAAGAGGAATTGGACAAGATCGCGCCTGCCCTGACCGACCGCAATCCGCTGGTACGCAACGCCGCCGCCACCGCGTTTACGGTGGCCACAGGACGGCGGATGGAAGGCGGCGCGGTGGTCTGGTATCAATGGTGGGTCGAGAATCGCGCCACCTGGCGATACACGCCTCCCGATGCCATTGAGGAGCCGAACGTGGTGTCACCGCATCCGTATCGGGAGGCTTTCCCCAAGAAACGCTGAGGCGTGTCGAGCCTGCCGTTGCCGCGATGCCGCCGCGCGATGGCTGTCCCGTTCCAGGGCGGCCTGAACTTCGCGGGAGGCGCCCAGATATTGTTCCAACAATCCGGTCAGACGCGACAACGCGATGTTGTGAGTTTGGCGCGTCCGGGCGTAGAGCCAGTCGCTGAACCGCAGAAACGACCAGAACGGCGAGGCGTCGCCCCAAATCTTCGGAGTCGTCTCCACAAATCGGCCGCTGTTGGCAATGAGGTCCCAGTAGCGGGCAAACCGGCGGAGGCGTTGCATCGTTGTAAAATCCAGATGGCTGTTTTGGAGGATTTCGTAGGGTGGCAACGGGCTGTAGAGCATTTGCCAGTCGGCATCGTGTCGTGCAATGGGTGCGCCCCGCAGACGTTTGAGGATGCCAACCTGGATTTCGTGCGGACGCAGGGCGACGAGTCGGTCAAATCCGTCCGCGAAACTTTCAAGGCTCTCGCCCGGTAACCCGATGATGAGATCGGTGTGGAGGTGGACGCCAGTGTGTTCGCGCAACCAACGGAGGTTTTCCTCGGCTTTTGCGTTGTCCTGCTGGCGTCCGATGCGGGTGGCGACCTCCTCGTTGAAGGTTTGGATACCGATTTCGAACTGAAGCGAGCCGTGAGGGAATTGCTCGACAAGCGAGCGCAACGGTTCGGGGAAACGGTCGGGAATCACCTCGAAGTGCAGGAATAGCCCCGGCCGGTGGCGTTCGAGGAAGAAACGAAGGATGGCGATGGCGGTGGGGAGGTCGAGGTTGAATGTGCGATCCACGAACTTGAACGCGAGGGCGCCGCGATCAAGCAGGCGTTGCATGGCGGAAAGAAACCTCTCCAGTGGGAACCGACGGACGCCGTTGTCGAGTGAGGACAGGCAGAACTCGCAGTGGAAGGGACATCCGCGTGAGGCTTCGACATAAACGACGCGATGCGCAATATCGTCGTCGGTGTAAAGGTCGTAGGGCAGGGTGATGTCGGCAAGGTTGGGAGGAGCGGCAGGGAAGGGGAGGGAACTGTTGCGGCAGTAGGCGGCAAACGCGAGGTCGGCTTCGCCGGGAAGAACGCGGTCGGCGAGCCGACAGATTTCCTGTTGGTCGGGTTCGTGGCTGACTTCGGGGCCGCCGAGGACGATGGTGAGGGTGGGACGGAGTTGTTTCAGGAGTTTGACCAGTTGGAGGCATTGGTCGGCATTCCAAATGTACACGCCGAGGCCGACGATTTTGGGTTGGAGCGCGAGGATGGCCTCGGCGGCATCGAGGGGACGATGTTGGAGGTCGAATTCGAGGATGCGGGCGCGCGGTTGGAGGTCGCCGAGGTTGGCGTAGAGATAGCGCAGGCCGAACGCGCAATGGATGTAGCGGGCGTTGAAGGTGGTCAGGACGATTTCAGCGGGCGTCAGGCTCATCGTCGGTGGCAGTGCTGTACATGTCGAGTTGGAACTGGGCAAGGCCTTCCGCGGGGCCGATGACGATCAGTTGGGTGCCTTCGTCGAGGCGTGAGTCGGGGGTGGGGATTTCGACATGCGGACGGCCGGTAACGGGGTCGCGTCGT
Source organism: uncultured Verrucomicrobiota bacterium (assembly GCA_964541945.1). Classification (GTDB taxonomy): domain Bacteria; phylum Verrucomicrobiota; class Verrucomicrobiia; order Palsa-1439; family Palsa-1439; genus CAIKAP01. Next base: position 113,934 of record CAZISE010000001.1, read on the forward strand.
GTGAGTTGGAGAGCGTGGAGGTTGTAACGGCTGCGCAGGGCGAGTTGAGCGATGGTCCGCCCGGCGATGGTGGGTGGAATGGTCAGGGTGGTGACCTGGAACCCTTCCGGCAATGGGACATACACATCCCGCTCTCCTTTTTCGTCCTTGACCACAAAACGGCTCAGAAGCTGGCGTTTGCGGAGGATTTCCTGGCTGTACACGCCGAACAAATCGCGTTTGCCGATCCAGGCAATCAACTTGCGAGTGTCGGGCGCATCCACCACAGGAAGTCGCTCTGAGTGTTCGCGCCAGAAAACCTCCATTGTGTCGCCGAGATGTTGGTCGGGCGTAAGAAACGGACAGGTATCGTCCACCAGATCGCGAGCGATGACCATGGGCAACGCTTCCGCCTGGTGAAGCATCTCCTTCAAGGCATGGAGACGAATGGCGCCGAGGAAACGTCCCGCCCCGTCCACCACATAAAGGTTGTTGTATGGCTCTTTCAGGAAACGCTCGACCACCTCGGTGAACCGCGCATCGTGACCAATCGCATCCACCTCCTCGTGCATGACATCGCGAACGGTCAACGTCTGCATGATGCTTTCCTCGGGACCGCGCGGCAGTCGGATCCCCTGGCGGCGGAACGATTCTTCTTCCATCGAACGACCATGCAACACGCGGACAGTGGCCTGGCTCACCACGCAAACGAACATCAGAGGAAGGATGATCTGATACGCATTCGTTTGCTCGAAGATCATCATGATCGCGGTCAACGGCGCGCAGGTTGTGCCAGCCAGCAAACCGCCCATGCCGACCAACGCGTATGCCCCGTGCTCGGCGGTTGTCGAAGGGAAAAGATGGTGCACCCCATACCCGTAGAGACCGCCCAGCAGTGCCCCAATCATCAGCGACGGCGTGAACAATCCGCCGGCGCCGCCCGAACCGAAGGTCAGCGATGAGGCGAGAATCTTGACAGGCAGCAGTGTTGCCAGCAACACAATCGGCAGTTGCTCGCGCAAGGTCAGGTTGACCGGTTCAAAACCGTTCCCATAGATGTGCGGCCACCAAATACCGAGCACGCCCACCAACGTCATGCCCAGAGCCGGTTTCAGCCAGCGGGGCAGGGGCAGTTTTTCAAAAAAATCCTGCGAGAAAAAAAGCGTTCGCACAAACACCCACGCCACCAACCCCGTCAGCACGCCCAGCAGAAGGTAACAACCCAGTTCCCAGCCCGATATCAGTTCATAGCGAGGCGCCTCAAAACGGGGCAGGTTGCCCATGCAACTGCGAAATACCAACGTCGAAATCACTGATACCACCACGACCGGCCCGAACACTTCGATGGCAAAACTTCCCATCAAAATCTCCAACGCAAACAACGAGCCGCCAATGGGCGCGTTGTACACCGCCGCCAAGGCCGCCGCCGACGCCGCGCAAACCAACATTCGCAACTGTTGGGTGTTCAGTTGGAACCGACGCCCCAGGTGCGAGCCGATGCCGCCGGCCAACATCGCCATCGCGCCTTCGCGCCCCACCGAACCGCCCGTGGCAATTGTAAAAATGGCCGCCCAATCACGCGGCATCGTCTGCCGCAGCGACAGGATGCCGCCTTTGAGTGAGAGGGCGTTGATGATGGTGGTGATGCCGCCGCCGCGCGTTTCCAGATGCAGTCCCCATCCGATGACGCCCACAATCAACCCGCCCACCAGCGGGATGAGAATTCGCAGGGGCCACGGATTGGCGGCCGCGGCCGTGAGCATGTTGGTGCCGTTTCCCCAAAAAAGATTTTGCACGAACGCGATGAGGTGTGCGGTGAGGACGCAGGCCAACCCGACCACCACGCCGACAATGGGCAGAAGCGCCAAAAAAGCGTTCTCGCGGGGAGTCCGTTTCGCGAGTTGTGCCCAGAGGCGTGGTTGCAGCCGTATCCACCATGTGGGAGGCCAATGCATGGTGGCTGTTCTTTACCAGAGACAGGGGATGCGGTCAAACTCCGCCACGACCACCAAAAACTTGCAATCGCGCGAAACTCTGCCAATACTATTCCCACAGGCAATGGCAACAAGAGAAGCGAACAGGACCGAAACGCGCTCCGTCGTCTGTCCGTCACACGAACAGATTGCGGCGCGCGCCTATGCGATTTATCTCGAACGCGGTTGCCAACACGGACACGATGTGGACGACTGGTTGCAGGCCGAGTACGAGTTGCTGCAATTGCCGGTCGAACAACTCGCCAAGATGAAGCCGCCGTTGCCGCGCAGCAAGAGGACATCTTGCTCGCTCATCGAGATTGTGCGCGCCGCCCTCCGCTAAGCCCGTTTCTCCACTTCCATGGCAACCGACCCCTCCACCACACCGCCTTCGCCTCCATCGCCCGCAGCACAATCGTCGCCCCCGGCGCCGGCGCCGCCGCCGCGTCCCAGCGCCGAGGAGACGTTCAAAAACTATGCGGTCCGTAGCGGCATTGTGGCGGCGTTTTTCATCTGGTTTGCGTACGACGGCTGGTTCAACCCTGAAATCCAGGCCAAGACCTTCAACAAGGTCGGCGCCGTTCTGCTGGGGATTGGCCTGCTTTTTTGTCTGACCATGATGACCAGCGCCGGGTTGGTTGTCTTGCGTCAGCGGCGGCAGTCGCCTCCGCCATCCTCGTAATGCCTGCGGGCGTGCGACGATGGTTTCCCATTCTCCAACGGTTTCCAACTGGACGCTGGTTCGTCGTCTGATGGCGTTGGCGTGGCGGTATCGGGGCCGGTGCGTGGCAGTGTTCCTCTGTCAGCTCGCGTTGCTGGTGCTTGGCATGGGCGGACTTGGCCTGACCGGGTTGGGGATTGACTATATCCGACATGTGGTACAGCCCAGTGCTCCGTCGCCGCGCTGGCCATGGGGGATCGCGCCGCCGGCGGGCTGGCGGCCGATGGAAGTGGTGACAGCGATCGCTATCGTGTTGCTGGCGCTGGCGGCGTTGCGGGCGCTGTTCAATTTTGCGTACAACTTCGCTTCCGCCACCCTCATTGAGCGGTATGTGATGTTTGACCTGCGCTCACGCGTCTATGACAAGCTCCAGCGACTCAGTTTTCGTTTTTTTGACGATAATGCCAGCGGTTCCATCATCAACCGCGTGACCGGCGACTCCCGCAGTGTCGGCAACTTTGTCAACAACGTCCTCATCCAGAGCGCCATCATGATGTTGTCGCTGTCGGTGTATCTGGCGTACATGTTGGCCATTCACGTCAAGCTGACGCTGGTCTGCCTGGCGACCACGCCGTTGCTGTGGGGGGTGTCCACGTTGTTTTCCCGAATGGTTCAACCACAATACATCCGCAACCGCGAGTTGGTGGACGACATGATTTTGAAACTTTCCGAGAGCGTTCAGGGTATTCAGACCATCAAGGGGTTCGCCCGCGAACGCGAACAGATTGCCCTCTTCGCGCAGAGCAATCAGGCGGTCCGCCAACAACAGCAATCCATCTTTTGGCGCGTCAGCCTGTTTGTTCCCGGCATGGGTTTCCTGACACAGGTCAACATTTTCTTGTTGCTGGCCTATGGCGGCTTTTTGGTCATTGACGGCGAGTTGCCGTTGGGCGCGGGGTTGGTGGTTTTTGCCGGGCTGTTGCAACAGTTTTCCGGTCAGATTTCCAATTTTGCCGGCATCGCCAACACGATCCAACAGAGCCTCACCGGAGCGCGACGCGTCTTCGAGGTGCTCGACGCCCCGGTCGAAATTGTCAGCCCGCCCGACGCGCTGCCGTTGCCGCGTGCCAAAGGGGCCATCGCCTTTGAGTCGGTCACGTTTGCCTACACGAAGGGTGAGCCGGTGTTGCAGGACGTTTGCTTTGAAATTCGTCCCGGCGAATGTCTGGCCATTGTGGGCGCCACCGGCGCCGGCAAGACCACGTTGCTGAGTCTGATCCCGCGCTTCTACGATCCGACACACGGACGGGTTTTGCTCGACGACGTGGATCTGCGCCGCCTCAATCTCGACGATCTGCGGCGCAACATGGGCGTCGTTTTCCAGGAGAGTTTCCTTTTCAGCAACACCATCGCCGCCAACATCGCGTTTGGCCATCCCGACGCCAGCCAGGAAGAAATCGAGCGTGCGGCAAAAATCGCCGCCGCCCACGAGTTCATCTGCGCGATGCCGCGCGGGTACGACACGCTGCTGCGCGAAGGCGGCAAAGACCTTTCCGGCGGTCAGCGCCAGCGTTTGGCGCTGGCGCGCGCCATCCTTCTTGATCCGGCGATTCTGCTACTGGACGATCCAACGGCGGCAGTGGACCCTCGCACCGAAACCGAGATTCTGGCGGCGATTGAATCCGCGATGAAAGGCCGCACGACGTTGATGGTGGCCAGCCGCATCAGTACCGCGCGTCGAGCGGACCGGATTCTGGTCCTGGAACGCGGGCGCGTGGCGCAATGGGGCACCCACGACGAACTGGCGCGCGTGGACGGGCCGTACCGACGCGCGCTCGAACTGCAATTCGCGGAGGGAACCGTCCAATGACCAGAAAGCTGCGCGCCGCCATTGCTCATGTTCAACAGGAACGGGGAGAGGACGATGTCGAGCAACGCCCCCTGGAATGGGGACTGATCTGGCGGTTGTTCGGCTACACGCGGCCGTATGCGGCCAAACGCAATTGGCTGTTTGTGTTGGTGCTGGCGCGGGCGGTGCAATTACCGTTACTGGTTTGGGTGATGGGCGAAGTCATCAATGGCCCGATCACACGGCACGACCGGATCGGGACGTGGCGGGGAGCGGTCGGATTTCTCGCGCTGGCGGCCTTCACCCAGTTTTGCTTCCACTATCGCCAGCGGCTCGCGCTCGAACTCGGCGAGTCGGTCGTGCAGGACATTCGTCGGGACATTTTTGCCAAGCTGATGCAGATGCCGATGAGTTTCTTCAATCGTACCAAGCTCGGCAGCATCATCAGTCGGATGACCTCGGATGCTGAATCGGTTCGCGTCGGTGTGGCGGATGTCTTCTTCATCAGCGCGGTGCAGGGTGGACAGATGCTGGTGGCCGCGGCGCTGATGCTCTGGTCGGACTGGGTGTTGTTTCTGGTGGTGCTGGCCATGGCGCCTGGTGTGGTGGCGTTGAATCGCCGGTTCCGAAAAATTCTCAGTCAGGCCTATCGGCGGGTGCTGGAGAACTGGAGCCGGGTCACCGCCACGCTGGCGGAATCGGTCAATGGTATCCGAGTAACGCAGGGATTTGTGCGCCAGGATGTCAATGCCGGTATCTTTGCGGAACTGATGTTGGACCAGTCAAAGGTTAACGTCGGAGTCGCCCGCGCTTCGGGCGTGTTCCTGCCCATGCTCGAACTCAATGGCCAGATTTTTGCCGCCGCGCTGTTGTTGCTGGGTGGTTATCGGGTGCTGCATCCACAGATCCAGATGTCGGTTGGTAACCTGATTCAATTTTTCTTTCTGGCCAACATCTTCTTCGGTTCGATCCAGCCGCTCGGCTCCATGTACAATCAGGCTCTCACGGCCATGGCGGGCGCCGAACGGATTTTCAAAATGCTCGACGCCGAGCCGGATTGGAAGGAACCGCCTCATGCCAGACCGCTGCCGCGAATGGAGGGGCGCATCGAGTTCCGTCATGTCTCATTTGGTTACGGCGCCGATCGACCGGCGCTCCACGATGTCAGTTTCACGGTGGCGCCGGGACAGACGGTGGCACTGGTCGGACACACGGGCAGCGGAAAAAGTTCCATCGTCAATCTTTTGGCCAAGTTTTACCTTCCCAGTGACGGGGCGGTTTTGATTGACGGGTACGACACCCGCGACATTACCGCCGAGTCGCTGCATCGCCAGATGGGCATTGTCAGCCAGCAAAATTTCCTTTTTAGCGGAACGATCATGGACAACATTCGCGTGGGGCGTCCGACCGCGACTGACGAGGAGATCGTGGCGGTGGTTCGTCAACTGGACTTTCTCGACATCATCGGTTCGCTCCCGTCGGGATTCGCCACGCAGGTCGGTGAACGCGGTGCCAGCCTTTCGCTGGGACAACGCCAGTTGGTTTGTTTCGCCCGCGCCATGATCGCCGAACCGCGCCTGTTGATTCTGGATGAAGCAACCAGTTCCGTGGATTCGCTGACCGAGGCGCGTATTCAAAAGGCGCTGGCCGCATTGTTGCGGGGACGCACCAGCGTTGTGGTCGCCCACCGCCTCAGCACCATCCGACATGCCGACCTGGTGCTCGTGCTCGACCGCGGCCAACTGGTCGAACAGGGCACACACACCCAACTGCTTGCCCTCGGTGGTGTCTATGCCGCCCTGCACCGGGAATTCAGCGGTTCGACGGAAACCTCGTAATCCGAAGTTGCGATGGCGTTTTTTGCGCGTTCCTCCGCGCGCACGTTCTGCTCGCTCGATGGGCGGCGCAGTGGCGCTCAAGCGGGTGGACGATCGGCGAGGGCCACGGAGACATGGCTGTTGGGGATTTTCGACTGGAGGCCCTGGATGATCTGATTGATGACATGTTGGACTTCAGCAACAGTTTTCCGTGGGTCAAATTCCAGGAAAATCTCCACATACACCCGGTTGCCGGCGCGTCGAGATCGAATGCCGTGGAGCGCTTCATAGTCGTCAAAATGTCCCGCCAACTCCCGCAGGATCAGGAATTGGTGTTGCTCCTCCAGCGTGCGATCCAGGAGGTCGTACACAGAACTGGAAAACGTGCCAAACGCTGCCAGCAACAGCGAAACGCCGATGAGCAGGGAGGCGCACGGGTCGAGATACATCGCCCAGTGATAGCGGGACAGGGACATGCTGAGAATGAGCGCCAGCAAAATAAACGCATTGGCGGCGGCGCGGGAAACCAACAGCCGTCCCTGCGCCGCCATGGCCGGGGAATGCTCCCGTTCGGCGGCCCGTCGGCTCCGCCAGTAGAGGAAGGAGTTGATGCCGAGATAGATGATCTGGTCGGCCACGCCCACCCAGAGGCCGACGCCGGCGACGTGGGCGGGGGAAATAAAATTGCGAATTGCGTTGCCGAGAATGATCAAGAGACACAGGATCATCAAAATCCCGACAAGAAGGCCGGAGAGGTTTTCCAGTTTGCCAATGCCGTAGTCGAACTGGTGGGCGTTGCCGCGATTGACGCGGCGGATGGCCAGCCACGACAACAGCAGCGCGATGAATTCGAGGAACGTTTTCAGCGCGTCGGCCAGCAGCACGGCGGAGTTGGAGGCGACGACGGAGACCACGCAAATGCCGACATCCACCAAACCTGCAATTACACCCACTCGCGCCGCGGCTTCTTTGTCGCGACCGGTGTCGGCGGGCAGGTGGCTCATGCCGTGGCACTCCGCTGCCGCAGTGTGGCGTGTGATTCGTCGGGAGTGGAATGGATCAGAAACAACGACGTCATGCCGGCCAATTCGAAAACCTGTTGGACTTGCGGCTGGAGACGACAGAGCGCGAGGCCGCGTCGGGCGCGTTTGGCTTTTTTGGCGCTGGCAAGGAAGACGCGCAGGCCGGCGCTGGCGACAAAAGTCACTTCACCGAGGTCAATCACGATGTGCTGCGCCGACTCGGTCTGCAGAAGATCGTCCAGAAGTTTCTCCAGTTGGGGAGCAGTTACGGCGTCGAGGTGCCCTTTCAGGGCAATGGTGACGCCGGGTGGGTTGGGGTGATGTTGGATTTCTAGCATGGGCAACTCAGGATAAAAATGGCGTCGGCAGAATCAAGACATATTCCGTGTGTCTTATCGTGCAATGGTGAGCGTGACATGGTTGCATCCGTCGCGCCGCTCATAAGCGAGGGAGGCGACCAGTTGACGGACGATGTGGATGCCGAGTCCGCCGGGGAGGCGTTCGTCGAGGTTTTTTGGCAGCGGTGGTTCAGGGGCTTTCGAGGGATCGAACGCCCGCCCATCGTCTTCAAGGTGGACGAGCAGGACATCGGGTCGAAGTTCGAGCGAGATGCGGCTGGGATTTGTCGGATGCCCGTACTGGACGGTGTTGGTGAGGAGTTCTTCGATGGCAAAATGGGCGGCATGAGCGGCTGTTTCGGGGCCGCCCGCTTGTCGCACCCAATCACCCGCCTCCTTGGCGGCAGCCGTGATGTCTTCGAGTCGGTTGGACACGTAGCGCTGCCAGAAACGGGTTTGTTCCTTGCAATCTCGGTTTGGCTTCATCAAAATGCCACGACCACTGTATGAACATCGGGCGGTTCACACAACAGAAATTCCTTCGAACGACTTTCCCGTCTTTCCTGTTTCCGGGCGGAAGCGATGTTAGCGACGCAGTCGGGGTGTCGGCGTTTGTTGAGGAGGTTCATGCGACGATCCTTTCTTGAATGGCGCCGTCCCTCGTTGACATTGCGGTTGGCGTTGTTGGTGTTGGTCAGCACGGGGCTAATCTTCATAGTTGCCGCTCTTTACACGCATTGGGTGGCGCATCGCTTGTTATTGGAGGAAGCGCGGGAAAACATGCGCAATCTCGCCCGCCAGACCGTTCGTCATATTGACTCGATTTTGCGAAGCGTCGAACCCATTCCCGAATTGCTGGCCAACCGTCTTCAGGAGGGCGCGCTGGAGCGCGCCGAGTTGGATCGTCTTTTGCGCTCGGCGGTGCTGGCCAACCCGCACATTTACGGCGCCACGGCGGCGTTTGCGATGGAGCCCTGCGCGCCCTATTACTACCGACAGGGCGATGGTCTGGGGTTCAGCGACCTGACTGTTGGCCATTACGATTACCGTTCCAAGGATTGGTACACGATTCCCAGAGAACAGAATCGGCCGACCTGGTCGGAACCATACTTTGACGCCGGGGGCGGTGAGACGTGGATGGTTACCTACAGCGTTCCCTTCTATCGCGAGCACGATGGCCAGCGCAAATGGGCGGGGGTCGTCACCGCGGATGTTCAGTTGGATCATCTTTCCGCGATTGTTTCCCGGATCAAACTCTACCGCTCCGGTTATGCCTTTCTAATCTCGCGCCGCGGCCAGTACCTTTCCTATCCGCAACGGGAGGTGATGTTCCGCGAAACCGTGTTCAGCCGGGCCGAAAAAAACGCCAACCCCCTGCAACGCGAGATTGGCCTGCGAATGACCCGCGGTGAGGAGGGTTCTGTACGGATCCCGTCCCGGCATTTGGGGGGACGAATGTCCTGGCTATACTTTGCGCCAGTCCCGTCCAGCGGATGGTCGGTCGGTGTCCAGTTTGCCGAGGACGAGGTCCTTGCCGGCCTACACACGATGGGGCAGACCGTGCTGGCCATCGGCGGGATTGGATTTGGGCTGTTGTTGGCCGCCGTGGTGTTGGTGGCGAATCACGTCACGCGCCCCATTCGTCAACTGGCTCAACAGACCCGCGAGATCGCCCGTGGCAACCTCGACCACCGCATCCCAGAGGTGAACACCCGCGACGAAGTCGGCGAATTGACCCGCTCCTTCGAAAACATGCGGGTCGCCCTCAAGGAACACATTGCCAACCTCGCCCACACCACCGCCGCCAAGGAACGCATCGAGAGCGAACTGAAAATCGCCCGCACCATCCAACGCCACTTCCTCCCCAAACGATTCCCGCCGCTGCCCGAAAAAGCCCCGTTCGATCTCTACGCCGACCTCGAAGCCGCCCGCGAGGTCGGTGGCGACTTCTACGACTACTTTTTTCTCGATGCGGACCGCCTGTTCTTCTCCATCGGCGACGCCGCCGAGAAGGGGGTGCCGGCCGCCCTGTTCATGGCGGTCAGCAAAACCCTCATCAAAGGCGTCGCCGAACAAAACCTCTCGCCCTCGCAGGTGCTGGAAAAGGTCAACCGCGAACTGTCGCAGGAAAACGAAGAACTCATGTTTGTCACCGTCTTCTGTGGCATCCTCGAACTTTCCACCGGCCGCGTCCACTACACCAACGCCGGGCATCTTCCCCCCTTGCTGTTGCGGCCCGGACAGGAACCCGCCTGGGTGGAACTCCCCCACGGCCTGCTTCTTGGCGTGGAACCGGATACGACCTACCAGACACGCACCCTGACGCTCCGCCCCGGCGAGACGCTGCTTCTTTATACGGATGGCGTGACGGAAGCCATGAACCTCCACAAGGAATTCTTCGGCGAAAACCGTCTCCGCGCCCTCGCTTCGCAACTCACCGACGCGTCGTCAAGAGAACTGGTCGAAACCATCATTGCCTCCGTGCAGCAGTTCAGCGGTGTTGTTGGCGCTCCCAACGATCAAACAGTATCCCTCTCGGCGGGACACCCTCTCCAAACCGACGACATCACTCTGCTCGCCCTGCGCTACCGCGGCCGGCTCTGAGCGCGGCTTCCAACCGTCGCATATCCTCCGGCAACGGCGCAGAAAAGGTCATCGTTTGGCCCTGCTCTGGATGCGTTAGACTCAACACCGCGGCATGCAATGCCTGACGAGGAAACCGGACCCGCTCGCAAGGACGCGGGTTGTACTTGCGATCGCCCACCAACGGCAGCCCGGCATGGGCGGCTTGAACACGAATCTGATGCCGACGTCCCGTCTCCAACCACAATCGTAACTTGGTGACGCCAGCCCGCGGAAACTCTTCGAGGACATCGTAGCGGGTAACTGCTTCCACGGCGCCATCGGTACCGGCGGCAACGACGAACTGTTGCGACTCGTCCTCGGTCAGTTTGAGCCAATCCCGCCAGACCCCATGAGACCGTGGCGGCCGACCTTCAACAAACGCGATATACTCGCGGCGCATTGTGTGGGCGCTCACCTGTTCGATGAGATGGGCACGGGCGGACGGGTTCATGGCCATGCAGAATACGCCACTGGTGTGATAATCAATCCGGTGAACCACCAACGGCGTCAAATGACGATAGGCGGGCGGAAACGTCGGTAGTTTCGCTGCGAGAATCTCAAGCGCCGATGCCTCCCCCGTGGGCGCGGGCACGGAGAGAATCCCGGCGGCCTTGTTGACGACCGCCACGGCGGTATCGAGATGAAGAAGGGTGACACGTTCGTGAATCGGCAAGCCGTTGCGACCGCAATTCAACGACGTGGCGCGTCGCTCCAGCAACCGCAGGGAATCGCCGGGGTCGGACATCAAATGGTGTGGTTGGCGGATGACGATGCCGTTGACGGTGACGCGGCCCGCGGCGATCCATTGTTTGGCGCGCGTGCGCGGCGTATCCGGGTACTTCTCCAACAGCCAGTCCAACAAGGAACGGGTCGTCATGGTGTTGTTCCCGTGAGGGTGATGAGCGTGATCTCCGGTGGCGCGCCAACGCGCATGGGCGGCCCCCAGGTTCCGGTGCCGCGACTGACATAAATGGTCGTATCGCCATTGGTGAAAAGCCCGTAGGGGGTTTCGTAAATCATCTTCACAAGATAATGGAACGGCCAGAGCTGTCCCCGATGCGTGTGCCCACTGAGTTGAAGATGGATGCCGAGCGACCGGAGTCGCTCCAACGTGGTGACCGGCGTATGAAGCAGCAAAATGGTCGGTTTTGACGAATCAATCCCGCGTAATACCTCGCCAATCGGCGGCGGCTTCTGGCCGCTGACGCGAGCGCCAACTGGGTCGTCGAGACCGATGAGTTGAAGAGCGTGATTGACGTTGACCCAGCGGTTGCGAAGCAACGTTACGCCGGCGTCTTTCAGGAACGACTCCACCTTCTCGATTCCGGCAAAAAACTCATGGTTGCCCGTAACCGCATAGACACCATATCGGCCGTGCAGACGCCGAAGAGGCGGAATCGCGTCTTCCATGTGCAACGCCTCGGCATCCACCAGATCGCCGGTGATGACAACCAGGTCGGGCTGTAACGCATTGACCTTGTTGACGATTTTTTCCAGACGCGCGCCGCGCACGACCAATCCCATGTGAACATCCGAAATCTGCGCAATTCGCATTCCTTCCAGTTCGCTCGGCAGGTTCGGCATCCGGAGGCGCAGTTGGGTCACTCGGATATGGCTGGCTTCCACCAGCCCATACACGGTGATGACGACGGCCAGTCCCGTCACAAGGAGCGTGACACGAGGTCCATCCATGACCGAGCGGAACAGAAACAACCGCAACAGATCACTGGCCAGCGTGACAAGCACCAGATAGACCACCATGCCCATCCAGACGGAACTGAACCAGTTGATCGCAGTGATCAGCTCCCCGTTCTCATGACGAAAAAGAAAATGGATCAGCGGAAACGACAAAAACAAAACCACAAATGCCAGTTGCAGAAGACGTAAGACAACCCCCTGCAGTTCCAGCGGTTTCAGCAGGCGCAACCAGATGTAGAGGTGCGCCAAGCCATAGACCGACATGAAAATGACGATAAACAAAAAAAGTCCCTTGCTGGAATCTTTCATTTGCTGGCGCGTGTTGTACAGGATTCGACTCTGTTTCCCAAGAAACAAATGACGCCATCCCGAATCGTCGCCCAACCGTTCTTGTCTCTTCTCCCCTGCACGATGACAACACCGTTCCTCTTTTTTACCGTAACTTGAATTTGGCAGTTTTCATCGAGCCGATCGCACGGATGCAGGACGTGGAGCAGACGAGCGAATCGCGCAAGCAGGTGCAGGTCGAGGCTGGCGGCGAAGTGCGCAGCGTTTGCCGCAGACGACAGCGACGTCTCGCGGTGTTCGGCTTCACGTTCACGTAGCGAACGGGAACGGATGATCCAGAGCGCGTCGGCAAGATAGAGGAGGACTTGCGGCTGCTTGGGTTTGTTCCACGGTGTCAACCATGCCGGGAGAGCAGGCCGTAACTGTTGCAGCAGATGTTTCTCCACCGAAATCTCCTTGTGGAGGAAACATGTGTCTCTTGTTGCGTGGTGACAACTTACCCACAGGAGGCTTCATCAAAATTGCCAAACTCAAGAACTGCTCTAAACTGTCTTAAGCACCCGCCAATCAAGCCGGGTATTTCTCGGTCGAACGAACTTAAGTTAACATGATGCCCCATGCGACATGGCGCGATGTTCTTTCATGATACATTTGTTCATCACCACCGCCAGCCCGGCGGCGCGCGCCCGGTCGGCGGCGGCATTGTGCACGATGCCCTCCTGCATCCAGACCGCTTGTGCCCGCACAGCAATCGCGTCCTCGACAATTTCGGGAACGGCTTCCGGTTTACGGAAAATCACCACCATGTCCACCGCTTCCGGCAACGCACGGAGGCTCGGATAGGATCGTTGACAGAGCGCGCCGCCGATGTTTGGGTTGACCGGTAACACGCGGTAACCGTGCTCCTTGAGATAGGCGGCCACCTGATAACTGGCACGGTCGGGGTTGTCCGACAACCCGACCACCGCCACCGAGCGGGTCGCTGTGAGCAGACGTCGAATCTCGTCGGTAGTCGCATTCCGCAGCGGCATTTCGCAGGCGGCGTTCATGGTTCATGCTCCCGTGGCACCGGCGGGTGCGGGTGGAGCAAGCTCGCGCAGCCGTTCTTGCAGTGCTCGGGGCGAGGGCAAGCCGACTACCTGGTCAATAATCAGCCCGCCCTTGAACAGAATCAACGTGGGCACGCCGGTAATCTCGTAGGAAGCGGCCAGCGAAGGAGCTTCATCCACGTTGATTTTCACAAATCGCACACGGCCGGCAAACTCTTGGGCGAGTTTTTCCAGAAACGGCGCGAGCATCCGACACGGGCCGCACCACGGCGCGTAAAAATCCACCAGCACCAGCCCGCCATCTTGCCGCACCTGCGATTCGAATTCCGATTCGTTCAGTTCCAAAACATGGCTCATGTTTGTGTCCTCCTGTTGTTGACGGTACTGAGCCGCAAGCAGCAGGAAGGTTACAACCACGGTTACTCTCAGGCTGTTTGGGGAACGAACAACACCGGCACGGGTGCGTGGCGCAGCACCGGTTCGGCTGTCGTGCCGAAAAAGATCGTTCGCAAAGCGGGTCTCGGTTGCGCGCCGAGCACGACCAGGTCTTGTTTTTGGGTTGTGATAAAGCGGAGAATCTGGTCGGCAGGCCGACCACGGCGCACCAACGGTTCAAGCGCGCATTGCGTCACACGCCCGCGTGGAATCCAGTCGCAGAGTTGTTTCAACGCATCAGCCGCGCGAGCGATTTCCCCTGATTCGGCCACATGCAACACGGTCAGTTGTGCATCAAGCCGTGCCGTCAGAGCTGTCGCCATTTCCAGGGTAGCTCTTGCCGCGGAGGTGAAATTCACCGGACAGAGAATCCGTTTTAACTGCGGCGTGCTGTCGGGATGTTGAACATCAATGAATTCATGCTGTTTCTGTCGCACGGCCAGCACGGGCACGGGGGCATGACGAATGACATTTTCCGCGACCGAACCAAGCAGCAGTCGTTGTGCGCCGCCGCGGCCATGTGTGCCCAGCACGATCAAATCGGCCTGTTGACGGGCTGTTTCCAAAATCGCATCCACGGGATGTTGCTCGACGATGCGAACCTCCACGCTCAGTCCGGTGACCGCCTTGCCGAGCACGGTCCGTATGTGGTTGACCAGGTACGAGCGCACACTGCGTCGTTGGGTTGTGAGTTGTTTCCGCAACCACGCATGATTGGCGTGGGTAAAATACGGCGGTAATTCAAAACGCGCGGCATGCAAAACCAGCAACGTCGCCCGGTAGTTGTGGGAGAGGGCGGCGGCATATTTTAACGACAATGACGAAAGCTCGCTGAAGTCCACGGCACAAAGAATCTGTCGAGGGACAAATTTCATCGGAGTTGACTCCTCTTTATCGGTTGGTTCATCCGTCCCTGGGAACCGGGCGTCACCGGCACGCGCCGGTGACGCCCAATCAGGGGGTTACGGTTTCGGACATTTCTTCAGGCACATGAACCAGTCGAGACACTTCACATCACGGTCGGGTTTCTCGACGCGCTCCTTGGCGACCCCGCAGGAACCGGGTGGCGGCACGATTACGTCGTCGCCGGGCTGCCAGTTAGCGGGTGTGGCGATGTTGTATTTATCGGAATATTGCATTGCAACGAGCAGGCGCTTGATCTCATCCATGTTGCGGCCATTCGACAACGGGTAATAGAGAATGGCGCGGATGGTTGCAGACGGGTCAATGATGAATACTGCTCGTACAGCCTGTGTGTTGCTCGCGCCGGGTTGCAACATGCCGTAGGCGCGCGCCACTTCCATCGTGAGGTCGGCAATCACCGGGAAGGTGACTTCGATGTTCTTCATGCCTTTGTATTCGATTTTCTCTTTGATCGTCCGCAGCCAGGCGATGTGGCTGTAGTGGCTGTCAATTGAGAGGCCGAGCAGTTTGCAGTTGAGTTTCTCGAACTCGGGCTGCATTGCCGCGAAGGTCATGAATTCCGTTGTGCAGACCGGCGTGAAATCCGCCGGGTGCGAGAAGAACACAACCCACTTACCCTTGAAGTCATCAGGGAAATTGATCGGCCCCTGCGTTGTGTGTGCCTTGAACGACGGCGCTTTCTCTCCGATCAGTGGCAAACGTTGCGACGTGGGTTCTGTCATAGTTCTGGTCTCCTTTCGTTTTGGTTTTTATAGTTTCCGTTTCTCGAACCAGACAAACAACGCGAGCGTGCCGGCCCAGAACAACGGAATGATTACCCAGCGTGACACGCCGAGCATTTCGGGCCAGCCGATCTTGCCGTAATCTTTCCACGCCAGCACGGTGCTTTTCAGCAACGGGAACAACTCGGCAAACAGCCCCGCACCGACCAGCATCCCCAGTACGGCGAAGATCGCATGCCATCGCCCTTCGCCTACCGCACCGACCGCGGTGCCGGGACAATAACCCATCACCGCCCAGCCCGCGCCAAACAGGATGCCACCCAGCACGACGCCGCCGAGGTTCATCGGCTTGTGGCTGAACTTGAGCAGACCCAAATCTGCCAGCAGGCCGATCCCGACCATGCCGACCAGAATCGCTGACATCATGAACTTTAGAATCGTCATGTCCCGCAGCAACATCGCGCCGACCTGTTTGTCGAATCGCAGCACCCGTCCCTTCTGCAACAGAAAACCGAACAACAAACCAGTTGCCAGACCGAGGAGTTGTTCCGTCATGACCGCGCCCTCCTGTAGGTCAGCCGGGCAAGCAACACGCCCGCGCCAAAGAAAAACACCAGCGCCACCAAACCGCTGACCGACAACTGCATCATTCCGCTCAACCCGTTGCCGCTGGGACAACCATCCGCCAGACGGGCGCCGATCATCGCGACAATGCCACCGAAAAACGCACCCAACGCACGTTTCCACACCGACGGTCCGAACCGTTCGGCCCACACGGGCGGCACGCTTTCGAGCTTGAAACTCTTGTCGGTCAACGACGCCGCCAGCGCGCCAAAAAAGATTCCTACGACCAGCATAAACTGCCAGTCCACCCGCACCTTTTCCTTTTTGAAATACTCGTTGTCAGCCACGCGCTCGGCAGCGACCGTACGTTCCAGCAACCCGGCGGCGCGCACAAAGGTCGTAGA
Source organism: uncultured Verrucomicrobiota bacterium (assembly GCA_964541945.1). Taxonomy (GTDB): domain Bacteria; phylum Verrucomicrobiota; class Verrucomicrobiia; order Palsa-1439; family Palsa-1439; genus CAIKAP01. The sequence goes on from CAZISE010000001.1 coordinate 130,282, forward strand.
GGTACCCAGATAATTGGTTTTACCCATGACCACCGTCGTTGCCCACGCGGAGACAACGGCCAGCAACCCGGGCAGCGCACCGGCCCAATAGGGATTCCATGCTCCGTCAGGCGTTTTCCATTTCATGCGTCGAGTCCCCTGAGTTGGTTTTTATCGTCAAGACGGCGATGCATCCGTTGTCGCGTTTCGCGAGTGTTTCTCCAGTAATTCTGCTGCCAGTTCCACACATCCAGCGCAGGAAAGCGTTTTGGCTTTTCGGATTTCCCTGCACTTTACGTGGCCACCTGATTTCTCCGAAAACGATTTTTTGATTGCCTCCGCAACCGACGCCTCGGCAATGGCGCAACTGGCATAGAGCGCGCCGCACAAACCGTCGGGTGCCCGCCCTCCGCCGTATGCGGAAAATAATTCTGCATTTGCGGGGCGGCCCGGATTTGCGGTGTTCCATGCGAACACGACCGATTGGGCGCAATTGCCCCGGCGCTGACGATAATGTTCACTGGCCGTCTTTTTCATGGGATCATTCACCCGAACTGGTCTATTTGTTCCTTACTGAACCGGATGCTGATAAAAAGTTACAACTTCACAGGTTCATGTGCTTTCTTTCCGTGGACGCGCTCATACGCCTGACAGAACGGGCACAAGCCTTGTTCGATGTTTTTGACCAGACGGTAGGCTGCGCCTTTCTGTCGCCGACGCGCGGTGCGGCAGACCGGGCAGTTCTCGCAAACTTTGGCGAGCGCAAGATCGAGTTTGGTTGGATTCATGGTTCGATTCGTTCCCGTTGTTCTATGGTCAGACGATCCAGGTTGGCCAGACAATCGAACAAGGCGGTTTTGAACGAGGCCGGGCCACGGGCTTGTTCCGCCGCCAGTTCCGCAGCGATACCGTAACAGGCCAATGCCGCCGCTGCGGCCTGACTCCGATTGGCGGTGACGGCCGCAAACGTACCGATCAGTGATGTCGCCATGCAGCCGGTGCCGACAACGCGCGTCATCCACTCGTGTCCATTGTAAATCCGATAAAGCTCCCGCTCGTCAGCGACAATGTCCACCTTTCCCGTGATCACCACGGTCGCATGATGACGAACCGCCAGCGCTTGCGCCAACTCCGCCAAATCCAATGAGACTTCAACCGCGTCAACGCCTTTGGTTTGCACATCAACCCCGCCAACCCGCGCCATTTCCGATGCGTTTCCCTTGATGATGTCAATCTGGACCGCCTCAAGCAATTCGAACACTTTCCGGTCACGGAATTCCGTGGCCCCGCAACCGCAGACATCCAGAATTACCGGAATCCGCTTCTGATTCGCGCTGCGGGCGGCCAGTTTCATCGCGGACACCAGGTCCGCAGTTAGCGTGCCGATGTTGAGAACCAACGCGGAGGCGATCCGTGTCATGGCAGCAACTTCTTCCTCTGCATGCGCCATCACCGGTGATCCACCCACGGATTTGACGATTTGCGCGCAGTCGCTGATCGTCACCCAGTTCGTTATGTGGTGCACCACCGGCGCTTGCCGTCGCACCATTTCCAATAGTTCGTATGACCTCGACATGGCATTCGCAAAACCAGATAAACAATTAATGGTCGCACAGATTGACCCCGCTGACCAGCGTGCCGTCGAGGTAGGCGATAACGAGGTTTTCGGGCGTGTCCACCGGCGCGCCGACCACGACCTGCACGCCGTTTTGCGCAAACAACTGTTGCGCCCGATGGCCCATGCCGCCGGCCAGAATGACGTTTGCGCCCTGCTCGTGCAACCAACGCGGCAACACGCCCGGCTCGTGGGGCGGCGGCGTGAGATGTTTCGTGGATTTGATTTGCTTCGTGGCCGGATCGGCCTCGACAAGCGCGAATTGTTCGCAGTGCCCGAAATGGGCGCAGAGTTTTCCGTTGGCTACAGGGATGGCGATTAACATATAGATTTTTCCTTTGTTTTGATGGTTTGGTTGTTGTTGACGAATTCAAAAATCGCGCCCGCGCCGCAAGGCCGGTAACGATCTGCGAATGCTTCAGCCAGCGCCTTCATGGCGGCCTCGCCCGTGCAATGCGCCGGTGCTACCAACGTCGGACGGCGTTCCTGCAACCGAGCCACAGTCCACGCCAATCTGGCCGGGCTAGCGACGCGCAGGTGCATCCCGCCAATCACCGCCCGCAATGGCGCGTTACCGGTCAGGTCGCGGATGTGATCGAGCGTGTTGATCACCCCGGCATGAGCGCAGCCGAGCAGGACTACGAGACCGCCGCCGGTCACCAAATACAACGCTTGATCGTCCACAAGCGGGTCCGGTTGTTGGGCGTTGGGGTCGAGGAAGAACGGTTCTGGTTCGGCGGTTTCTTCGGGATGCCGACGCGGCACGTAACCCGTGAGCCAGGCTCCCGGCAGGATTTCCGTGGGCGCATTGGTATAGCGGAGCGCGGGCATGTGTTGCCCAATTAATTCGCGGATAACCCGTGGCATACCGATTTCTTTGGCGCCGGTGACATTGACACGATAGCGCGCCGCCAACGCGCCGGCATGCAGATAGAGCGGAGTCGCGTCCGGTGTCTTCCACGCTTCCGGTAAACCGCCGGTGTGGTCGTAATGGCCGTGACTGAGCGCGATCACTTCGGTTTGGGCAAGATCAATACCCAACGTCGCTGCGTTGGCGCACAAGACCTGACCCGCCCCAGTATCGAACAGCAACTTGTGTTCGCCCGTTTCGATCCAGCAGGCAAACCCGTGTTCGGCCCGTAGGTCGGCGCGTTGCGTCGTGTTGTCGGCAAGAATGGTGAGGCGTGTCATGTGGGTTTTAGCGTTGCCAAAGCGGCTTTCAATGTGTTGGCGGCCAGCAGGCCGCAATGTTTCGACTCTTCGGGAATGTTGCCGGCGGCGGCCAACACATCAGCCTGCGTAACCGCAGCCACAACCTCGACCGGTTTGCCTTCAGCCCATTCCGCCGCAGCGCTGCCGCAACGGATGGAGGCCTCGCAGCCGTCGGTGGTGAACATGGCGCATTTCACGCGGCCATCTTCGACGCGCAGCCAAAACTCCATCGTGTCACCGCACGGCCCGGTGATCCGTGCGTTGGCATTCGCGCCGCGCAACGGGCCGAAGTTGGCGGGCACGACGCGTACAGGTTTCAGTTCAGTGATTTGCATAGGCTGTTCCATATTCGGTGAATTTGTTGTGCTGACGGGCCGTCGCTGAACTCGACGACGGCCTGTCCGTTGATTTGGGCCGCGGTTACCGCGCAGTCGTACGGTATCCGCGGCAAAATGGTCGCTCCATCGGTTGCGGCGCATTGTTCGATGCGAGTAGCTGCGTCGGGATTGATGTCCCACTTGTTCACGCAGACAAACACCGACACGCCGAAATGCCGGGCGAGTTTGAGCACACGTGCCAAATCGTGTTCGCCCGACACGGTTGGCTCGGTCACGGCCAGCACCGCGTCCGCTCCGGTCACCGAAGCAATCACCGGGCAACCAATCCCCGGCGGGCCGTCCACGATGATCCATTCCTTGCCGTCGCGTTTGGCTAACCGTCGCGCCTCGGTGCGGACCTGGGTGACCAGCTTGCCCGAATTCTCGCCGCCGGGCTTCAGCCGCGCATGCACGAGCGGACCGAATCGGGTCTGCGAGACGTACCACTCGCCGCAACTGCGTTCGGGAAGATCAATCGCCTGAGCCGGGCAGAGTGCCACGCACACGCCGCAGCCCTCACACGCCGATGGATCAATGGTGAACGTGGCCTCACCGGCTTCTTTGCCGTCCATCCACACCGCGTCAAACCGGCAATGCGCCAGACACGCGCCACAGCGCAGACAATCGTCTTGCCGGATCACGGCCTCGTGCCCGCTGCGAAACTCGTGTCGGCTCTGGATTTTAGGATTCAACACGAGATGCAAATCCGCAGCATCCACGTCGGCATCGGCGAACACCGCATTCCTGGCCAGCGCGGCGAATGACGCCGTGACACTGGTCTTGCCTGTGCCGCCTTTGCCGCTGAGGATGACTAGTTCTTTCATCGCTGACTTATCGTTGGTAGGGTACGACCGCCGGGCGCGTCGTTGGTGATTGGTTCGCGGACAGGACAGCGATCTGTTCCTACCTCGAATAACAACTGTCGGAATTTTTCTCGCAACTCCGGTAGGGCATTGATCACCGTCTCGCCGCGCGAATATGCCTCGGCAATGCGCCGGTCTTCCGGGATTTGAAGACGAACCGGGATGTTCTCCGCCCGGCAATACTCCATCACCCGGTCGTCGCCGGCATCGGCGCGGTTGATGATGACGCTGAATGAGCGACCGAGTTGTCGCACGGTGTCCACCGCCAGTTTCAAATCGTGCAACCCAAACGGCGTCGGCTCGGTCACCAGCAACACATGATCGGCATCGCGCACCACCGTGACCATCGCGCACGAAGTGCCGGGCGGGCAGTCGAGGATGGTGAGTTGATCCGATGTTGCACGGCGTTTCACCGCGCGGATCACCGTTGGCGCAAGCGGTTGGCCGACGTGGAGGTTGCCGGTCACGAACGCGATGCCGTTGCTTGTACCTTCCTCGACCACGCCAATCTCGCGTTCGACTTCCCGGATCGCGCCGGTCGGGCAGACCTTCGCACAGCCACCGCAACTGTGGCAAAGCTCCGGAAAGATGACCGCTTTACCTTTTAGCATGGCGATGGCATTGAATTGGCAAAGCTCCCGGCATTTGCCGCCGCCGTCGCATTTTGCCGTGTCCACCACCGGCACCGGCACGGTGACCGGTTTGCGCCACTGAATCTGTGGTTTGAGGAACAGATGGCAATTGGGTTCTTCCACATCGCAATCGAGCAACCGCACTGGTTGTTTGGCCGACAACGTCAGACAGAGCGCGACCGTGGTTTTGCCGGTACCTCCTTTGCCGCTGGCAATGGCGAGTTTCACCGGTGACCTCCCTCGTTGCTTTTCACCCACAACAACGGGAACACAATGTCGCTGGTACAACACGGAATCCACACGGCGATGAACAGAAACACGGCAATCAAGACCATCGTCGCGGCGTTGACTTCCGTGCCCAAGGCCATGGTGATGTGAAACAGCGATGCCCACGTGCTCAGCAAGACGTGGCCGGCGTGGGTGAAATGGGTGTGCGGTCGGAAATACCCCCATGCAATGCCGGCCAGCGCCAGCGGATTGACGAGCCACCATTTCTCGATGAACCCCACGTGCGCGTGCCGGTAGGGCAGTTGCAGCAACCATTCGCCGACAAATGGGATCAGCGAGTCGCTGACCGTGGCAATTCCTACCGAGCCGATATAGCCGATAACCAACGTTCGCCACCAGTTGCCGGTAGAATGCCGACGGTACATAGCAGCGGTTACCAGTGCGCTCAGCAACACATGTGCCGGGTGGCAAATCCAAAACAGCGCGATGGAGACCTGTCGCGGCACTTGCCAGACGATGATCAGCGCCATCAATACAATGCCGGTCAGTGTCCCCAGCGCCGTGTACGGCGCGTGCTCGCGCAACTCGCCCCAAATCAAGCGGCCGTTCATGCGTGCGCCTCCGGTTCGGTTCGAGAAGAGCGAGCCAACACCTGCGTGCCGACCGCAACACCCACCTGCGCGGCGACGACCGTGCATTTGGCTTTGAACAGGAAAAAGATGTTGCGCGGACAGTTGTTGAGCGTCTCGTAGTTGCCCTGGCCCTTGGCCAGAATCAGGTCGGCTTCGTCGAAGTGCTGCCGAAACTCGGTCGAACACTCCTCGAGGATCGTGCCCGGCGCGTCCGAGCCGTTGTCAATTACCGTAAATGCCTCGGTCAATCCCACGGCTTGCGCGTCGGCGCGGGTCGCGTCATTGAGCACGGGCGTGCCGCGCACGGCCACGGTCACGCGCGCTGGCCAGAGTTGTTCGAGCAACAGCCGGTCGAAGACGATTTCCCCGGCGTTGTCGGCCAAATACAAAATGCGGCTGGCGCGCACCATTGCCTGACGAAACGCACTCCAATCGCCCACAAACGGTTCGTCCAGCGCGTGCTGGATCGCCACGCGCAAATCCGATTCGGTCAGGTGGCCGTTGACACCGAGGTCAATCACGTTGCCGGCCACGGCGAGCCGGGCCGCCATCGCGAGCGGATCGGCAGCGCCATCCACCAAGGTTCTCAGCTCCGGCAACAGCCGCAACGCGGCTTGATTCCAACGATCCTTGGCAGCGCGATATGGATCGGCCACACCGGTCAACTCGCGGATGTGACGGTGCACACGTTGTGCCATCACCGGCGGCGAATCGTTCATGTCCAAGACGGCCGCCCATTGCAGCACGGTTCGCAGTACCTGTTCTTGCACGACCGGGGATGCCGAGGCAATCCGGACTGCTTCCAGACTTTGGCGCACCACGCAGGGGATGCAATCGAGAGTCGTTTTCATGCACTGTCTCCCTTGCGGTGGCGCGCGCCGCGTTGCCACGCAGTGGCTTCGTCTACGTCGTTCAGCCAGCCGTTGCGGGTGTTTGGGATACAATCGAATCGCGCGCAATACGGCTTGATATCGAGCAACGGCGTGCCATCGAGCGCATCCACGTGGTCGAGATACAGGATATTGCCATCGCGGCGCTCCAGTTTCACGATGCTCAGACCGATTGGATTCGGGCGACAGGGCGCGCGCGTGGCGAACACGCCGTGTTCCACGTCTTGCAGAAACGGTTTGACCACCAGCTTTGGCGACGGCGCTTGGTGCAGGTGATAGATCAGATAAATGTGTGAAAACCCTTCCAAATCACGCAACCCGTCGGCGAATTCCGGGAAAATCTCCGCCTGCCCACGGCAACCGTCGGCAAAGACCGACTGAATCGGCATCTGCTCCGGGCGCGTGTGCTCGCTTCGAATTACGCCGATGGGATGGTAAAAGAGATTCACGCCCAATGGCCTTCCACGTCGGCGCTGGTGGCCGGTTTGAGTTCGCCTTTCTGGTAACGCGCGACGGCTTCTTTTGCCGTGCCGGTGGCACCGGTGACGACCTGAATCCCGGCCGCTTGCAACGCCCGAAACGCTTTCGGTCCGCAGTGACCGGTGATAACCACTTCCACACCCAGTTGCGAAACGGCTTCCGCCGCTTGAATACCGGCACCCTGCGCGGCATTCAGGTTGGGCGTGTTGTCGTGGACGGTAACGTTGCCGGTCGCAGTGTCCACCACGATGAATCGGGCGGCGCGTCCGAACCGGGGATCGAGCGGCGCGTCCAGCGACGCGCCGCTCGCGGTGAGGGCGATTTTCACTTTTTCTCCGTTTCCAGTTCGTTCAGTCGCTGGCGAACTGTATCGAGTTGGGCTTGTAATGCCTGGGCTTGGCTTTCCAGCCATTGTTTCTGCGTGGCTACCGGTGGGAGTGCGCCCCAACCGCCCCGCATCCAACCCGGCAGAGCAGTAGCGTAATACCAGTGCCGCCAGCCCCGTCCGCCGCCCCGGCCAAACCCGCCGCCCCAGCCGCGGACAAATCCCGGTGCGCCAAACCCGGCGCAATAACCCAGCGCTCGACCGGTCATCGGTCCGGCGCCCATTGGTCCAGTTCCATCTCCTCGTGGCATGATCGAACTCCTTTCGTTGGTTGTTTGGTTTACGCGCGGGTCATCCGCGACCCGCATTTCGGACAAACTTTCTGATTGCACGGTTCGCCCGGCACGTGGGGCGCGCGTTCGCCGCATTTGGGACAAACACACTCGGCAGGCGCGCCACCGCGGCCGCCGGGGCCGCCGCCACCACGGCGCATTCCGCAGCCGCACGGGCCGCGGCCCATGCCTCTTCCTTGACCTTGTCCTGCTGGCATACTCTCATCTCCTTTCATTACGACCGGGCCGCCTTCGATGCGCAGCGCTTTGCCGTGCAGAAGGGCGTCGGCCACTTTCTTGCGGGCGTTCTCGACGATGCGCGCGAAAGTCGCCCGCGAAATCTTCATTTGTTCGGCCGCTTGTTCCTGGTACAGGCCATTGAAATCGGCCAGCCGTAAAGCTTCCAATTCGTCGAGCGTGAGCACGATTTCCTCCAGGGCGCGCAAGGGCGTGCCGGCCGGTTTAAAATACGTGGCGCCGGGGGTGAACCCGACTTGTCGTTGGCACCAGGGACGTGGCATGACAATTCTTTTTGGTTATGAGCATATGCTCATAACAAAAGGTTGTCAAGCGGGGAGGTTTTTGCCGGTGGTGGTGATGACGAGTTTGCCGTGTTTGACGCCTTTGGCGGCGATCAGTTCGTCGGCGAGATGTTTGATTTCGGCGGGGTGGCCGCGGACGGCGAGGATTTCGAGGCAGTTGTCGTGGTCAAGATGGCAGTGCAGGGCGGAGATGATGACGGCGCGGTGTTCGTGTTGGAGGTCGGTCAGGAGGTCCTGGAGGTGGTGACGGTGGTGGTCATAGACCAGGGTGATGGAGCCGGCGATTTCGTCCTGGCCGAGTTGTTGTTGGTGTTCGACCAGTTGGTTGCGGATCATATCGGCCACGGCCAGCGAGCGGTTGTGGTAGCCTTTCTCGCGCATCATTCGATCGAAGTCGCGAGCGAGTTGACTCGGAATCGAGACGCTGAAGCGGATGACGTTTTGTTTCATGGTCAGACTTCGCCTCGTTCCATCCATAGCGGGGTGGCGATGAACCAGACCGCCGTGGCTGCGTTGAGCCAGAGTTTCATCGGGTCCAGTTCGAGTCGTCCGGCGAGGTACAAGATGGGCGCCAGCACGACCACTGCCAGCGCGGTCCAAGAAACGATTTGTGCCAGTGTTTTCATGCGGTTGTCTTTGCGGTTTCTCGTTGCATTAGTTTACTCAGCAGCACGTAGAGTATGGCGGCCACGAACCAGCCGGGCAGGCTGACAAAGAAGATCTGTACGCCGGCGAATTGGACCAGCGCCCAGCAGGTGGCCAGCGTCAGCAACCAGGTCAGTCCCGCCGCCCAATTGATTCCGATACCGGTTTTTTCGGCGTAGTACGGTTGGAAGCCGAACCGTTGGCTCAGCCAGAAGTCCACAAACACCACGGCACCCATGGGCATCAATAGCATGCCGTACAGCGCGACGAAACCGAGCAGTTTCATGGCGATGGCGGGAAACAATCCCGCGATGGCGGCGATGAGGCCGGTGACCAGGGTGACGGTGTATCGGGAGCATTGGGGTAGGATGGCCTGAAAGGCCATGCCGGCGCGGTAAATCGTCGGGTTCGCTGTCGTCCATCCGGCGATGATGACGCAGATCAGTCCGGCAAGGCCGCAGGCGCGGTAGGCCAGCGGACCGGGGAGCACGGCGGTGTTGGTGGGGTCCTGATGCAGTTGAAGGGCATACAACAATGAGGCGCTGAGCCAGGCGAGGAAATGTCCGAGGTACATGCCGGTGGCGGAGGCGACCCCGTACCAGGAGTGTCGGGCATAGCGCAGCACGGTGAGGTCCGACATGCCGATGTGCATGGCCATGTTGCAGAACCAGGCGAAGAACATCACGTGCCAGAAGGTGAACTTCACTTGTCCGGGCAACGGCGCGCCGCCCTTCCACAAGTGCGTTTCTGCTAGTCGCCACAGGTCGCCGAGCGAGTGAATCTGCGTGCCGGTGACGTCAATGAACTGTTTCAGCGCAACCAGTCCGAAGGCGATGAAGACCGGTGTCATCCAGGGGGCGGCGATGTTGGCGATGTGGGCCACCATTTTGTATCCGTAGGCGGCGACGATGGCGATCATGGCGCCGATGGCGAGAACGGCGATGACCCAGCCGACGCTGTTGGGCCAGAGATCGTTGAGGCCCGGCATGGGGAAGTGGAACCAGACGCCGACGGCGGTGGCCGAGACAGTGACCATGGAGCCGGCGAGGAAACAGAACATCACACCGTTGGCGAGGTTGTAGAGTGTGACCAGTTTGCGTCCGCAGATTTTTTCCAGTTGATAGTACAGTGTCAGCCGTGCGTGGGTGGCGATGGGAGCGGTGAGGAACGTCCAACTCAGGACAGCCAGCAGATTGCCGACCAGCAGGCCGATGATCACGTCGAATGCGCTGACGCCCGCCGCCACAAACAGCGGGCCGATCATCAGTTCTGTGCCGGCTGTGTGTTCGCCCGCGTACATGCCGACGAAACTTTTGAAGCCCAAGAGCGCCCGTTCGGGCACGGGTTGACGTTCAAACTCTTCGGCACCGTGGTGATGTTGTTCGGTCGTTGGTTCGGGCATTGGTTGTTGCCTCCTCAGAGCCGTTTCGACAGGACGTATTTTTCGTAGGATTTGACTTCCGCCAGCCAGGCGTCACCGATGGGCACGTTGTGACGCGCGCAGTAGTAATCCCAGACCGCGCCCGACGGCAGCGTTTTGGCTTCTTCCAGCAGGGCCAGGCGGGAGGTGTAATCGCCGGTTGCTTCGGCGGCGCGGATCTTTTCCACCGGCATCAGCATCGCCAGCAACAGTGCTTTCAACATGTTGCGGGCGCCGATGACCCAGGCGGCCACGCGGTTGATGCTGGCATCGAAATAATCGAGGCCGATGTGGACGCGTCGCAGGTAATTGTTCCAGACGATTTCCTGTGCGATGGACTGTAACTCATCGGTCAAGGTCACGACATGATCGCTGTCCCAGCGGACGCCGCGGCTGACGTGCAAGAGGATTTCGTCCAGGTGCGTGAGCGTGGCGGAAATCTTGTCGGCGATGGTTTCGGTCGGGTGATAGTGCCCGGCGTCGAGTGTGAGCAATTTGCCGTGGCGCACGGCGTAGGCCAGGTAGAACTCGTGGGAGCCGACGACATAGCTTTCGGTGCCAATGCCGAAGAGTTTCCCCTCGATGGCGTCGAGGTTGTATTTTGGGTTGATTGGCTTTTGGAAAATGGCGTCGAGCGAATCGGCGAGGCGTTCGCGCGGCGAGCGGCGGTCGGCGGGTGTGTCTTTCATGCCGTCGGGAATCCAGATATTGGTGACGCAGGTTTTGCCGAGGGCTTTGCCGATGGCAGCGCCGATTTCGCGGCAACGGATGCCGTGTTCGATCCAGAAGCGGCGGATGTTTTTGTCGGGGTGAGAGAGGGTGAATCCGTCGGCGGCTTTTGGGTGGGAGAAGTAGGTGGGGTTGAAATCCATGCCCATGCTGTTTTTCTGGCACCAAGCGATCCAGTTTCGGAAATGTTCGGGCTGGATTTCGTTGCGGTCCACCTTTTTCCCGCCGGTTTCGGCGTAGAAGGCGTGGAGGTTGAGGCGGTGTTTGCCGGGGATGAGCGAGAGGGCCTTGTCGAGGTCGGCGCGGAGTTCGTCGGGGGTGCGGGCTTTGCCGGGGTAATTGCCGGTGACGGCGAGGCCGCCGTCGAGGGTTTGTCCCAGGTGTTCGAAGCCGCCGACGTCGTCGCCTTGCCAGCAGTGCAATGAGATGGCGATGGTGGCGAGTTGTTGGAGGACCGCGTCGGTGTGGACGCCCCGTTCTGCGTATTGTTCCTTTGCGAGACGATACGCTGTCTCAACCTTGCGCGTGTTCATGGTGAGTGCGGAGGGTTCTAGGCCAAACTCCGTGTTGGCGCAAGCGCAATGTTTTCTGTTTGGGAATCGGTGGAAAGCTCATGCGCCCCTGGTGGTGAAACTGTACGAGCAAAGCCCCGCTCGCACGACGGCATGGCCAAGGACATGATTATTGTGATGCTCGACGGGCAACCAGTGCAGTTGCAGGAGGATTTTTGTTTTGTTCGTACCCGGAAAACGAGCAATGAAGTGCGGGTGTGTGTATCCTGGAGGACGGCCAGAGAACCTCACACGAGATTTGCGTACGTTTGGGGTGAACCGTTAGCGACGACGGTGGCGTTGCCGATGGACGGCAGGGGGCAGGCCGGTGATTTTCTTAAACAACCGCGAAAAGTAGTACGGATCCTCAAACCCAAAACGCCGCGCGATGTCGTGAATTTTTTCATCGGTGGTGGCCAGCGCCTGGCTGGCAGCCTGAACGCGCAACCGCAGAAAATACGCCATCGGCGGATACCCGGTACGACGGCGAAACAGTTCCGTGTAGTGCGTCGGCGACAGTCCCGCCACGCGCGCCAACTCGGCCACCATCAGGGGACGGGTAAGATTCTGACGCATGAATTCTACGGTGTGGTCAATGGCAGCCGCGCCGTGGCGTCGGGCGGAACTGACCGGTTGTTGCAGAAGGTTTAACAGGCTGAAGACCAGCCGCAACGTGGTCGACAGGTTCCAGAGGATGGCCGTTGAGTAGCCGTATTGAAGGCGGGCGAGCATGGATTCAAAATGACAGGCTACTTCCCCCGCCGATTGCACGCCGAGCAGGGGACGGTCGGGCGTGATTCCCAGCGCGCGCAATTGCGCCGTCGTTTCCGCGCCCGTGAAGTGGGTCCAGTAAATGGACCACGGGTCGCGTTTGGTGGTGCCATACGAATGCGCCTGTCCGGCGGGAATGACAACGGCCTGGTCCCGTCCCACCCGCCACGTGCGGTGCCCAAACCGGCACCACCCGCTGCCACCCACACACAACATGAGAATGTGCTCGGACAACCCCCGTGTCCGCACCACCATGTGCCCGGCCGCGTGTGGGAAATGTCCGACCGCCGTCGGCAGCAATCCGCCCAGCAACGGGTGGCGCACGGCCTCGCGGATCACCGGCGGAGGCAGGACCACATGCCGTTCGTCCTTGAAGCCATGCGGCTTGATTTCAACAGACGATTTCATGCGGTGGTGAACTGTTTGCAGCCTAACGAAACATCGTAGGAAACTCCATCCCCTTTTCCGTCAATTGTCCATTTGACCGGGACCGAGTTTGTGCTTGAATCGGCGCGACGTCACTCACAGCAAAGGAACACTCTATGGCTCTGAATTGGACGGATATCGCGGTTTTCTGCGGTTTTTACGCGATCATTATTGGCGTCAGCCTCTACAAGAGTCGCCGCGAGGTCAACAGCGAAGATTATTTCCTGGCGGGGCGCGGTCTGACATGGTGGTTGATCGGCATCTCCATTGTGGCGGCCAACATTTCGACGGAACAATTTGTCGGCATGGCCGGGCAGGGTGCGGGCGGTGTCGGGCTGGCGGTGAGCAACTGGCAACTGGCCGGCACGGTGGGCATTGTGCTGATTGCGTTTACGTTGCTACCGAAATTCTTGAAGGCCGGTATTTACACGATGCCAGAGTTTCTGGAGTATCGGTACAATGCGGCGACGCGGGCATTGATGGCGCTGATCACAGTAATCATTTACGCGACGGTACTGCTGACGGCGGTGTTGTATTCGGGCGGGATCACGTTGCGGACGATTTTTGGGATGAACCTGACGACGGCGGTCTGGATGATCGGTATCATCGCGGCGGTGTACACAACGTGGGGCGGGTTGAAGGCGGTGGCGTGGGCGGATTTGTTTCAGGGTGGGGCGTTGTTGCTGGGCGGTGTTGTCACGTTTTTTCTTGGCCTGAAAGCGTGCGGCGGCTGGGAATCATTCACGGCGCATAACGCCGACAGACTTCACATGATCCTGCCGGCCGAGCATCCGGGGTTGCCGTGGACCGGCGTCTTGTCGGGCATGGGAATCGTGATCGTGTATTACTGTGGTCTGAACCAATTCATCGTCCAGCGCAATCTCGCCGCCCGGACGCTGCATGACGGGCAGTTGGGGATGATTTTTGCCGGGGCATTGTGGTTGCTGGTGCCATTTGCGATTGTGATGCCGGGGATCATGGCCTTTCAACTTTATGGCGGCGACATGGCGAAACCAGACGAAGCGTTCCCGACGTTGATCAAACATCTCATCCCAGCCGGGATGCGCGGGTTTATTTTTGCGGCGATTGCCGGGGCGGTGATCAGTTCGCTGGCTTCAATGCTCAATTCCGCCTCGACCATTTTCACAATGGACATTTACCAGCGGCTGTTCGCCCGTAACGCGCCGCAGAAACGCCTCGTGTTGCTCGGGCGCGTGATGACACTCGTGTTCGTCGTCATCGGGTGCAGCCTCGCGCCGGCGCTGGACGACCCGAAGTTTGGGGGCGTGTTCCAGTTTATCCAACAATTTCAAGGCTACATCTGGCCGGGTGTGGTGGCGGTGTTTGTGTTTGGCATTCTTGTACCGCAAGCGCCGGGCGCGGCGGGCGTGGCCGGGTTGGTGGCTGGGCCGGTGTTTTACGGTTTGTTCCAATACGGCGCGCCGCGCCTGCACTTCCTGTTGCAAGTGGTGCTCAGTTTCCAACTGGTCCTGCTCGTCATGGCGCTGATCACGTTTTGGAAACCATTGCCGGAACCGCGCAAACTACCGGAGCGCGAAGGCTTCGACCTGCGTACCGATCCAATGGTCAAATGGGCCGGTGGCCTCGTGCTGGCCGCGGTGATCGTGTTCTACATTATCTTTTGGTGAAATATGAACGTCATCCTTCTCTCTTTGATTTTGACTGGTCCGTGGCGGTTCGCGCTTGATCCTGGCGATACCGGGATGCCCCAGCAGTGGACGCAAAGCGTCAACCTGCCCGGAACATTACCGGGGCAAGGCATTGGCGACGACGTGACGCTCAATACCAAATGGATCGGCGGCATTGCCGACCGCTCGTTTTTCACCGCGCCGGAGTACGAGAAGTATCGCCAGCCCGGCCACATCAAAATCCCGTTCTGGCTTCAGCCCGACAAATACTACGCCGGCCCGTCCTGGTATCAGCGCGACATCGAGATTCCCGCCGACTGGCAGGGGAAACGCGTCGTGCTCTCGCTGGAGCGTCCGCACTTGGAGACGCGCGTTTGGGTGGACGACACCCTCATTGGCACGAACAACAGCCTCTCTACACCGCACGATTACGATCTCGGCCTGCTCGCACCCGGCAAGCACACGCTGAGTATTCGCGTGGACAACCGGATGGTGATTGATATCGGCGAGAACTCGCACAGTATCAGCGACCATACCCAGGGCGATTGGAACGGCATTGTTGGCAGGATCGAACTGCGCGCCAGGCCGTCGGTGTGGATTGAAGATGTGCAGGTGTACCCGAACGTGGCGAAATCTTCCGTCCGCGTGCGCGTGAAAAAGGGCGGACAACCCGGCAACGCAATCCTGACAGTCGGAAACAAACGCGTCGAGATCGCCGATGTTGCCGAGGTTGAGGTTTCGGTGGATGCGAAGCCGTGGGACGAGTTTTCACCGAACCTGCAAGAATTGACAGTGCGACTGGGTGACGACCAACGAACTGTTCGCTTCGGCCTGCGCGAATTTGCGGCCGACGGCACGCAGTTCACGATCAACGGACGCAAGACATTCCTTCGCGGCACACTCGACTGTTGCATCTATCCAAAGACCGGGCATCCGCCGACGGACGTGGCGGAATGGAAACGGATCATCGGTATCGCAAAGGCGCACGGGTTGAATCTGATTCGGTTCCACTCATGGTGTCCGCCGGAAGCGGCGTTTCAGGCGGCGGACGAGTTGGGATTTTATTTTCACGTCGAAGCGTCGTCGTGGGCGAACCAATCCACGACGCTCGGCGACGGCAAACCGGTGGACCAATGGATTTACGAGGAGACCGACCGCATCCTGAAATACTACGGGAACCATCCGTCGTTTGTGTTGATGGCCTATGGCAACGAACCCGGCGGCAAGAACCACAAAGCCTATCTCGCCCGGTATGTGAGCCACTACAAGGCGCTTGATCCGCGCCGTCTCTGGACGAGTGGCGCCGGCTGGCCGGAGTTGCCGGAAAACCAGTGGCATTGCGTACCGGGGCCGCGCATCCAGGCGTGGGGTGGGGGACTGAACTCGCGCATCAACGCGAAGCCGCCGGAAACTGTCACCGATTACCGCGATTACATCAGCCGCCGCAACGTGCCGGTCGTGAGTCATGAGATTGGCCAGTGGTGTGTCTATCCGAACTTTGAGGAGATGAAGAAATATACCGGCTATCTCAAACCGAAGAACTTCGAGATTTTCCGTGACCGGCTGGCGGAGCACGGGATGCTCGATCAGGCGCGCGATTTCCTCCTGGCGTCGGGTAAACTCCAGACGCTTTGTTACAAAGAAGACATCGAATCGGCGTTGCGCACGCCGGGCATGGCCGGGTTTGAGTTACTCGACCTACACGATTTTCCCGGTCAGGGCACGGCGCTGGTCGGCGTGCTCGATCCCTTCTGGGAGGAAAAAGGCTACGTCACAGCCGCAGAGTACCGCCGGTTCTGCAACCATACCGTGCCACTGGCGCGCCTGCCCAAACGGGTGTTTACCACCGACGAAACATTGGAAGCGACGTTGGAGGTCGCGCATTACGGCCCGTCGTCGGTTGGCGACATCGCGTGGAAGCTCGTTGGCGACGATGGCAAAGTCGTGGCCACCGGTCAGGACAATGTGCGCGTCGAATTGAATGCGATCCCTGCCCCCGCCCGCTATAAGCTGGTGGCGAGCGTGGCCGGCTTCGAGAACGATTGGGACGTGTGGGTCTATCCCGTGAAAGTCAACACGCAGCCACCGGCAAACGTGAAGATTGTCGAGGAACTCACGGCAGACACGGCCGGCAAGGTGTTGCTGCTGATCCCGCCATCTCGCGTGAAGAACGCAGCGAAAGACAAAGTCGTGATGGGGTTCTCCAGCATTTTCTGGAACACGGCATGGACACACCGGCAACCGCCGACAACGCTCGGCATCCTTTGTGATCCTCAACACCCGGTGTTTGCCGATTTCCCGACCGACTTCCATTCCAACTGGCAATGGTGGTACCTCATCACGCAGGCGGCGCCGATGATTCTCGACGATTTGCCGAAGCCGTTCCGTCCGATCGTACAGGTGATTGACGACTGGTTTACGGCGCGCAAGCTCGGTTTGCTGTTCGAGGCGAACGTCGGCAAAGCGCAAGTCGTCGTGTGCAGTATCGCGCTGGATGACAGCAATCCGGTCGCACGCCAGTTTCGCGCCAGCTTGTTGCGGTACATGGCCAGCGACCGGTTCGCGCCGAAACAAACATTGGAGCGGAGCGCCATCCAAAATCTGATCGCACCGACAACGATTTCGTGCGCGGCCCGCGCCGACAGCGAGGCGCGCGGGTACGAGGCCGTCAACGCCGTGGACGGCGACCCGAACACGATCTGGCACACGCCGTGGGAAGGGAAGGCACCGGGATTTCCGCATCATCTGATCGTTGAGTTCCAAAAACCGGTCACGATGTCGGGCGTGAAACTTCTACCGCGCCAGGACATGCCGAACGGGCGGTTCAAGGCGTTTGAGATTTACGTCAGCGCCGACGGCAGGGAGTGGGGAACGCCCGTCGTCCAGGGTGAAATGACGGCAGGGGCGTCGCCCCGTCAGATTGCGTTTGGACGGAAGGTGTCGGGACGATTTCTCAAACTGGTCGTGTTGTCGGCGTTTGAGAACAAACCATACGCCTCGCTGGCGGAGTTGGAGATTTTGACCGACGAACCGATGTCACACGCTGTCATGCCGCGGGAGGAGGCGGTGGTGTTGACGCCGCCGCCTCCGTCGTCGCCGCGCATCAACGGCCCGAAGATTTACGGTGTGCGGCCCGGATCGCCGTTTTTGTATCGGATTCCCTGCACGGGCGAACGTCCGATGACATTCGCGGCGGAAGGGTTGCCGGAGGGGTTGGCGTTGGATCCGTCCAGCGGCATCATCACGGGAAGAACCACAAAGATCGGGACGAATCGGGTGGTGTTGACGGCGCGGAATGCCAAAGGCGAGGCGCGGCAGGAGTTTCGGATTGTTGTCGGCGACAAGCTGGCGTTGACGCCGCCGATGGGGTGGAATCATTGGTATGCCCATTTCAACCGGATCACCGATGAGATGATGCGACAGGCCGCCGACATTCTGGTGGACAGCGGCATGGCCGATGTCGGCTACCAGTATGTGAACGTGGACGATTGTTGGATGAACGCGCCCCGTCTGAGCAAGTATCAGACTGATCCGAGACGCGTCGGCCCGGTGCGCGACGCCAGCGGGAACCTCCTGCCCAACGCCTGTTTCCCGGATATGAAAGCGCTGGCCGATTACATCCATGCGAAAGGGTTGAAAGCGGGACTGTACACCTCGCCGGGCGAAACCACCTGCGCGGGATTTGGTGGCAGCCTCGGACACGAGGCGCAGGACGCGAAACAGTTTGCGGATTGGGGATTTGATTTTCTGAAGTACGACTGGTGCAGTTACAGTCGTGTGGCGGGAAAGAACCCGGACCTGGCGGCGATGCAGAAACCCTATCGGTTGATGGGCGAACTGCTCCGGCAACAGAAACGCGACATCGTTTTCAACCTCTGCCAGTACGGCATGGGTGAGGTCTGGAAATGGGGCGCCGAAGTCGGTGGCCACTCGTGGCGCACCGGTGGCGATCTCGGATTTGAGTTGAACCGCATCTTTGAGGTCGCATTGAAAAACTGCGCTCTGCGCCAGTACAACAAGCCCGGCGCCTGGAACGATCCCGATTATATCCAGATCGGATGGATCGGCGCACAACGCGGCAGCGCGTTTTTGGAACCGCATCCGTGCCCGCTCACGCCGGAAGAACAACGTTCCTTCATGTCGTTGTGGTGCCTGATGGCGGCGCCCCTGTTCTACAGCGGCGACCTGACCAAACTCGATGCCTACACCCTCAGCATCCTCTGCAACACCGAAGCCATCGAGGTCAACCAGGACCCACTCGGTGAATGCGCTCGCGTCGTGGGAGTCCCCGGCAAGACATTCGTGCTGGTGAAAAACATGGAGGACGGCAGCAAAGCCGTTGGCCTTTGCAACCGTGACACGACCCCGCAATCCGTCGGCGTGACCTGGGCCGAGCTTGGCCTCAACGGCCCGCATCGCGTCCGCGACCTCTGGCGACAAAAAGACCTCGGCTCGTTTGCCGAGCGGTTTGAAACCACCGTCCCCGCCCGTGGCGTGGCGCTGGTGCGGCTTTGGAAAGAATAAGCAGGCTTGACGGGGTGGGGGAAGACGCTACTTTAGCGCAAACAGATGTGAAATTCCTGTTGTCAACTTTTGCAAAATTTATCCTTAGCCTCCTCCTGATCCATGTCGGAACGACGATGGGTGCCGAGCCGCGCGAATTTCCCGTCGGACGCTTGCAGCGGCTGGACGAACTGCCTCCGAGCCGATTCCGTGCCGACCTCGAAAAACTGCCCGCCCCGGCGCAGGAACGCGCCCGCGTCTGGCTACGCAGTTTCCACTTCACCGAACACGATCTGTCCTCCCTTCACGCCGACACCGAAGGTGGCATCTATTATGTCTGCCATTTCCCCCCGATTGCCGCTGCCGACACGGAAACGCAACCCCCGGTCATTGCCGAGGCAGCCGTGCCGATCAGCCCGTTTCCGACCAACCTAATTTTCCACAGCCGCCCCGGCGCCCCGAACGTTCTTTACATCAATTTCTGCGGCGAAACCGTCAGCAACACCGCTTGGAACACCAGCCTCGGTCGCGCCAGTATCCCCGCCCTGCCGTTCAGCACCGACTCCGACTACACCACCTTCAGCGATGCCGAACAACTCGCCATCAAACGCATCTGGCAACGAATGGCGGAAGATTATGCGCCGTTCAACATTGACGTGACCACGGAACGCCCCGCCACCTTCACCACCCGCACCGCCATGGCCCTGATCACTCGCAACACCGACGCCAACGGCGACCCCAACCCCTCCAGCACCGCGGGCGGTGTGGCCTATGTCAATGTCTTCGGTACCGTCTCCTATGCCACTTATCGTCCCGCTTGGATTTACCACAACAACCTCAGCAACAACGAAGGCTACATCGCCGAGGCCGCCTCCCACGAAATCGGCCACAACATGGGCCTCAGTCACGACGGCAAAACCGACGGCACCGAGTACTACGGCGGCCACGGCACCGGCGACATCTCGTGGGGACCAATCATGGGCACCGGCTACAACCGCAACGTCACCCAGTGGTGCAAAGGCGACTATTACCTCGCCAACAACACCCAGGACGACCTCGCCACCATTGCCGCCAAAATCTCTTATCGTACCGACGACCACGGCGACACCCCCGCCACCGCCACCGCGCTCATCCTCAGCGGCCTCACCAACATCGTCTCCACCACGCCCGAAACCGATCCCGCCAACACCAACACCGCCAACAAGGGCGTCCTCGAACGCAACACCGACGTGGATGTCTTCTCCTTCATCACCGGCACCGGCCCCGTCAGCCTATCGGTCAACCCCTGGATTTCTCCCGCCAACACAAGAGGCGGTAACCTGGACATCCTGCTCGAACTCTACGATGAAACCGGCTCCCTCCTCTTGACCAATAATCCCCCAACAACCACCACCGCCTCCATCCAAACCAATCTCACGGCCGGCCGTTATTTCCTCTATGTTCGCAATTCGGGCGCGGGCGATCCCTTCAGTTCCACGCCGACCGGCTACACCGCCTACGGCAGCATTGGCCAGTATTTCATCAGCGGTTACGTCACTGATCCCAGCGGCGTGGTGATTCCGCCCCTGGCCGAACTGACCGTCGCCAACCTCACGCAACCCGGCCAAACCAACCACACCTTTACCGTAACCTATTCCGACAACATGGGCATCAACGTCTCCACCATTGATTCCAACGACATTCTCGTCACCGGCCCCAACAACTACGCTCAACTGGCCCAACTGCTCTCCGTGGACATCAATACCAACGGCACTCCCCGCACCGCCACCTATTCGATCCGACCTCCATCGGGCAGCGTCTGGCTGCCCGCCGACAACGGCACCTACAGCGTCTTCATCCAAAGCAACCAGGTCGCTGACGTGGAAGGCGTCTGCGTGGCGCCCTGCCAGCTCGGCCAGTTCCAGGTCATCGTTCCGGTTCCCATTTATTCCGCCAACATGGATACCGATCCCGGCTGGACACTGGAACCGGAATGGCAATACGGCGTGCCCGCCTACACCACCAATGGCCCTACCAGCGGATATACCGGCACGAAAATCATCGGCTACAACCTCAGCGGCAACTACACCAACAACCTCACCCCAAAATACGCGACCACCCCGCCCATCAACTGCTCCGCTTGTTCCACGCTGACCCTGCGGTTCAAACGCTGGTTGCGAACAAAAAACAACGACACCGCCTCCATCGAAGTCTCCACCGACGGCACGACCTGGAGCAATGTCTGGTCCACTTCCAAAGCTGTTTCCGACACCTCCTGGCAGGCGGTCCAATACGCCCTGCCGTCCGGCGTGGCCGGCCAGGCTGTGGTCCGCCTGCGTTGGGGACAGGCCTCCAATGCCTCGCTCAACGACATCGGCTGGAACATTGATGATGTGGAGTTGCTCGGCGACAGTGCCCTGGATACCGCGCCGCCCCTACCGCTGTTGAGCGCGGGAAACATCACCATCGGCGGGTCTCCCAGTTATTCTTTCACTGTCACCTACACCGATACCACCGCGGTCCGATTATCGAGCCTGGGTTCCAACGACCTCGTGGTGACCGGCCCGAACGGTTACTCCAACACAGCCGAGTTCGTCGGCGCCGACCTTCCCACCGACGGATCGCCGATCACGGCCACTTATTCCATTCCCGCCCCCGGCGGTTCCTGGGACAGCGCCGACAACGGCACCTACACCGTCACACTGTTGGAAGGAGCCGTCGAAGACACCCTGAACAATGCCATCCCACAAACGGTTCTCGGAACATTCACGGTCGCCATCCCGCCACCCAGCGTCAGCCTCGTCGCCCGCGCCAACAATCCGCTCTGGGGCAGCGTTTCACCGACCGGCGGGAC
The DNA here is from genome assembly GCA_964541945.1 of uncultured Verrucomicrobiota bacterium. GTDB lineage: Bacteria > Verrucomicrobiota > Verrucomicrobiia > Palsa-1439 > Palsa-1439 > CAIKAP01. The sequence continues at coordinate 151,916 of CAZISE010000001.1, forward strand.
TTACACGGTCGGCGCTACCACCACGGTGGTCGCCACCCCGGCCACTTACTTTCGTTTCCAACAATGGAGCGGCGACCTCATCAGCACCAACAACCCGCTCACGATTGTCATGACCACCAACGTGACCGTGACTGCCCTGTTTGCCGAAGTCATGACTACCAATTACCCGACCCCTTACTGGTGGCTGGCAGAAAACGGGATCGCGAACGATTTTGAGTCCGCCGTCACCAACCTCGGCGCCAATGGCCGGGCGTTTTGGCAATCATACATTGCGGGGCTGAACCCCAACGATCCCAACAGCCAACTCCGACTCGACGGCCAGTTTGAGCCATCCGCCGGCGGGTTTGTGCTCCAGTGGACTCCCGTGACAGGGCGGGTTTACACAATCCACGTCAGCACCAATCTGCTCCACGGTTTTTCTCCCTTGCCCGACGCGATCAACCTGCCCGATACGATCCACAGTTTCACCAACACCGTGGGAGATGCGCTCCAGCGATTCTACCGCCTCGAAGTGCAAAAACCCTGAAGCGCAGGGTGATTATTTTTGGTGGTTCCTGCGTGCGGCGGGAGATTTGCCTTCTCATGCGAGAAGAAGATAGTTTGTTTCGTCGCCAGGTTTCCGTTATAAAAGGCGGTGTGAACATAACTTCACGTGAACACGGCGCCACCGTCAGCGGCCATGGGCCGCAGGCTGCTGTTATCACCACATTGTCGCGCCAAAATGACGAGGCTGAATCTGTGCTGACCGTGTGCACAACCCCGGAGGAGTACCGATGAAAAAAGAAATTGTCCTGGGCGCTTTTCTCATGGCATCTGCCGTGATGGGCGCGGAACGTCCAAATGTTCTTTTTATCTTGTGCGATGATCTGCGCTGGGATTGTTTCGGCGCCGCCGGACATCCGCATTTGCGGACGCCGAACATTGATCGCCTCGCCACCGAAGGAGTACGTTTCCAAAATGCCTTCTGCACCACGTCGCTCTGTTCGCCAAGCCGCGCCTCGATCCTGAGTGGTCTCTACGCGCACACCCACGGCGTGATCAACAATTTCACGGAATACCCCACAAACCTGGTCTCTTGGCCCATGCGGCTGCGCGAGACCGGCTACGCCACGGCCTACATCGGCAAGTGGCACATGGGCGAGGATAACGATGCGCCACGACCCGGTTTTGACTGGTTTGTCTCCCACAAAGGGCAGGGGAAGTATTTCGGTACCGAATGGTGCATCAACGGAACTCGACGCGAAACCGTGCCCGGTTACTACACGACCATTGTAACCGACTTTGCGCTGGACTGGCTCCGACAACCCGGACGCGATCGTCAACCGTGGGCATTGTGCGTCGGCCACAAGGCGCCGCACTCGTTCTATGTTCCCGAAGAAAAATACACGCACGTCTTTGATCGTGTCCGCGTGCCGTACCCCGACTCGGCGTTTCATCTCGACGACAAACCCGACTGGATCAAACAACGCCTCTACACCTGGCACGGCATCTACGGGCCGCTTTTTGAATGGCGCAAGAAGTACCCCGACGATCGCCCCGAAGCCGTCAAGGACTTCGAGAACATGACGCACGCCTATTGGGGCACCATCCTCTCGGTGGACGACAGCGTGGGGCGTCTGTTGAAGTATCTGGAGGATACCCAACAACTCGATCGCACCATCATTGTCTTCATGGGCGACAATGGCTTGCTCAACGGCGAACACGGCATGGTGGACAAACGCGCCATGCACGAGCCGAGTATCCGCATCCCCCTGCTGGTCCGATATCCGCGTCTCGGCAAAGGCGTCGTCGAACAAATGGTCCTCACCGTGGACATCGCTCCCAGCCTCCTGGACCTCTGCGGTGCCCGTCCGTTGCCGAACATCCACGGCCAATCCTGGAAACGCCTCGTCCAACGCGGCCACGACCCGACCTGGCGCACGGCCTTCCTCTACGAATACAACTACGAAAAACAATTCCCATACACGCCCAACGTCCGCGGCGTCCGCACCGACGACTGGAAATACATCCACTACCCGCCTGGCGACGGCAGCCCCGACCGGCATCTGGCTGAGCTTTACCACCTGAAGACCGATCCCGATGAACGCCGCAACCTTATCCGAGATCCCGCTTGCGCTGCCATCCTGGCAGAACTCAAAGCCGAACTGGCCCGCCAAATGAAACGGACCGGCCTCGTTCACGATCAGATGCCGCTGGACGAAGGCGTCAAACAAGAACTTCCCGCTCCCTCTATTCGCTAAAAACAAAAGGCGACGGAAGACTCTCCAATTCATTCCTTCTTCTACTATCGTTATAAAATGCAGCCTCAAAATGTGGCTAAACAGAGGAACGATCGTTCCAAAGTTTAGCCACATTTTTTGGGGGGGGAGGGGAAGGGAGCATGTACGATGATCCGAGATGATCCGAGGTGTTTCGAGAGGAGGCACGGTGTTTCGCGTTGATTAGCATTGACCCTGAACGTCGGACGCGGCAGTTTGTAGATCGTATGAGCATCACAGTTGCCCTGTTCTTGTTGTCGCTCGCTGCTACGGGAGCGACCGCAACCCCATCCATCCAAACACGGATTGCTCGATGGTCGGACGACAAACAGGCGGCGTTTCTTTTGATGTTCGACGACAGTATGCCCAGCCACGTCCGAAATGTCGTTCCCGAACTCAAGAAACGCGGTTTTGTTGGTACCTTTTACGTCAATCCGGGCAAGGGAGAGTGGGGGGTGTTTCGCGAAAAGTGGGAAAAGGAGTTTCCTACCACGGCTGGCATTGTGTACGGCAATCACACCTGGACCCACAAGGGCGCCCGCAGCATTGAGCAAGCCGATGAGGAAATTCGCCAGTGCAACGAGATGATTTTGCGGTTGTTTCCCGGATCGCAGCCGCGCCTGATTTCTTACGGCCAGCCCGGCGTGAAAAAAGAGGATTGGACAATTTCCAAAGATCAACTGGCCGAACTGTTGCAGAAATATCACCTCATTGAACGGCCACCGTTCAAAGGGGCCGTCATCCACTACAAGACCGCCGAGGATATGCGCCGCGTTGTGGACAAGGCGCTGGCCAGCGGGGGGTTGGAATACGTGGTCTTTCATGGCGTCGGCGGCGAATGGATCAGCGCGCCGTTAGATGTGTTTCATGCGTTGCTCGATGCGCTGGAGGCGCATCGCGACAGGATTTGGATTACCGATCACATCTCGGCGCACAAATACCAGACCGAGCGCGACAGCGCCGAGGTGAAGACGCTGGCCATTGCCGATCGTCAGATTCGTCTTGTGCTCACCTGCCGGGCCGACCCGAAACTGTACGATTTGCCGTTGACGCTGGTTGTGTCGGTCCCGTGGAAACGGTGTCGGGTCACCCAGGGTGCCGCTCGCGCGACCGTGGCTGTCGCCGACGGTCTTGCGCGGTTTCAGGCGTTGCCAAACGGTGTTCCGATCACGCTAGATGCGTTGGCTGAATAATCAACTGGTATTGGCGTTGCTGCTGGCCGCCGTGGCGCGTGGCGCGGTGGTCAAACACGCGCTTGATGCCCGTCAGACCGGCCAAAACCTTTTGGCGAGCGATGCCTGGCGTCCGTACCAACGCGGCTTGGTGCAGACGGTAGTCTTGAATCAGGCGACACCGCAACCGCTCGTGGCCGTGGCATGGAGTCGGGCGGAGAACATCGGCGGTTCGCGCGACAGTGATTACTCGCTTTATCTCGACCTGGTTTATGCCGATGGCACGCCGTTGTGGGGGCAACATGCCCCATTCAATGTTGGCACCCACGACTGGGAACGGCAGGAGGTCGTTGTGTTGCCCGCCAAACCTGTCAAATCGGTCTCGTTTTATCTGCTTCACCGAAACAAAACCGGCGTGGCGCAGTTCCGTGACGCCGCGTTGTATCAGGTCGAAATGCCATCGGGCGCCTACCTGTTTGACGGTGTTCCCGTGGCTCCGTCGCCGCCGCGCGAGGGATTTTGTGTTCGTGAAACCAACGATTTTGTGACGTGCGACTCCATTGGGTTGCGCCTCGAAACAAGTCGTCGAGGGGCGTTTGTGGAGGCGACCATCACCGACACGACCGGTCGGGACCGTGCGTTTACATTGGTGTACACGTTACCGTCCGCGGGCGAACCGTATCGGGAAACCGCGCTGGTGGCGACCTACCAGGGAGTCGGGAACGGTCGGCTGTCGCGTTATCCGTTTGCGGCGGTCGGCGGACAGGCGCTCGGCATTGACATGGCCAAGCCCGCCTTTTTCCGGGTCGGTCATACGGGCGGCGAACTGTATGCGGCGTTTGATATTGCGCTGACGCCGGAGAAACCGTCTGCCCAAGTACGTCTTTGCCAATTCCAATTTGATTCGAAGTGGGGTTTTCGTGCCGCGTTGGCAAGGTATTACGAGCTGTTTCCGGACTATTTTCGTTGTCGGACGCCCGAACAGGGATTGTGGATGCCGTTTTATGCGATCAGCAAGGTTGAGGGCTGGCAGGATTTCGGGTTCAAGTTCAAGGAAGGTGACAACGAACCGTCCTGGGATGCCGCGCACGGAATCCTGACGTTTCGCTATACCGAACCGATGACGTGGTGGATGCCGATGCCGAAGGGGATGCCGCGCACGCTGGAGGCGGCGCTTGCTCATGCCCGTTCGCTGACAAACAAACAGGCCGCCGCGCTTTTCACGAGCGGTCATTATGACGAGCAGGGACGGTTTGTCGCGCAGTTGCGGGACACGCCGTGGTGCGACGGCGCGGTTTGGAGTCTCAATTCGATGCCTGGTATTCGGGGCGAGGTGACCGATTTCAAAAACAAGTTTGCCGGCATTGGTCGAGTCAGTGGCGAATACATTGATTCCAGCGAAGGCTACGTCACGGCAGCGCTCGATTTTCGTCGCGACCATTTCGCCGCAGCGGAAACACCGTTGACCTTCGCGAGCGGGTCGCGTCGCCCGGCAATTTTTCGCGGGCTGATCGCGTTCGAGTACGTGCGAGCGTTTGCGAAGGAGATGCGCGCCCGCGGCAAACTGATGATGGCCAACGGCACGCCGCACACTCTCTGCTGGCTGGTACCCTGGCTCGATGTGCTTGGCACCGAGACCGATTGGAACCGTGGCGGCAACTGGCAACCCATGTCCAAAGAGGAACTCTTTTATCGCCGCGCCCTCTGCGGCCCCAAGCCGTACTGTTTTTTGATGAATACCGATTTCGACCAGTTCCCGCCCGAACGGGTGGACAAATACATGCAACGCGCGCTCGCCTACGGGATGTTCCCCGGTTTCTTTAGTGCCAACGCCTCGACCGGCCACTACTTCAGCCGCCGCGACCTCTACGAGCGCGACCGCCCGCTTTTCCAGAAGTACATCCCGCTGATCAAACGCCTTGCCGAAGCGGGTTGGCAACCGGTCACGTTGGCGCGTTCGAGCGACCCGCGTGTTCAGGTCGAGCGCTTTGGCACCAATCTGTTGACGGTGTTCAACGACAGCCCTGATGAGCGCGTTGCCACCATTACCTGGGAGGGTGGCACGCCGGGAGCGAGTCGTGAATTACTTTCCAATATGGCCGTCAAATGGACCGACGACGGTGTGACCCTGACGTTGAAACCGGAATCGGTTGGGGTAATCGAGATCAAAGGACGATGAGATGAACGCAATTTTATTGATGTTGGCCCTGGTGGTCCCGTCACGGATTTTGTTCATCGGCAACAGTTACACCAGTCGGAACAATCTGCCGGCGATTTTCCGTGAGATCGTGAAAAGCGACGGCCAACCGACCCCAACCATCGAAGCGGTTGCCCCCGGCGGCAAAACGTTGGAACAACATTCCACCCTGCCGGAAACACTGGCAAAGATTGACCAGGGCAACTGGGATGTCGTCATCGTACAAGGCCAGAGCCAGGAATCGGCCATGGCAGAGGTCGCTCTCAATATCCGTACCAGCTTCACCCAGGGCGCAGAACGCCTTTTTGCCCGTATCAAAGCCAAAAGCCCCAACGCCAGAATTGTCCTTTTTGAGACCTGGGCGCGCCACCCCGATTACTGGAAAAACCCGAAGGCCGACCTGCACGTGGGGCGCGATGCCACCGAGATGCAGGCACGCATCCGAAAATGGTACGCCAAAATCGCCGAAGGACACCCCAACGTCATCGTTGCGCCCATCGGCGACGCCTGGGAGTTGAACTACAAGAACCCGAAAGCCAACGCGCTTCACATCGCCGACCATTCACATCCGAACTACAACGGTTCCTATCTCGCTGCCCTCGTCCTGTATGCCACCATCTACCAACCGACCCAACTCAACATCCTGTGGCACGGCCCTCTTTCCGTTGCCGAAGCGCAACGTCTCCAACAAATCGCCAAACAAACCATGAAAGGAAGAACTCCATGAGACCCACCGTCCTTTTGCTCGCGGTGGCAAGCCTGACGCTTGCCGCTGTCCCTGACAATCGTCCCCGCCCAAAGGTCGTTGATCCCGGCCCTCCCAAGCCCGGTGAAATGGCACCGCCACCCGCCGACGCCATCGTCCTGTTCGACGGCAAGGACCTCTCGAAATGGGAACGCATACCCGGCGCAAAAGACACCGACAAATCCACCACACCGAAATGGAAAATCGAAAACGGCTACATGGAAGTTGTCCCCAAAAGCGGCAACATCCGCACCAAAGAAAAATTCGGCGATTGCGAAATTCATATCGAATGGGCCACTCCCGCCGAGGTCAAAGGCAGCGGACAGGGACGCGGCAACAGCGGCGTTTTCCTGCCCGGCCACCAGGAACTCCAGGTCCTCGATTCCTACAACAACGACACCTATCCCGACGGCCAGGCCGGCGCCATCTACAAAATGCACATCCCCCTCGTCAACGCCTGCCGCAAACCCGGCGAATGGCAAAGCTACCACATCACACTCGAACAACCGCGCTTCGACGCCCAACACAAAATGATCAAACCTGCCCGCGTCACCGTCATCCATAACGGCATCCTCATCCAGGACCACGTCGAGTTGAAAGGCGACGCCACCGAGGGCTTCCTCATGCTCCAGGACCACAATAACCCCGTTCGCTACCGCAACATCTGGATCCGAAAACTCTCTTCATCGCCTTGACCTCTCTCGTATGAAAAGAGTAAACTTCCCGCCAGAATGAAACGGTGTGTTCTGGCGGCGGTTTTGCTGGCGATTGTCGGGTCGGGCACAATCGCCCGTTCGCAAACCAACTTTTGGTGGACCAACGCACTGGACGATGTCTGGAGCAGTGCCGCCAACTGGACCAACGAAACCGCTCTCAGTGGCGGCCCCGTCGCGGGCGGCTCCAACGATTACACTGTCTCCTTCGCCAACGCGGGCAACACCTACAACAGCACCAACGACCTCGGCAGTTTCACCCTCAATCGCCTCCTCTTCCAAAACGTCGCCGCAACCCTCTGGGGCGACGACCTGGTCTTTCGACTCGCCAGTAACGGCACCAACTTCCCACAAGTCCAACTCAGCGGCTCCTCCAACGTCGTCATCCAAAACTCCATCATCTTCTCCAACACCACCACCTTCACCGGCACGGCCACCGGCAGTCTCACCCTCCTCGGCAACATCACCGGTCCCGGCGGCCTCACCCACAGCGGCAACTACATCCTCGCCATCGGCGGCTCCAATACCTACAGCGGCGCCACCACCCTCAACAACGGCATTCTCCTTGTCCAAAACAACAACGCCCTTAGCGCCACCTCCGGCATCACCGCCAACGGCGGCGTTGTCCAACTGGCCAACGGCATCTCTGTCAGCAATGCCGCCATCACCATCCTCAACGCCAACCCCGCTGCCGGCAACTACTGCGGCTCCCTCCAGGTCACCAACGGCAGCGCCACCTGGAGCGGCACGGTGACACTCGGCACCAATGGCGCCCGCATCGGCGCCCAAAACGGCACCCTCACCGTCAGCGGCCCCATTGATTCGGGCACCAACATTTTCGACCTGAATATCCGCGCCGTAAACAACACCGACACCGTCATCCTCTCCTCCACCAACAACACCTACAAAGGCAATACCGCCGTCGTTCTCGGAACACTTCAACTGGGCGCCGACAACACCCTCCCGCTCACCTCCAACCTGCAAATCGGCAACAGCGCCAATCTCGGCATGGCCACCTTCGACATGAACGGCCACAACCAACAAATCACCGGCCTCATCCACCTCGGCACCACCATGCCCATGATTGTGACCAACAGTTCCAACTCCTTGCTCTCCATCCTCACCCTCAGCAACGCCACCGCAGCCGCCTACAACGGCCTCATCAGCGGCAACATCACCCTCATCAAACAAGGCGCCGCCACCCAGACCCTTGGCGGCAACAACAACTTCACCGGCCCGATCATCATCCAGAGCGGCACCCTCGAAATCGGCTCTGGCACCACCACCGGCACCCTCGGAGTGGGGGATGTTACCAACAACGCCATCCTCGCTTTCAACCGATCCGACACCTACACTGTCACCAACACCCTCACCGGCACCGGTGTCCTCGTCCAATCCGGCAGTGGCCTCCTCGCCCTTGCCGGCACCAACACCTACACCGGCAACACCCTCATCAACAACGGCGCCCTCCTCGTTGTCCACTCCAACGCCCTGCCTGCCACCAGTCTCATCCTCCTCAACCCCACCGGCGCCCTCGTCATCACCAACACACCCGAAACACCCTTCCCATCCGTCACCGCCGCCCTCACCAGCGGACGCCTCGCCACCAACAGCACCGGCATCATTGCCCTCGCCAACGACACCGCCGACGACCTCAACTTCACCCTCGCCGCCAACAGCTACAGCAACCTCGCCCTCGGCGCCATCGGCACTGTCACCTACACCGGCACCAACCTCCTTTTCCCCAATGCCATCTACCGACTCGGCGGCGGCGGCGGCACCATCACCATTGCCTCCAACAACATGCTGACCGGTTCAAGCCGATTGGTGGCCTTTGGCAACGGCGCCGCCGGCACCCTCATCCTTTCCGCCACCAACACCTACACCGGCGGCACCTTCATCGGCGGCGGTACCTTGCAAACAACCACCACTGGCCTCGGCACCGGCCCCGTCACCAACAACGCTGCCCTCGTCTTCCAACAAACCGTCACCGGCTTCTTCAACAACCCCATCACCGGCACCGGCTCCCTCACCGTTCGCGGCGGCGGCACCATCACCCTCACCGCCAACAACACCTTCACCGGCCCAACCCTCATCGGCAGCGGCACCACCCTCGTTGCCTCCAACACCACCGGCGGCGCCAGCATCCCCGGCGACCTCCAAATCGGCATCGGTGGCGGTAGCGATTCCTGGCTCCGAATGGGTGCCAGCTCCCAGTTTGGCTCCAACACCCTCGTCACCTACAGCCTCGGCTCCAGCGGATACGGGCGCTGGTTGCTGCTCGGCACCACCCAGACCATCGTCGGCGTCAGCGACACCAGCGGACGCGCTATCATCGAAAATACCGACAACGCCGCCTCCATTGACACCAACGCTGGTCCCGCCCTCCTGATCATCAGCAACACCGCCAACTACAGCTTCAACGGTTACATCCGCGACCGCGGCAGTGCCGCCGGCCCCAGCAACATCCTCGCCATCATCAAGACCGGCACCGGCACACTGACCCTCATCGGCTCCAACATCGGCAACGGCGGCATCAGCGGCGGCACCACCATCCTCGGCGGCACCCTGGCACTGACCAACACCCCGAACTTCATCGGCCTCACCACCGTTAACGGTGGCACACTGCTGTTGCAGTCCGCCAATGCCGCCCAACGCGCCGTCATCAGCAACCTCCTGCCAAACGCCGTCGTCTTCAGCGCCACCAACGAATTCACCGTCGGCGCCCTCGCTGGCGGCGGCGACATCACGCTCACCAACACCAGCGGCGCCGCCATCGCCCTCACTGTTGGCGGCAACAACGCCAGCGGCCGTTACACCGGTGTCCTCCGCGGCGGCTCCTCGCTCACCAAAACCGGCGCCGGCGTCCAGACCTTTGTCGGCGCCAACACCTACAACGGCCCCACCACCATCCTCGGCGGCATTCTCCAGGCCGACTACGGCGTGGGAATCCCCACCGGCAGCGTCATCACCCTCAACGGCGGCACCTGGGCCACTCTCGGTTCCATCATTACCAACTCCCTCGGCACTGGCGCCGGCCAGATCAATCTCATTGCCGGCAGCGTGGGCGGATTCTCCGCCTACAACACACCTCTCACCGTCAACCTCTACGGCAATGGCACCACTCTCGTCTGGGCCACCCCCGACTTCAGCCCCTCGGCGCTCCTACTCAACGACACCGCCGCCAATACCAACCTCGTTTTCCAAAACGGCCTCAACCTCAACGGCAGCAACCTCACCATCACCGTCAACGCTGCCGTGGCCATCCTTACCGGCACCATCACCAACACCGGTTCCACCGCCACCTTCACCAAGACCGGCGCCGGCTCCCTCGTCCTTGCCGGCCCCAACAGCAGCACCGGCCTGATCCTCATTGACAACAACATCAACGGCAACACCCTCATCCTCAGCAACACCACCGGCAACGCCGTGGCGGGCGACATCCAACTCGGCACCGGCGCCGGCCAAAACATCTACCTGATGCTGGCGGCCAACAACCAGATCGCCGACACCGCCATCATCAGCTTCAACACCACCAACAACTACGGACGTTTCACCCTGCTCGGCTTCAACGAAACCATCGGCGGCCTCTCCGACCCCAACGCTCACGGTGTCGTCGAAAACAACGACAATTTCCCCGCGTTCACCAACGCCGGTCCATCCATCCTCACACTCAATGTCGGCTCCGGCAGCAACTACGTCTTTGCCGGCTACCTGCGCAACTATCACGCCAGCGGCGCCGGCCCCAGCAACACTCTCACGCTCGTCAAAACCGGCCCCGGCACCCAAACCCTCCTCGGCTCCAACATCGGCAACGGCGGCCTCGCGGGTGTCATTATTCAAAACGGCCTCCTCGTCCTGACCAATACATACAACTTCGCCGCCCCCACCGTCATCACCGGTGGCCAACTGGTGCTATCAACCCGTACCGACGCTCAAAACAGCGCCATCAGCAACCTCGTGGCCAACGGCCTCGTTTTCGGCGACGGCACCAACGCCTACGTCCTCGGCTCCCTGGCCGGTAGCGGTGACATCATGCTCACCAACGCCGCCGGCCTCGGCGTCGCCCTTACCCTGGGCGGCAACCACAGCAACACACTCTACAGCGGCAACCTTGCCGACGCCGGGGCGGGCGGCACACTGATCAAAAACGGCCTCGGCACAATGATCCTTGACGGCACCAACACTTACAGCGGCGGCACCACCGTCAACGCCGGTGCCCTTCAGTTTGCCCGGAGCAATGCCGTTCCTGCCACCGGCCTGGTGCTGGTCAACAGCGGCGCGGCCGCCGCGTTCGGGTTTGCGGGGATACAAACCCAGTTGGCGCGCGTCAACACGACCTCTGCCGGGTTGATTGCTGTGACGACCGACTCCGCCGGCGAAAACGTCAACTTCGCCACCGCCAGCCTCTCCAACGCCTATTTCGGCGGAGTAGGGGTGGTGCTTTACACCGGCACACACACGCCGTTTACCAACACCTACCGGCTCGGCGCGGCCACCAACAGCACATTCATTTTCACGCCCCTCATTGGCGGCGCCACCAACCTCTTCGTGGGCGGCTCTTCGGGCACCGTTGTTCTCACCGCCAGCAACACCTACACCGGCGCCACCACCCTCAACACCGGCACCCTGCTGTTGAGCAACGGCAACAACCGCCTGCCCATTACCACCACCGTCAACTTCAACGGTAACGCCACACTGGCGCTCGGCGGCAACAGCCAAACCCTCTCCAACCTCACCGTGGCCAACAACGTCACCGGCACCATTACCGGCGTCGGCAGCACATTGCTGATCAACGGTGGACGCGACCTGCTCATCGGCGGCACGGCCGCGAGCACCACCGCCCTCCTGGACCTGTCGGGACTCTCCGCGTTTGTTTACACCAATCCGACACAACTTGTTCGCGTCGGCGGCCAACTCAACGGCGCCGGCACATCCGACGGCCAACTGATTTTGGCCCAAACCAACACCATCACCGCCGCCACTCTCACCCTCGGCGGTTACCCCAACAGCACTGGCACCCGCAACAACGGCACACTCTCGCTCGGCTACGTCAACACCATCAATGCCAGCATCATTACCGCCGGCGTCACCAAAACCACCGGCGTGCTCGCATTCCAAAACGGTCTTCCCGCCAATCCCGCGCTCACCCTCCGCGGCACCGACGGCAGTAGCCGTGTCACCACGTTTGTTCTCGGTTTCGGCAACTCCTCGGCGGCGAATACCATCGGACTTGTGGACCTGACCAACAACGTCACCGGTGTCAGCCTTCTCGATGCGCAGGTGACCACGATGATTCTTGGCCAGGTGAACAACAGCCAATCCGCCAGCGGCACCTTCATCATGGGCGGCGGCACGCTCGATGTGTTGACCAACATCATCGGCCAGACCATTGCCAGCAGCGGTCCGGTGACGGGACGGTTCTCGTTGAATGGCGGCACCCTTACCGTGCAAGTCTTGACGATGGGCGACCGGCCCGCCGGCACGGGCGCGATCACCAGCCAGTTCGACCTCAACAGCGGCACCGTCCGCGCCCAAACCATCCAACCCGGTTCCGCCGTCTCCTCCGTGACCCGCGCATTCAACTGGCGCGGCGGCACCATTCAAAATTACAACGCCAGCACCGACCTGCTCATCACCAACCTGACGCTCACTTTGGACCCCGTTGGCGCGCACGTCTTCAATATCGAAAGTGGTCGCACCGGTGTCGTCTATGCCAACCTTATCGAATCCGCTGCTGGAGCGACTCTGACAAAGACTGGCTCCGGCACACTCCTCATCCACGGCACCAATTCCTACACCGGCGCCACCACCGTCAGCGCCGGCACCCTCGGCGGCAACGGGTTCATCACCGGTCCTGTTACCATCAGCAGCGGCGCCACCCTCAGCCCCGGTGCCAGTGTCGGTACTCTTACCGTCGGCAATCTCACGCTAACCAACGGCGTTAAACTCGCCTTTGAACTCGGTATCAGCAGCGATCTGGTGATTGTGACGAATCTGCTGAGCTTTAGCGGCATGGACACCAACTGGTTCGTTTTGAGTCAGGCTGCCGGATTCGGTGTGGGGACGTACACGTTGTTCGACGCCGGTTCCCTTGGCGGCTCAACGCTTGGCTCCGACACTGTCTTTGACAACGTGGCTGGCAGCGGGCTTTCCGGTTATCTCTGGCTGGACAACGTCAACGCCGATGTAAAACTCACCGTAGTGCCCGAACCCGGTGCCGGCACGCTGGTTGGCATGGGACTGCTCGCCCTGCTTCTGTTGTGCCGACATCGGCGGGAGAGCATGAGGTGAAGTAATCAAAGCGGGAAACGATCCTTGCCAATACGACACGGTTGCTGCAACGCAAGCGTTGCGGCGTTGCGAGTGACAACGGACAAGAGGGGTGGGGGAGGTTGACGTTGTGTCAGTGCCCGATGGCGTGGCGCACGCTTCTGAAGATTTGTCCTGCTGTTCGTGGTCGAAGTTCTGCAAGATTGTCTTGGAAGTGACACGACAAACGGCTAATAAATGACCCGTTACTTTGCACGAAGAAAGGAAACAAACGCATGAAACGCCTCGGCCTTCTGTCCCTGTTGATTGCTGTTCCGATGTTCGCCCAGGACATTCAACCCAATGAGGTGCTCTCCACCATGAAAAAGGTTGCCGACTGGCAACTGGCCAATCCCGGAAAACATCCGACAACCGACTGGACACAGGGCGCCCTCTACGCCGGAATGATGGCGTTGGGAAGGCTCGATGCCCGCTACCTCGATGAGATGATCAAAATCGGTGAGAAAAACGAGTGGAAACTCGGTCCGCGAATGTATCACGCCGACGATCATGCGGTTGGGCAGATGTCTTGCGAATTGTTCCTGCTCCGCAAAGACCCGAAGATGATCGCTCCGATGAAAGAGGTCTTCGACCAGATTCTGGCTCATCCCGATACACGTCCCATCGGCGGCGCCATCCACGCCCGCAAAAACAAGGCCGAACCGATGCGATACTGGTGGTGCGACGCGTTGTTCATGGGGCCGCCCGCCTGGGTCCGTCTCTCCGCGGCCACGGGCGAGAAGAAATACCTCGATTTCGCTGTGCAAGAATGGAAGGCGACCTCCGATTACCTTTACGACAAAGAGGAACACCTTTATTTCCGCGACAACAGTTACTTCCAAAAACGTGAGGCCAATGGCAAAAAAATCTTCTGGTCGCGTGGCAACGGCTGGGTTATGGGCGGTCTTGCCCGCGTCTTGCCGTTCCTGCCAAACGATCATCCAGATCGTGCCTTTTTTGAAACTCAGTTCCGTGAGATGTCCGACGCGGTTTTGAAGTGCCAACAGGCCGATGGACTCTGGCGCGCCAGTCTCCTGGACCCCGAAAGCTATCCCCTAAAGGAAACAAGCGGTTCCGGCTTCTACTGTTACGCGCTGACCTGGGGAATCAACAACGGTCTGCTCGACCGTGCCCGATTCGAGCCGTCCGTTCGTAAGGCATGGGCGGCGCTGACCGCCTGTGTTGCGCCCGATGGCAAACTCACCCATGTTCAGCCCATCGGCGCCGATCCAAAGAAGTTTGATCCGAACCACAGCGATGTGTATGGCGTCGGTGCCTTCCTGCTGGCCGGCTCGGAAATCCTCAAACTCGTCCAACCCGGAAAGTGAGACACCATGAAAAACTTTCTCCTGGTGCTGTTGACGCTGACCGCGACCCTCGCGCAGGCCGCTCAAATTGAGGTTGCCAACGACCTCGATATCGCGCGTCCGAACGAAACCATTGAGGTGAAGCTGGGCGGTCACGGGCCATTTGTCGTGCGCGACGCCAACGGCAACGAAATCGTTTCCCAAATGATCGGCGATGACACGGTCATCTTTCAAGCCAGCTTTGCCCCGAAAGAAACCCGAAAGTTTACCGTCACACCGGGCAAACCGGCCACGGCGGAACCGAAGGTGTTTGGGCGGTTTGTGCCGGAACGGGATGACGATTTCGCGTGGGAGAACGACAAAATCGCCTTTCGCGTGTACGGCCCGGCGTTGGAGACCGACCCGAAAGAATTGTTGGTCAGCAGCGGCGTGGATGTCTGGTGCAAACGGACCGATCGTCTCATCATCAACCAATGGTACAAAAGCGGTCACTACCACACCGACCAGGGCGAAGGCTGCGACTGCTACAAGGTCGGCAAAGGCCGCGGTTGCGGCGGCACTGGCATCTGGAAAGACGGCGCGTTGTATGTATCCAAAAACTATCGCCAATGGAAGGTGCTGGACAACGGCCCGATCCGATTCACGTTTGAGCTGACGTTTGAGCCGTGGGACGCTGCTGGCATAAAGGTCAGCGAGGTCAAACGCATCAGCCTCGACGCCGGAACGCATTTCAACCATGTCCGCAGCACATTTACCATTCAGGGCGCTGACAGCGCCACGGTGGCTGTCGGTCTGTCCGAACACAAAGGATTCAAACTGCTCGCCGCCCCACAAGACGGATGGATCGGCGTCTGGGACATCGCCGACGGCAAAAACAACGGGATGAACGCCACCGGCATCGTCTTCCCGCCCACGACGAAAGTCGAGTTCAAGGAAGCCCACGAAAGCGCATTGTTGTTAACCTCGATCCGTAACGGCGAACCGCTTGACTACTACATCGGCGCCGGCTGGTCCAAAAGCGGCTTCGCCAATAGCGCCGACTGGGAAGCTTATCTCAGGGCGTTTGCGATGCGATTGCGCTCGCCCTTGCGTGTCACAGTGCGGTAAAAACGGACGGCCAAAAAAACGACAGGAAGGAGAAAACCCATGAAAGGTAACCCAAAGGTCATCGCCACTCTCAACGCCTTGCTTGCTGAGGAACTCACCGCCATCAACCAGTACATGGTCCACTCGGAAATGTGCGACAACTGGGGCTACGAGCGTCTGCACAAGCTCATCGAAAAACGCGCCATTGACGAAATGAAACACGCCGAAAAACTCATCGGACGCATTCTTTTCTTGGAAGGCATACCCACCGTCAGCAAGCTGAACAAAATCGTCATCGGCTCCGATGTGCCGTCGCAACTCAAAAACGACTGCGAGGCAGAACAGATGGCCATCAAAGAATACAATGACGCCATCGCAGAAGCCGCGCGGCTGGGCGACAAGGGTACCGGTGAACTGCTCGACGCCATCCTCAAAGACGAGGAAGCCCACATTGACCTGCTCGAAGCTCAACTCGACCAGATCCAACAGATGGGACTACCCAACTTCCTCGCCTTGCAGGTGGCAGAAGGCAAATAACGCCGCCGACAGAAGTGTAGTCCCTTACAGGTTCCGCACAAAACGGGCGATACGCTCGACAGCGATTTCCAGTTGAGACATGTCGCCGCAATAACTGGCCCGACAATAACCTTCCCCACCGGGGCCAAACGCGTTGCCGGGCACCATGGCCACCCGCTGTTGCTCCAGTAATTTGACGGCGAATTCCTTGGAGGTGAGTCCCGTGTCTCGAATGCAGGGAAAAGCGTAAAAAGCCCCCTGCGGCATGTGACAGGCCAGCCCCATCTCGTTGAATGACTTGACGATGAAATTGCGGCGGAGACGATATTGTTCACGCATCGAAACAACGTCCTCCGCGCCGTGTTCCAGCGCTTCCACGGCGGCATCCTGACTGAGAATCGGCGCGCACATCATGGCATACTGATGGATTTTGAGCATTCCCTCCAGCAGCTCGGACGGCGCGCAGGCATACCCAATGCGAAACCCGGTCATGGCAAACGCCTTGGAAAATCCGTGCAGAAAAATAGTACGTTCCTTCATCCCCGGCAGCGAGGCAATGCTGCGATGCCGTCCGCTGTAAGTCAACTCGCTGTAAATCTCGTCGGTGATCACAAGAAGATCATGTTGGACGCAGAGCGCCGCAATCTTGTCCAACTCCTCACCATGTAGAACGGCACCGGTCGGATTGGTCGGAAAACTCAGAATCAGCGCCTTGGTCTTGTTGGTAATGGCCGCCGCCACATCCGCCGCGGTCAACGCAAACTGGTTTTCCGGCCTTGTCGAAACAGCCTTGGGAACACCGTGGCAGAGAACGACACTGGGATGATAGGAAACGTAACACGGCTCATGATAAAGAATCTCGTCGCCAGGATTGATGATGGAACGCAGCGCAATGTCCATGGCTTCGCTGACCCCAATGGTGACGAGGATCTCCGTCTCAGGATTGTACTCAACCTGATAGTTCGCGGCAACATAACGGCTGATGGCCCGACGCAGCTTCAGATGACCGTAGTTGGAGGTATAGCTGGTGCGCCCCTGTTCCAGCGCAAAAATGGCGGCCTCCCGAATGTGCCACGGAGTAACAAATCCCGGTTCGCCAATGCCGAGCGAAACGACATTGTCCATGGACTGGACAATGTCAAAAAAATCACGGATGCCAGAACGCGGAATATCGCGCACATGGTCAGCCACAAAACGGCCTTGTTGCGGTCCTGTTGACATAATGGCCGCGCATGGTAACAACGCCCGCGACAAATGCAAGCCCGCCTTCGGCAGAGAAGACGGGTGGCCACCAATTATAGCGTCGTTTCCAAAGCGCCACAGACCCGTCACGGCCACAGAATTTTCCTTTCAGCCGTATTGACCTCGTCGCCTTCCAAGGGTACAAGTAAGCATCTATGTCTGGAGGCAGGCCTATGACAAAATCATTTTACGGGAAACCCCTTGTGGCGGTGGTCGCGACGATTATCGTCTTTGCCGTCGGTGTATCCGCCCAAACCAATTTCTGGTGGACCAACGCCACCTCACAAACATGGAGCGGCGCCAACGTCTGGACCAACGAATCCGGCGCGACCGCCCCGCTCACGGGTGGCTCCAACGACTACACCATCACCTTCCTCAACACCGCCATCATTACCAGCACCCTCGATCTCGGTAACCCGAACTTCATCCTCAACCGCCTCAACTTCAACGGCACCAACCTCACCCTCCAGGGCGGCAACCTCGTCTTCCAATCCACCACCGGCGGCGTCGCCCCGTCGCTCTGGCAAAATGGCGCCGGTGCCATCACCATCAACAACAACATCGGCCTCACTAATCGTCTCACCGTCGCCGGCAGCGGCACAGGCGGCATCACGCTCGGTGGTGTTATCAGCGGCACCGGCGGCTTGGTCATGGCCGCCACCAACGCGATTCTCTCTCTCAACGGCGCCAACACCTACACCGGCGGCACCATCATCAGCAACGGCATCATCCGCATCAACACCAACAGCACCGCCCTCGGCTCAACTACCGATACCAACAATATCATCGTCATCGTCAACGGCGGCGCCCTCGAACTCGGAAGCACCTCCGCCGATAACGCATTCAATTTGGGCAACCGCACCGTGTATGTCAGCGGCACCGGCGTCAACAACAGCGGTGCCATCTACAACAACACCCGTTCCCAGTACAACACCTTCCAACGCATTGTTCTCACCGGCGACACCACCTTTGGTGGTTCCCAACGGTTTGATGTCCGCACATCAAGCTATGGCGGGCTTCTGGACCTGGGCGGCTACACTCTTACCAAGATCGGCGCCGGCTACTTCGGCGTGGTCAACTCACTGGTCACCGACGGTAATATCATCATGAACGGCGGTTACTTCCGTCCCGAAGGCAGCACCATCATCACCGGCACCACCGGACGGATCACCTTCAACCCCGGTACCTATCTCTCGATCTATAACATGACCGCCGCAAACCAGATTACCCGCCCGATCACCATCAACAACGCCACCATCACCTTCGAAAACAACAACGCCACACGCCTGGATGCTCCCATTACCCTGGTCTCCAACCTCTTCGTCAACGGCGGCGGCTCGGCCGGTACCATTTACGGCAACATCGTCGAAAGCAACGGCTCCTACACTGTCACCAAGTCCGGCGGCTATTTCGTCAGTCTCGCTGGCACCAACAACTGGACCGGCGGCACCATCATCAACGCCGGCCCGCTGTTCTTCATCAATTCCTATTCCGTTCCGACCGGCGGAGTCATCACCATCAACACCGGCGGCTCGCTCGGTGTGACGGGCGCCTATTCGACCGTAGCCGCATGGCTGGCTTCGGGCCGCATCGCCACCAACTCGACCGGTGCTATCGCGCTGGTCGCCAACAGCTCCGAAAACGTCAACATGGGCGTCTATACCAACCTCTCCCTTGGCGGTGCCCAAAACTTTACCGTCACCTACACCGGCACCCTTTCACCTGTCATTCCGGGCCTCTACCTGGCGGGCGGCGGCGGTGGCACCATCATCTTCCCCAATGCCAACGCTTTCACCGGCGCCAACCGCCTCATTGTTGGCATGGGCGGTGGCGGCAACGTTTATATCACCGGCAACAACGACTACACCGGCGGCACCTTCGTCACCAACGGCACACTGCGCATCGGTAACAACACCACCACCGGCAGCCTCGGCTCAGGCCCGCTCACCAACAACGCCACCGTCCAGTTCTACCGTTCCAACGCCATGACCATTTCCAACCTCTACGGCACGGGCATCTACCGTCAGATCAGCGGCTCCGGCCAGGTCACCATTGCTGGCACCAACTCTTTCTATCAACTGGAAATCGGCAGCGCTAACACCAACAACCCCTTCGTCTTTTCCGTCGGCTCCGTTAGCATCATCACCAATATCGCCATTGCCAACAACAATGTCGGCACCTCCGGCAAAATGATCGTGGAAAACGGTGCTTTGTTGCGCGTCTTGGGCAATCTTTTCCTCGGCGACACCAACAGCCGCCCCGGCGAAGTCGTCCAAAACGGCGGCACTGTCACCATTGGCGGTCAGCTTCGCGTTGGCCATTGGCCCAGTGAGACCAGCACCTACACCATCAATGGCGGCAGTCTCACTCTGACCGCCACCTCCGCCACCAACCCGTTCGGCAGCGGTGAACAAAACGGCACACTCTATGTCGGTATTGACGGCAGCGGCATCTTCAACCACAACGGCGGCACCGTCAGCGCCGAAGGTCTCGTGCTCGACAACCGTGGCGACACCGCGGGCACCGACACCTACAACCTCTTTGGCGGCACCCTGATCCTCGGCAAATGGGGTATTCAGGGCAACACCAGCAGCGTCTTCAACGCCGGCGGTGGCACCCTCTCCGCCAGCACCAACTGGAGCACCACCTATTCCCTCAACCTCACCAACGTCGGCGGCAATCTAACCGTCGCCCCGCAAACCGCCACCACCATCACCCTCAACGGCGCCCTCACCGGCACCGGCGGCCTGAACACCGCCGGCAATGGTACCATCATCCTCAACGGCACCAACACCTACGCCGGCGCCACCACCATCAACGGCAGCCTCGTTCAATTCAACCACACCAATGCCATTGCCGGCACGGGCCAAAACATCACTGTGAACAGCGGCGGCGCTGTAACGTTCAACTTCACCGATGTCCAGAACATGTTGACCACCCGCGTCGCCAACGTCTCCGCCGGCACCATTGCGCTGCGCGATATACAGAGCACCGAAACGATTGACTTCAGCGCTGCCAACCTCTCCAATGCCTTCCTCGGCGCCGTCGGTTTTGTGGATTTCTCCGCCGGCACATTCATTCCCTACGCCAACCACTACCGTCTCGGCGGCGGTGGC
This sequence comes from uncultured Verrucomicrobiota bacterium, assembly GCA_964541945.1. Taxonomy (GTDB): domain Bacteria; phylum Verrucomicrobiota; class Verrucomicrobiia; order Palsa-1439; family Palsa-1439; genus CAIKAP01. The sequence continues at coordinate 172,580 of CAZISE010000001.1, forward strand.
GGCACCCTCTTTTTCATGGGTAACATCGTCGAAGGCGATGAACTGACCATCGGCGGCGGCGGCCCGCTCAGTGTCGTCTGGCTGTTCCAAGCCAACAGCAACACCGGCGTCGTCAACGTGCTCAACAACATCCTGCGCGCCAATGATGGATTGGGACTTTCTCCCTATGCCAACCTCCGACTTAACGGTGGCGTGTTCGAGACCGACGACGGCTCCTTTACTCGCGCCCTCGGCACCGGCGCCGGTGAAGTCCAAGTACTGGCCGGTGGCTTCAGCGCAGTGGATAACCCACTTACTGTCAACCTTGGCGGCAGCGGCGGAACCGTCACCTGGGGGAGTGCCGACTTCCAACCATCCGCCCTCATCCTCAATGAAATCACCGCCAACACCAGCCTCACCTTTACCAATAAACTCGACCTCAACAGCGCCACTCGTACCATCTCCGTCCGCGCCACCAACGCCGCCGCTCCCGCCATCATCGCAGGCGAAATCCTCGGCACCGGCAGTCTCGTCAAAGACGGCGTTGGCCGACTCATCTTCAACGCCAAACCCACCTTCAACGGCGGCCTCACCATCAACAACGGCACTGTCACCCTCAATGCCGGGGCAAACACACTCCCCACCACCATGACCGTGACCATCTCCAACAGTCCCACCGCCGTCCTTGACCTCAACAACAACAACCAACAACTCGCCGCTCTGACCGGTGGCGGCCTCGTCCAACTCGGCTCGGCCATGCTGACCCTCGGCACTGCCGGCAACTCAACCTATGGCGGCACCATTGCCGGCTCCGGCGGTATCATAAAAGTCGGCAGCGGCACGGTCCAATTGACCGGCGCCAGCCTCTACTCCGGCCCGACCATCATCAGCAATGGTACCTTGCAATTAACAACCGCCACCGTGGCCGGCCCTGTTTTGCCCGGCCTGTTTGAAGGCCGCCTCAGCGGTGCGTTCAACACCACCGACCCCAATCCCAACACCACCGCCCAACTGACCACCCGCTACGCGAATATCAAGGACAGCAGTCCGTCCTATCCCGCCACCGGCGGCGCCTGGGTGGACAACTCTACCTACGTTTACAGCGGCTACGTCTATAACTATGCCCTCACCAACGTCACATGGACATTCGGCGAGAACTTCGACGACAGTGTTCTGCTAAAGATAGACGGCGTGACGGTTCTCAATAACGGAACTTGGAACGTACCAACCACCAACAACTACACGCTCACCCCCGGCGCGCATTCCATCGAAATCCGTTTCGGCCAGGGTGGCGGCGGTGTCGGTCCCGTTGTATCCAGTTGGTGGACAAACGGTCTTTTGGGATTCGGGTATGACCCGCAAGGCCGTGGAACCAACGTGATGGCTTACTACCAGACGATGGCCGATCCGGGCAATGGTCTGCTCTTCACCACCTCCCTCAACCTTCTCCCCGCTGCCAGCGCCCTGACCATTGCCAGCAACGCCGTGCTCGACCTCAACGGCGGCGCCCAACTCGTCGGCCCGCTCAACGGCCCCGTCGGCGCTCTCATCACCAACACCGCCGCCACGCCCGCTTGGTTCAGCATCGGCCTACCCACCGGCGGCAATGCCACCTACAACGGCCTGATCGCCGACAGCGGCGCGGTCTCCAACGCCATTTCTCTCTACATCTGCGGCAACGGCATCCAAAGCCTTACCGCCACCAACACCTACACCGGCGGCACCTACCTCATCGGCGGCACTCTCCGCGCCCTCTACGGCGTCGGAGTCCCCACCACCGGTAACCTCGTCATCAACGGCGGCGTCTTCGAGCCGGGCGTTGCCATCTTCACCAATGCTCTCGGCACCGGCGGTGGCCAGGTCCAGTTTGGCGGCGGTGGCGGCGGATTCAGCGCCTACAACGTGCCGTTGACCGTCAACATCGGCGGGGCAGGGCAGACACTCCTTGTCGGCTCCAACTACTTCAACCCCGGCACGCTCGTACTCAACGGCGTCACCGCCAACACAAACCTCTACTTCGTCAACAAAATTGACACCCGCGGCACGATCTTCAGTGTGGATGTCGAGGCGGGCACGGCCTACCTCCAAAACGGTCTGACCAACAGCACCGGTAACGCCGCCCTCCGCAAGCTCGGCGACGGCACGCTGGTCATCAGTAATCAGGGCGGCGCGATGGTGTTCAACAGCAACAACGGCTTCTACATCAGCCGCGGCACGCTCGTCATGGCCGACGGTACCATTACCACTGGCACCTCTTACAACTCGCCCGACTACATTGGCTACTCCAACGGCGACAGCGGCACGTTGACCCTCCAGGGGAACAGCCGGTTCCTGCGCTACACCAACAACTTGTACCTCGGTTATAGCTCTGATAGTCGCGGTGTTCTCGTCCTGCAGGACAACACGATTTACCAGAACCTTGGTCAAACCTACGTTGGCCATTACGGCACCGGTGTCGTCTTCATGAGCGGCGGCACCATCACCAACACCAGCGTCTTCGCCATGGGCAACTACACCAACTCCGTTGGCGCTTTCTATCAAACTGGCGGCTCGGTTTGGGTCGGCAATGAGTTCGATCTCGCCTACAGTACAACCAATGCCTACGGTTTCTATCAACTTAGCGGCGGCTCGCTGGTCAACAGCAACTGGCAACAGGTTGCCCGAGCCGGCGGCATCGGCGTCTTCTATCAGTTCGGCGGCACCAACACCGAACTCAGCGCCTCACAGGGCATGGTCCTCGGCAACGGCGGCGGCACCGGCATCGTCTATATCGCCGGGGGCGTCTTCAACAACCTCGGACGCATCGGTATCGGCTGGAGCGGAGCTGCTCGCGCCGAATTGACCATCTCCAACGCCACCGTCACCGTCGGCAACACCGGCGTCCAATTCAACCAGGCCGCCGGCGGCACCGCCACCGCCATCCTCAACCTCAACGCCGGCGCCATCCTCGAAACCAAAGCGCTTTTCAAACAAAACAGCGGCGGCAACAGCATCGTCAACTTCAATGGCGGCACCCTACGCGCCAACACCGGCAACCAGACCATCCTCGGCAACGGCTCCGCCGGTGTCGGTGCCGGCGCGCTCAATGGCGCCTACGTTTACGCCGGTGGTGTTACTTTCGACACCGCCAGCCTCGTCGTCACCAATACCCAGGACCTCCGTGCTCCGACCGGCAACGGTGTCACGGGTGTTGTCTGGAACGCCAACCTCAGCGGTTACCTCGGCGCGCCTTTCGTTTCCGTTGATGGCGATGGTTCCGGCGCCACCGCCGTGGCTCTCTTCGATCCCGTCAGCGGCACCGTCACGGGCATCCTCATCACCTGTTATGGCCAGAACTACACCACCGCTCCGACCTTTACTCTCACTGGCGGCGGCGGCGCCACCACCAATCTCGGCGCCATCGGTCTGCTTGCCCCCAACACCAGCGGAGGCCTGACCAAGATCGGGCGCGGCACCCTGATTCTCAACAGCTACAACGACTACGCCGGCGGCACCGACATCCGCGAAGGCTATCTCCGCTTCGATGTCGCCTCTGCCGTTCCCGCCGCGGGCCTGGTCAACATCCGCAGCAACGCCATCGCCGTGTTCAACTTTGCCGGTATCCAGAGCATCCTTGCCAGCAACGTGGACAGGACTTCTTCCGGCGGTATCGCGCTGCGTGATTTCCACCAAAGCGAGACCATCAACCTCAACGCCGCCGGTCTCTCCAACATTTACATCGGCGCCATTGGCAATGTCGCGCTCGACTCCAACTTTACCCCCTACGGCAATGTCCTGCGGTTCGGCGGCGGCGGCGGCGTGTTGACCTACTCCAACACCATCGGCGCCGGTACCATCATTGACCTCGCCTCACTCCCTGACGGCCTCGTCCTCGTCCTCACCGCCACCAACAGCAACACCGGCACCATTGTTGTCTCCACCGGCAACACCCTTCGCGCCAACGATGGCGTCGGCCTCTCCACCAACGTGAATCTCATCCTTGCGGGCGGCGTCTTTGAAACCGGCGCAGATTTCACCCGCTCGCTCGGCACTGCCGCCAATCAGGTCCGGGTCAATGACGGCGGTTTCAGTGCCTACGGCACCCCGGTCAACATCAACCTCGGCGGAGCCGGGGCGACACAAACATGGGGCAGCGCTTATTTCGCTCCAACCGAACTCATCCTCAATGGCCCTGCCGCCAACACCAACCTCACCTTCGTCAATCCCATTGACCTCAACGGTGGCACCCGCGCCATCAGCGTCAATGCCACTGGCGCCCCGGCGACCCTTGCCGGAGCGATCTTTGGCACCGGCAGCCTTGTTAAAAACGGCGTTGGCACGTTGATTCTCGGCGCAGCCAGCACCTACACCGGCGGCACCATCATCAACAACGGTACGCTCCAGTTATCCGGCAACAATATGTTGCCAACCACCACCGCCGTGATCCTCTCCAACTCCCTCACCGCCGCTCTCTCACTAAACAACTACAACCAAACCATTGCTTCCCTCAGCGGTGGCGGCAGCGTGGCGCTCGGTTCCGGCACGCTCACGGTTGGCGACGCCAACAGTACCACCTTCAGCGGCGTCATCACCGGCAACGGTGGCCTCATCAAAACCGGCTCCGGAACGTTGACCTTCTACAACACCACCCACACTTACACCGGCCTCACTCTGGTCACACAAGGCACCCTTGGGTTGGATAGTGCTGAAATCAAAGGACCAGTCACGCTCACCAACGGCACTCGCCTGGCTGTCACCGGCGCAGGACGACCGGGGTTGCTTGGCGAGTTCTACAACGTCACACCCGTCTCCAATAACTTTGCGACACTTGATCTGTTGCTGGCTCACCTGTCCGCATACACGCCCGACTACACCGCTCCCAGCACGGTGGTGGGTGTCAACTTCGACTTTGGCCGCAACGATGTGACGCCGCCCGGCGCGTTCACCAACACACCCTATTCCAGCGTCAGCGGCACTCGCACCACCAACTTCGAGGTGAAATGGACCGGTAAATTCGTCGCTCCCACCAATGGCGTGTACTATTTCGACACTGCCAGCGACGACGGCAGCATGCTCTGGATTGACGGCACCAATGTCGTTTACAACAACTACTGGCAGGGAGTTACCACCCGTGGCGGTTCCATTACACTCACCGCCGGTGTGCATGAGGTTGTCATCGCCTTCTACCAGGGCAGCGGCGGCTACGGCATGTGGGCGGATGTCGCGTTGCCCGGCGGCACGACCAACCGATTGCCCAATACCATGCTGTTGTACGGCAGCCCGCAAATCGGCTCGCTTAATGGCGACGCCGCTTCCCTCATCACCCTCAGCAACACCACGCTCAGCATCGTGCAATCCGTGGACGGCGCCTTCTACGGCACCATCACCGGCGGCGTCTCTGACAGCATCATCAAGACCGGCTCAGCCGTTCTTGCTCTGTTCGGTACCAACACCTACGGCGGCGGCACTACCATTAATGGCGGTGTCCTCCGCGCCAACTACGGCAGCGGCCTCCCCACCACAGGCAACGTGATCCTCCGCGGCGGCGTCCTCGAAACAATGGGCACCCTCAACAATGTCCTCGGCACCGGTTCCAACCAGATCTGCATCCCTGGTGGCGACAGCGGTTTCAGCGCCTGGGGCGCGCCTCTTACCGTCAACCTCGGCGGCAGCGGCGCAACCCTCGTCTGGGGCAGTGCCGACTTCAATCCCAGCACGCTCATCCTCAACGCCGCCAGCGCCAACAACAACCTCACCTTTGCCAACAGCCTCGACCTCGGCGGCACCAACCGCACTATCGCCGTCAACAGTTCGGTCGCCGCAATGAACGGACAAATCCTCGGCACAGGTAACCTTATCAAGACCGGCGTCGGGACGCTCGTGTTTGGCAACACCAATACCTACACCGGCGCCACCTTCATCAACGGCGGTACCTTGCAAATGAACGCCCCCAATGTCATACCCGCCAATACCGTCCTTACTATCACCAATCGAGGGTTCGCCGCGTTTGACCTCAATGGCTTCAACCAAACCATCGCCTCCCTCAGTGGCAGCGGGACGGTTGCCCTCGGCTCGGCCACACTGACGGTTGGCGACACCAACAACACCACCTTCAATGGCGTCATCACAGGCAGCGGCGGCCTCGTCAAAACCGGTTCCGGTACTCTGACGCTGCCTTATCAGACACACACCTACAGCGGGTTGACCCTGATCAGTCAGGGGACACTCGCCCTGGAAAGCAGCCGACTGACCGGTGCCGTTACCATCAATAATGGTGCGACACTGACCGTCACCGGACTGGGACAGGGGTTGATGGGCGAATACTACAACATCACACCGAGTTCCAATAACTTTGCCACCCTTGAGTTGCTCAATGCCCATCTGAGCAGCTACACTCCCGATTATATGGCCCTCAGCACCGTTAACAGCAACGTCTTCGACATGTACCGCAGCGGCACTTCCTACACTCCGCCCGGCGCATTCACCAACACCCCCTATTCCAGCGTCAGCGGCACCCGCACCACCAACTTCGAAGTGCGCTGGACCGGACGGTTTATCGCTCCCACCAACGGCGTGTACTACTTCGACACGGCCAGCGACGACGGCAGCATGCTCTGGATTGACGGCACCAACGTCGTTTACAACAACTATTTCCAGGGTGTTACCACCCGCGGCGGCACCATCAACCTGACCGCTGGCGAACATGACATCGTCATCGCCTTCTACCAGGGCGGCGGCGACTACGGCATGTGGGCCGATGTCGCCCTGCCCGGTGGCACAACCAACCGTATCCCGAATTCGATGCTGGCGTATGGATACCAGCCCCAAATCGGTTCCTTGAGCGGGGCGGTCGGGTCCACCATTGCCCTCAGTAACACCACGCTTACAATCGTCCAGACCAATGACGGCGTGTTTGCCGGCAACATCACCGGTGGCGCCTCCGACAGCATCGTCAAACAAGGCTCTGCGTTGTTGTCGCTGTTGGGAACCAACACCTACGGTGGCACCACCGTGATCAATGCCGGCACGCTTGCCATCAACGGACGCCTCGAAAACAGCGCGGTCACCGTCAACAGCGGTGGCGTGTTGGCCGGCAACGGCTTCATTGCCAAATCTGTCACGCTCCGTGGCGGTGCCACTCTTAGTCCCGGTAATTCCGTCGGTACCCTCACCGTTGGCGACCTTACGCTCACCAATGGCGTCCAACTCGTCTTCGAACTCGGCGCGCCCGGTGCCAGCGACCTTGTAATCGTCACCAACGCGCTCTCGTTCAGTGGCATGGAAACCAACTGGTTTGTCCTCAGCGCGGTCAGCGGGTTTGGCGCCGGCACCTACACGTTGTTTGACGCGCTCAGTTACGGCAGTTCAACGCTGGGCAGCGGCACCAACTTCACCAACATCGCCGGCACCGGTCTGTCGGGTTATCTCTGGCTGGATTCCGCCAATCAAGACGTGAAACTCACGGTTGTGCCCGAACCGGGCACAGGAACACTGGTGGCGGTTGGTCTTCTCGGCATGTGGATGTTGCTGCGACGGCAGCGAAGAATCTGACATGGAAAACTGACATGGAAACAGAACCGAAACGAGTCATCCTATCGAATACGTTTCCTGCCGACTGCGTTGCGGTGGCGATCAATCCGCAACGGGTGAATCTTCACTTGAAAGCCGACGATCGTGACGGCGTGTTGCGTGAGTTAGTGGCACTGGTGGTGCCGCCCACGGCAAAACGGCTTTCGCAGACGCTGTTCAAGGCCTTGAAGGCACGCGAAGAGCTTTGTTCGACCTGCGTGGACAATGAAATCGCCATCCCGCATTCCCGCAATGCCATGGTCGGGTTGGTGGATCGCCCCGTGCTCGCCTACGGGCGGCATCCAAAAGGCGTCGAGTTCGGCGCCCTTGATGGCAAGCCGGTTCGTCACTTCTTTTTGTTGTGCGCGCCCAATGTCCGCGAACATCTCCAGGTGCTGGCCCGATTGAGCCGTCTGCTGCGACGCCCGTCGTTTCGGGAACAACTGGAGCAGGCAACCACGCCCGAAGCGGTGGTGGCCTGCTTCCAGAACCAGCCATGAACTTTCCCCTCTATCGCCCGCGACGTCTGCGTCAGAACGCTGCGTTGCGAGGTTTGGTGCGTGAGACGGAACTTTCCATCCGCCATCTGGTGATGCCACTGTTTGTCCGGGAAGGTAACGGCGTGCGACGTCCCATCCGCGCGATGCCGGGACAATTTCAGCTTTCCGTGGATGAAGCAGTGAAGGAGGCAAAAGAGTCGTTTGCGCTCGGCGTCCCCGCGGTAATTTTGTTCGGAATACCGGAGCGCAAGGACGCGCGCGCTTCGGGCGCGTACGCGCCCAACGGAATCGTACCTCGGGCGATTCGCGCTTTGAAGAAAGAATTGCCCGAACTGATCGTGATCGCGGATGTGTGTCTGTGCGAGTACATGAGTCATGGGCATTGCGGCGTCGTGCGCGACAGAAAAATCATCAACGACGCCACGTTACCATTGTTGGCAAAAACTGCCGTTGCGTATGCCCGCGCGGGCGCCGATATGGTGGCGCCAAGCGACATGATGGACGGACGTGTGGCGGCCATTCGCGCCGCGCTCGACACGGACGGACACACGGAGACGCCGATCATGAGTTATGCGGCGAAGTTTGCGTCGGCGTTTTACGGTCCGTTCCGCGAGGCGGCGGAGAGCGCGCCGCGATTTGGCGACCGTCGGAGTTACCAAATGGACTGCGCCAATGCGGCGGAAGCGTTGCGAGAGGTTGCCCAAGACATTGCGGAGGGGGCCGACATCGTCATGGTCAAGCCGGCCCTGGGGTATCTTGATCTCGTTCGACGGGTGAAAGAACGGTTTGGCTACCCGGTAGCCGTGTACAACGTCAGCGGCGAGTACTCCATGGTGAAAGCGGCGGCAGCCAACGGTTGGTTGGATGAAAAGTCTGTCGTGTTGGAAATCATGACGGCCTTCCGTCGCGCGGGCGCCGATGTGATTCTGACTTACTGGGCCAAGGACTTGGCGAGTTGGTTGCGATAGACCGATCCCGCGATCAGGGCGGGGGTAATTGGCGGAGCATGTACCACACCGCCACCACCGCGGCCGCCGCGGCAATCCCCAGCCCAATGACGATCCACAACCAAATACCGGGCCCGCTCTTTTTCTTACGTCCAAATGGCGACACGGAGCTGAACGTGGGGGGCGGTCCGCTACGCTGGCCGAGGTCTTCAAGTCCAACGCCGGTTTGCGAGGGAGGGAGAGGTTGGCTGGCTTTCTTCGTGTCGCTTTCGTAGCGCATCTCGACGGAACCGAGACGGATTTGGTCGCCATGATTGAGTCGAGTTTCGACGACACGCATCCCGTTGACCCGGGAACCGTTGGTGGAATTGAGGTCGCGCAGCTTGTAGTCGGTGCCGTCCAACACCAGCATGGCATGATGATGGGAGACGGTGCCGTCTTCGAGGCGAATCATGTTATCCATGGCGCGTCCGACCGTCACGCGTTCATCTACCAAATCGTACACTTTTCCTTCGAGGACCCCGGATAAAATATGAAGCTTTGGCATGATTAAACCTGCGATTTTTTTACGGCTAAAACTCGACGCATGATGCTCGCTCTTGAAGCGCAAGTCAAATGGATTTTGACAGTCGTTCACGCAAAAGGCTGTAGCGGGCGGCGGTCTTGTTGTTGCGGAGGGCAATGGCCAGCGCCTTTTTTGAGCCGACGAGGATGACGAGCTTTTTACCGCGCGTGATGGCGGTGTAGAGCAGGTTGCGCTGCAAGAGGATAAAATGCTGAGTCAATACCGGGATAATGACGCAGGGATACTCATTTCCCTGTGACTTGTGGACGCTAATGCTGTAGGCGGGGATCAACTCGTCGAGTTCCTCAAATTCGTAAGCGACTTCTCGATCATCCATCTCGGCAATGAGTTGTTGTTCCACCAGATCAATTCGTTTGACGCGGCCGAGGTCACCGTTGAAGACGTCCTTGTCGTAGTTGTTGCGAATCTGCATGACCCGGTCGCCGACTCGTAGCGTCCGTCCGTAGCGTTGAACATGGGGGCCGCTTGGGTTCAATATCGCGGCCAGTTCGCGGTTGAGGTTTTCCGCGCCGCAAATGCCTTTGTGCATGGGACTTAAGACCTGAATGTCGCGCAGGGGATCGAAGTGAAATCGTTTCGGCACCCGTTCGGCGCACAACGTTCGGATGGTTGCCAGGGCCTTTTGCGGGTCGTCCTGTTCGATGAAGAAAAAATCACTTTCTTGTGGCGCATCCATGATCGGCATTTGTCCATTGTTGACCCGGTGAGCGTTGGTGACAATGAAACTGTTGCTGGCCTGGCGAAAGATTTCGGTCAATCGCACCAGAGGAATTGCGCCGCACTCAATGAGATCGCGCAGGAAATTGCCCGGACCGACGGATGGTAGTTGATCCACATCGCCAACGAACACGACCGAACTGCTTTGCGGCACGGCCTTCAATAGATGATATGCCAGCGGGATGTCCAGCATCGAGGCTTCGTCAATGATGAGCATGTCCCCCTTCAGCGGGTGTCGCTCATCCATGGTGAAACCACCCTCGTGCGGGTCGTACCGCAAGAGGCGATGAATGGTTTGCGCGGGCTGGCCGGTGACCTCGCTCATGCGTTTGGCCGCGCGGCCGGTCGGCGCTGCCAGAAGCGGCCGGCAATTTTTGGCGCGGAGAATCTGGACGAGACTATTGATAATGGTGGTTTTGCCCACACCAGGACCGCCAGTGATCACCAAGAGTTTGGACGTGAGCGCCATGCGAAGGGCTTGTTGCTGAGCGGGGGCAAGGGTCACACCAGTCTTTTGTTGAACCCAGGCAATGGCTTTGTCCATATCCATTGGTGGCAACCGGACCTCGGCGGCAAGAAGCTCTCGCAGTTTTGTCGCCACGGCGCACTCCGCGCGATGCAGCCCGGCCAGATAAACAAAATCGTCTTCCATCACAATGTCACGGGAGATCGCCAACAGATCAATGCTGTGTTCAACCGGTTTGCGTTCGACTTCGAGAAGTTCCGCGGCGGTTTGCACAAGCGTCTCGCGCGGCAGACAGCAATGTCCGTCGTCAGTGGCGGCCTCCAAGGTGTGAAGGACACCCGCCTTGAGACGGTGGATCGAGTCGCGGGCGACGCCGAGACGGGATGCGATGCCGTCGGCGGTGCGAAAGCCGATGCCGGGAATGTCGCGGGCGAGTTGATAGGGATTTTCGCGGACAATAGTAATAGCGCGTTCTCCATACTGCCGGTAGATCTTCGCGGCGTGGGCACTGCCAATGCCGTGGCCTTGAAGAAAAATCATGATGTCGCGCACGGCTTTTTGCTGGACCCATGCCTCCTTGATGCGACGGGCGCGTTCCGGGCCGATTCCCTCGACCTCGCGCAGCTTGGCGGAGAACTGATCAATCACCTCGAAGGTCTTTTCACCAAATTTGGCGACGATCCGATCGGCAAAGGTCGGGCCGATCCCCTTGATCAGGCCGCTACCAAGGTACTTGCGAATGCCGACCACGGTTCGTGGCAACACCGACTCGAATCGTTCCACCGCAAACTGTCGTCCGAACTGCTTGTGCGTCGTCCATCGCCCATGGGCGCGGACAAACTCGCCCACCTGCACGGCAGCGAGATTACCTACGATTGTGATCGGCTCCTGTCGCCCACGCCCTTCGGGCAGCAATTGCGCGACCGTGTACTGGTTGTCGTCATTGACATACACAATCCGCTCAATTGTCCCTTCCAGCGAATCCAACGGTGTTGACGGTAAGCCACTCATGACACACAGACCCTAGCAAAGAGCGCGACGCTTCGCTCGCAAAAACTCGTGGCAGTTCTGAGAGGATAAAGTTGTTGTTGGCAAATGGACCTTCTCTATGGAAAATATGCGCCCCCGAGTGAAAGAAATCCCATGATTATAGATCGAATTGAAAATGCCGGGCTTTACCGTGGTCTAGGATATCAACTGGAAATGGCGCTGGAGGCGGTACGAATTCCGCGTGAGCCGGGCCGATACGACCTGAACGGCGATACACTGTTTGCGCTGGTCCAACAATACCAGACCAAACCGCTGGGCGACGGCAAATGGGAGGCGCACCGTAAATACATTGACGTGCAGTATGTTGAGAAGGGGGTCGAACGGATCGGCTGGGCACCGGTGGGCGCGCTTGACGTGACCGAGCCATATGATGAGGGCAGAGACATCGCTTTCTACAAGGGTAGCGGTGATTTCGTGACTGTCCGGGCTGGTACCTTTGTCATCCTGTTTCCCAATGACGCGCACATGCCGGGCATCACGGTTGACACGCCGTCACCGGTCAAGAAAGTGGTTGTTAAGGTGCGCGTTTTTTGAGACGCCCACAGCACCGACTCTCTCGTTTTCCCATCTGCAGCCCCACTCACCGCACAGAATCATCTGTCAAAATAATCCCGGGGCATTGTTTTTATGAGATTTTGGCTGACGGAAGACGAGCCGAGAAGGGGAAAGGTGGCCAATGACGCCATGAGGGGGAGGTTGTTGAGCGTAATCGGGTGTGACCTCTTCACTCAAGCTACCTTGCCTCTTATGGTAAGAGAGTACTGCCCATGAGGTAGCGGTCCACTTCGCGGGCGCAGGCGCGTCCCTCGTGGATGGCCCAGACCACCAGGCTTTGGCCACGACGGCAGTCGCCGGCAGCAAAAACACCGCGGATATTGGTCGCAAAACGTCCGTACTCCGCTTTGATGTTGGTACGTTCATCCTGGCCGACTCCGAGACCCTTTAGAAGCGTGGTTTCAGGGCCGAGAAACCCCATCGCCAACAACACGAGACGGGCGGGGATGAGTTTTTCAGTGCCGGGAACTTCCTTCGGAATGAACCGTCCCTGGGCATCCTTCTGCCAGGAGACTTTTACGGTGAGGATCTCTTTGATATGGCCGTCAGTGTCGCCGATGAATCGTTTGGCGGTGACAAGATACTGGCGCGGATCAGCGCCTTGAACGGCCTTTGCTTCTTCCTGCCCGTAATCGAGCTTGTACACTTTCGGCCACTGTGGCCAGGGGTTGTCGGACGCGCGGTCCATGGGCGGTTGCGGCAGAATTTCCAGTTGAGCGACACTTTTGCAACCATGTCGGAGACTGGTAGCGACGCAATCGGTACCGGTGTCACCGCCGCCGATGACGACAACCTCCTTGTCGGCGGCGTCAATGAAGTTATCGGGACGCTGGCCATCGAGCAGCGAACGAGTGTTGGCGCTGAGAAAATCCATGGCGAAATGGATTCCCTTGAGATTGCGGCCTTCAACGTTCAGGTCGCGTGGGACCGTGGCGCCGATGGCCAGCACGACGGCATGAAACTCTTCGAAGAGTTGTTCGGCAGGGTAATTTCTGCCGACCTCGGTATTGAGACGGAATTTGATACCTTCCTGTTCCATCCAGCGGATGCGGCGGAGGACGACCTCTTGTTTGTCGAGTTTCATGTTGGGGATACCGTACATGAGGAGGCCGCCGGGACGGTCAGCGCGTTCGAAGACGGTGACGTTGTGGCCGGCTCGGTTGAGTTGGGCCGCAGCAGCCAGTCCGGCGGGGCCGGAACCGATAATGGCGATTTCCTTGCCGGTTCGTTTTTTGGGTGGTTCGGGGGTGATCCAGCCGTTGGCGAAGGCGCGGTCAATGATTTCGCACTCGATTTGTTTGATGGTCACCGGTGGCAGGTGCATTCCGACGGTGCAGGAGCCTTCACACGGGGCCGGGCAGACACGGCCGGTGAACTCGGGAAAGTTGTTGGTTTTCAAAAGGCGTTTGAACGCTTCTTTCCAGAGGCCGCGATAGACCAGGTCGTTCCATTCCGGGATGAGATTGTTGATCGGACAGCCGGAGGCGGCGCCAGCCAGGATGCGTCCCACGTGGCAAAAGGGAATGCCGCAATCCATGCAGCGAGCGCCCTGGGCGCGAAGTTTCTCTTCCGAGAGGTGCTCGTGAAACTCGCGCCAATGCTTGATCCGCTCCAACGGCTCGACATCCGGCGGCAGCTCACGGTCAATTTCAAGAAATCCGGTAGGTTTGCCCATAAATCAGTTACCTCCGATACGCGCGACGTCTTTGACGTTTTCCTCGAAGGCAACGTTGACGGCGTCGTCGCCGCTGAATCCCGCCTCTTGGGCGCGCTTGAGAGCTTCGAGGACGCGTTTGTAATCTTTCGGCATGACTTTGATGAACTTCGGAACGTTTCGGTTCCACTCGGCGAGAATTTTCCAGGCGTGGGCGCTTCGGGTGTAGTCGCCGTGGCGTTGGATGAGACGGCGCAGTTCCTCGATTTCCTCGGGATCGGCAAGCTTTTCGAGGCCGACCATGGCCATGTTGCAACGGGTGGGGAAATCGCCGCGATCGTCAAACACGTACGCGATGCCGCCGCTCATGCCGGCGGCGAAGTTGCGTCCGGTTGGGCCGAGGACGACGACGCGGCCGCCGGTCATGTATTCGCAACCGTGGTCGCCAACCCCTTCGACCACGGCGGTGGCGCCGCTGTTGCGGACGCAGAATCGCTCGCCGGCGACGCCGCGGAAATAGGCTTCGCCACGGGTGGCGCCGTAGAGGGCAACGTTGCCGATGAGGATGTTTTCTTCGGGTACAAAGGTGGAGCCGTGGGGCGGGTACACGATGAGTTTGCCGCCGCTGAGTCCTTTGCCGATGTAGTCGTTGGCGTCGCCTTCGAGGATGAGCGTCATGCCCGGAGGAATGAACGCGCCAAAACTTTGTCCGGCGCTGCCCTGGAAGGTGAGTTCGATGGTGTCGTCGGGGAGGCCGTTTGGGCCGTGGCGTTTGGTGATTTCGCTACCGGTGAGGGTGCCGACGACCCGGTGGACATTGCGGATGGGGAGGGTGGCTCGGACCCGCTCGCCACGCTCAATGGCCGGCTGGCAAAGTTCGAGGAGTGTGGTCATGTCCAGCGAACGCTCAATGTCGTGGTTTTGCGGATGCTGGCAGTAGCGGCCAACGTCTTCCTCCAGTTGCGGTTGGTAGAGGATCTTGGAGAAATCGAGGCCGCGTGCCTTCCAGTGGTCAATGGCCTTTTTGACTTCGAGTTTATCGGTACGACCGACCATTTCGTTGAGGGTGCGGAATCCGAGTTTGGCCATGATTTCTCGGAGTTCCTGCGCGATGAAGCGCATGAAGTTTTCGACATATTCCGGTTTGCCGCGAAAACGGGCGCGCAGGCGAGGGTCTTGTGTGGCGACACCGACGGGACAGGTGTTGAGGTGGCAAACGCGCATCATGATGCAGCCGAGGGTGACCAGCGGCGCGGTGGCGAATCCGAACTCTTCGGCGCCGAGCAATGCTGCGATGGCCACGTCGCGGCCGGTTTTGAGTTGGCCATCGGTCTCGACAACAATGCGGCTGCGAAGGTTGTTGAGCACCAGTGTCTGGTGTGTCTCCGCCAAGCCGAGTTCCCACGGGATGCCGGCGTGTTTGATGGAGGAGAGCGGCGAGGCGCCAGTGCCGCCGTCGTGGCCGCTGATGAGGACAACATCCGCGTGCGCTTTGGCGACACCAGCCGCGACGGTTCCGACGCCGACTTCGGCCACCAGTTTGACACTGATGCGAGCATGGCGGTTGGCGTTTTTGAGGTCATGGATCAGTTCCGCCAGGTCTTCGATGGAATAGATGTCGTGGTGGGGTGGGGGACTGATGAGCCCGACACCAGGGGTGGAGTGGCGTGTTTTGGCAATCCACGGATAGACCTTGCGTCCGGGTAATTCGCCGCCTTCGCCGGGTTTGGCGCCCTGGGCCATTTTGATTTGGAGTTCTTGGGCGTGGATGAGGTAATCGCTGGTGACGCCGAATCGTCCGCTGGCAACCTGTTTGATGGCGGAACATTTGTTGTCGCCGTCGGGCAGGGGATGAAACCGGGACGGGTCTTCGCCACCTTCGCCAGTGTTGGATTTGCCACCGAGACGGTTCATGGCGATGGCAAGCGCCTCGTGCGCTTCCTGACTGATGGAGCCGTAGCTCATTGCGCCGGTTTTGAAACGTCTGACGATTTCCTCGATCGGCTCGACTTCGTCGAGCGGGACGGGCGTTTCGGCCCATTTGAAGTCGAGCAGGCCGCGGAGGGTACAGAGTTGGCGCGATTGGTCGTTGATGAGAGCGGCGTATTGTTTGAAAATGTCGTAACTGCCGAGGCGGGTGGCGGTCTGGAGCAGGTAGATGGTTTCGGGGTTGAACAGGTGATGTTCGCCGTCTTTGCGCCACTGGTATTGGCCGCCGGAGTCAAGGACTTCCACGTTGAATTCGCGTTCGGGAAAGGCCTGACGGTGTCGGGTCAGAGTTTCGCGGGCGACTTCTTCGATGCCAATGCCTTCGATGCGGCTGGCGGTCCATGTGAAATATTTGTCCACAAAACTTTTGTTCAGGCCGATGGCTTCGAAGATTTGGGCGCCCCGGTAACTCTGGATCGTGGAAATGCCCATTTTGGCCATGGTTTTGACGATGCTTTTGACGACGGCTTTGCAGTAGTTTTTGACGGCGGTCTTGTGGTCGAGGCCGGGGAGGAGGCCTTCGCGGATCATGTCGTCGAGCGTCTCAAATGCAAGGTACGGGTTGACGGCGCTGACGCCATACCCGACCAAAAGGGCAAAGTGATGCACCTCGCGCGGCTCGCCGGATTCGAGGATGAGGCCGACGCGGGTACGGGTCTCCTTGCGGATGAGGTGGTGGTGGAGTCCCGACACGGCCATCAAGGCGGGGATGGCGGCGTTGTCTTTGTTGATACCGCGGTCGGAGAGGATGAGGATATTGGCGCCGTCGGCAATGGCCTGGTCTGCCGCCTGGCAAAGTTGTTCCATGGCTGTTTCCATGCCGGAAGCGCCGTCGGCCGCCTTGAAAAGGATTGGTAGGGTGACGGGGCGGAAACCGGCAAGTGCGAGATGGCGAAGTTTTTCGAGTTCTTCGTTGGTGAGGATCGGACCACGGAGACGGATCATCCGGCAACTTTGCGGCCACGGGTCGAGAAGGTTGCCTTCGGAGCCGATCAAAGTGTCGGTGGAGGTGACGATTTCCTCCCGGATACAATCCAACGGCGGGTTTGTGACCTGGGCGAAAAGTTGTTTGAAGTAACTGTAGAGCAACTGCGGTTTGTTTGAGAGAACAGCGAGCGGGGCGTCGTTGCCCATGGAGCCGAGCGGTTGGACGCCGTCACGGCCCATCGGGCCGATAATGATGCGCAGGTCTTCAAACGTGTAGCCAAAGGCTTGTTGTCGGCAAACGATCGTTTTGTGGTCCGTTTCGTGGACATGCGGTGTTTCGGGTAAGTCTTCGATGCGAACAAGATTTTCATCAAGCCAAAGCCGATAGGGGCGTTCTCTCGCCATTTTCTTTTTAAGCTCGTCGTCAGCGACAATTCGGCCCTGTTCGGTGTCAATGAGGAACATGCGACCCGGCTGAAGCCGCCCTTTTTGCGCGATCAGATTTGGCGGGATGTCGAGGACACCGACTTCGCTGGCCATGATCACGCGGTCATCCTTGGTGACGTAGTAACGGGAGGGACGCAGGCCGTTGCGGTCGAGGCAGGCGCCGATCTTAAGGCCGTCGGTAAAAGCGATGCTGGCGGGGCCGTCCCACGGCTCCATCAGGCAGGAGTGATATTGATAGAAAGCGCGTTTGTCATCGGGCATGGACTCGTGGTGTTCCCACGGTTCGGGGATCATCATCATCATCGCATGGGGCAGGGAACGGCCGGAGAGCACGAGAAATTCGAGTACGTTGTCGAACATGGCCGAATCACTGCCGTCCTCGTGGATGATGGGCAGAAGTTTCTTGATGTCCGCCCCCCAGATATCGGAGCGAAGCAGGGACTGTCGGGCGCGCATCCAACTGACGTTGCCACGTAGCGTGTTAATTTCACCGTTATGGGCAATATAACGGTAGGGATGGGCGCGATACCAACTGGGGAAAGTGTTGGTGCTGAAACGCGAGTGAACCAGAGCGAGGGCGGTTTCCATCGCGGGATCGTTCAGTTCGGGATAAAACTGGGAAAGTTGTTCGGGTGTGAGCATTCCCTTGTACACCATGGTGCGACAGGAAAGGCTGGCAATGTAAAACCATTCACCGCCTCTGATACCCGAATAACGGATTCCCTTCTCGGCAAGCTTGCGAATCAGATAAAGCTTGCGCTCAAACGTCAGGTCGTCCGCCATTTGGGGGCCACGCGCGATGAAGACCTGACGGATGACCGGCTCGGAAAATCGCGCCGTTTTCCCAAGGGCGTCATCGGCCGTGGCCACACTGCGCCATCCGAGAAACTTCATGTCCTCGTTGGCGACGATCTCTTCAAACAATTTCTCGCATTTGTACCGCTCCGAGGGGTTGGGAGGAAGATATACCATTCCGACCCCATACTCGCCCGGCCCCGGTAATTCGATACCCACCTGACCGCACGCCTTTTTCAGAAACGAATGCGGTACTTGCATCAACAAACCGGCCCCGTCGCCCGTGTTTGGCTCGGCCCCGGCGGCGCCACGATGACGGAGGTTGATGAGTACCTGCAAGGCGTCGCGCAGGATGCGATTGGATTTACGTCCCTTGATGTCAGCGACAAAACCGACACCACAAGCGTCGTGTTCCCAGTGCGGATCGTACAAACCTTGGGGATGGGGCTGATGTGAATTCATCTCAATGAGTTCCTTCGCCGTTCTTCAGGAGCAAATCCAAAAAATCCCGTGTATTGCTGTAAAAGCGTTTTCCCCGCCGGTGCACAATGCCGAGCGGACGCACGAATTTCTCACCGTTCAACCGAGCCATCCCCAGCGTGCCCAGTGCCACTTCACGTGTCATCGTCGGTTCCGGCAAAATGGCAACGCCGGCTCCGACCTCCACGGCACGCTTGATGGCCTCGATGTTGTCAAATTCCATCACGACCTCTACGCGCGCCCCACTGCGCCGCAACAGACGGTCAATCTGCCGACGGATCATCAAATTCCTGTCGAATGCTACAAACTTTTCTCCGCCCAGATCCGCAGGCCAGACCGCCACATGCTTCGCAAAACGATGCCCGGGAGGGAACGCGACCATCATGCGTTCCATGCGCCACGGGATGACGGTGATTTCCTTGCGCCGCTGGGGAAATGACACAATTCCAAAATCCACCGCATCCTCCAGCACGCGCTCATAAACACGATCGGGATGCAAATACTCCACTTGCACGCGGGCGTGGGGATGCGACTCGGAAAATCGCTGGACATAGCGGCTCATATCACCCAGTCCCACCGAATAAATGGCGGCAACGCGGACAATGGAATCAAGATCGTTTTGCGCCTGGCGGACCATATTTTCCAGATCGCTGTAGCTTTGCAACAGATCTCGACAACCTTCATAAAAGATTTTTCCCTGCGGCGTGAGTTCAAATGGGCGACGGGAACGGTCAATGAGTGTCACCCCCAGGTGACGTTCCAGGTTGTTGATCGTCTGGCTGGCGGCGGACTGCAAAATCCCGTTGGCCTCCGCTCCGCGGCTGAAACTGCGAAGGCGAACCACATCCGTATAAATTTTCAACGCTTCCAGTTGCATTAGTATTTTTGATTTTTTATTTCCATTGTATTAGTATTACTAATCCAATTTGTTTTTGTTGTAAAGCATGGGGTTGACGACTGCGGCGCTTTCATGGAGTATGTCATAAAACTTAAACACGAAGGAATCAATGAAGACCGTCAAACAGCTCTCTCTCTTTCTTGAAAACAAACCCGGCACACTGGCCGCCGTTTGCAAAACGTTGGCTGACGCCGGGATCAACGTTCTGGCCATCTCCATCACTGACGGCGTGGATCATGCCGTGGTTCGTATGGTCGTCAGCGAACCGCAGAAAGCCCTTCACCTCCTTGGCGAGCACGGCGTCCTTGTGGTCGAACGCGATGTCCTGCTCATTACATGTCAAAATCGTCCCGGCGAACTGGCGGCGATTGCCCGCAAGCTTTCCCGCCAGAAGGTTAACATTGAATACGCCTATGCCGCCGCTGTTCCCGACTCGGCGGCGGGCGCCATCATCCTGCGTGTGGACAATCTGGCTGCCGCCCGTCGCGTGCTGAAAGGACATTGAAAATGACCGCCCGTGACAATACCGCCACCATGGCGGTCTTTCTCGACTTGGAAAACATCGCCTTGGGTGCGCTCGATGCGCATTATCCCAAATTTGACATTCAGAAGGTGCTCGAACGCCTTCTGCTGAAGGGGCATATCGTCGTCAAAAAGGCCTACTGTGACTTTGAACGCTACAAAGCCTTCAAGCGCGATCTCCACGAGGCCGCATTCGAGATGATCGAAATCCCCCACGTTCGCCAATCGGGTAAAAACTCCGCCGACATTCGCATGGTCGTGGACGCCCTCGATCTTTGTTACACGAAACAGCATGTGGATACCTTTGTCATTATCAGCGGCGACTCCGATTTCTCGCCGCTGGTGAGCAAGTTGCGCGAGAACGACAAGACAGTTATTGGCATCGGTGTCAAAAACTCCTCTTCCGACCTCTTTATCAACAACTGTGACGAGTTCATCTACTATGATGACCTTGTCCGCTCCGAGCCGCCCAAAACCCGCAAAACCGCTGCCGACATTGAGAAAAAATCGCTCAGCCCAGATCGCGCCCTAGAAATGGTGGTCGAGACCTTCGATGCCATCAGCGAGGAACGCCGCGAAGATGAGCCAATTTACGGTTCCATGATCAAACAGACCCTCAAACGCCGCCATCCCGGCTTCAATGAGCGTGCACATGGGTTTCGCAGCTTCAACGACCTCCTGCTCGAAGCCCAGAAACGTAATCTCCTCAAGCTCGAAGCGGATGCCAAATCGGGCGGTTACATTGTTAGGGCTGTCGAATAGCCTCGCGGATTGGTTTATCGCCGACAAACAGATCTTCGATCACGCCCACTCCGTTGCGAACGCGAACGACCGCATAGGTGTTGCGTTTCGTCTCGCCCAAGCGATTGCTCTCGCGATAGACGCGCTCCGCTTCCGGTGCTTTGCGTTCTTCCATGTAAAATCGTTCAAAGGGGAAACGGAAGCCGACACAATTGGTCGCAGAACTGTAGCTTTTTTCTACCCGCAAGTAATCCCCGCTGTCTGGGGGAACCGGTACAACACGCAACACTTTTGCGAATCCGTCGGCATCCTCGCCGAGCACGGCGTAGCCAGTGCTGCCGCGCTTGGCAGACACATCGCCCTCCCATGGTGCTTCGTGTTCCTCGAACGCCAGTGCCACATATCGCCCACGAAACGCATCATAGGGGTCCACCGGACGCGTCCGAAACTTGTAGGCGCGTCCCGTGCGCAACGTTCGTTCATATCGCCACAGTTGACTTGTCGGCACCGCCAGTTGCGCCAGCGCCACCACGACAAACAACACTAAAACGATTCGGGATGATTTCATTATGCCGCTCCTTTCCGCCGCAACAGGATGAGATTCGTAACCAGAAAACCGGTGCCGACCGCGATGAACGCCACGCCGCGCGCGACAAATCCAATGTCCACGTCAAAGAACCGGCACAGAATCAGCGCCGACATCAACAACATTCCGACGTTAATCACGCCGAGCCGTCGCTCTTTTACGCCGCTGGCAATCAGCGTGACCGACACCACAAACACATACAAGTTGAACAACACCGCGGCGGCCACTTCCATGTCGTGAACGGCCATTGCTTGTCCGAGCACCGCCAAGATCGGCATTCCGCCAAGCCATAACTCCGACGGGTCACGTCGCCGCCACGCTGCGACCCAGAGCGCAATCGCCGTCACCGGCCACACGAGCGCGGTCGCCCATTCCATTGGATGATGCTGTGTGTCACCCCACCAGACACAATGTGCGACTTCTTTCCATGGTTCGGAGAATGTCAGTACCAGCGACAGCACCCAAAGCCCCACGCCGCCGACAATCTGAAACGGCCGTTGCCAAATGCTTGTTGCCAGGCCGAACCAGCGTGTGCCGATCAACCACCAGACGGCGAACAATCCGCCGTACAAGACCATCCACCACGAAAACTCATCTAACAATCGGTGCGCACCGAATCCCGCGCCGATAGTGCCGACGAGGCTCAACACCCAGCAGACCAGTAACGGTCGCGGGTGATAGCGGTTCACGCGGGCTGCCATCCAAAGGTACGGCATCGTCAGCCCGACCAGCGGCCAGAACCAGAGTGACTTCACGCCTTCATTCGTCACCGAACCGCTCCAAATTGTTACGCCGACCAGATATAACACTGCTGGTAACGTCGCTCGCAATAGATAGGCCACCGGCAACGCAAGGAGCGTCCACACGAACATGAAATCCGCGAATGTTCCGCCGAGATTGTAAGTCTGTGAAACCAGCGCGATGGAAGTTCCGATGGCCAGTGTCAACAATGTCCCGATCCCTTCGCGCCACGCTGTACTTTCGTTGCGCGCCCACAACACCCACGCCGCCACTGCCTGCGTCAGTAACAACGGCGCCAACGAAATCGCTGCTCGCATCGGACGCGACAATTCTTCCCAGTTGTGCGCCAGCAACAGAACGATTCCGCCGCCAATCAATGCCGCGCCGATGATGGCAAACAGCGTGATGAGCCAACGCCGCCCGCTCCCTCGCGCATCCGGTTCGCCGTAGTATTCCCGAATCCGCTCTGCCACCTCCGCCGGCACCACACCATTGCTGACCAACGTGGGCAGTTCCGCATACAACCAGTGCAACGTTTTCCTATTCATTGCTTGCTACCTCCGAAGTGTCCGCAGTGTCCAGCCGACGCCGGCTGCTGCGGCGACATGTTTCAACGTGTGTCCACTGACGCCCAGCGCCTTCAACAAAGGCGCGTCGAAGTGCTCGAATCCTTTCGCCATTGCATAACACGCGGCCGCGATCCAAACATCGCCCGTCCTCATGTAGCGCGCCGGGCGCACCAACAAGAGCAACGGAATTGCCAGCATCGGTCCGTATTGCACCAGACCATACCAGCGCAAATCGCCCGTGTAACGCCAATAAATCACGCTACTGATGCCAAACGCCAGCAGCGGCCCGAACGACCAAACGCCGACCCGCTCCCCGCACCGATCCGCCATCACTTCGGCAAAAAACGACATGAACGCCACCGTCATCGGCAGCCGATCCCAAAACAGCGTGGTGTCGCTTGGATTCAAGTGGTAGTAGGCCGAGCCGAATCCGACCAGCGTGACGGCGCCGTAAAATGTCATCCACAACCAACGTTGTGGCACGGCGCGTCGCGCGAGCGAGAAGAATCCGGCAAGACCGACCACGACGAACAGCACGTTTGACCAGACGTTTGCGCCGTTCGGTGTGCCGAGCCAAACCCGTGAGTCCGCAAACTGATGATAGGACTGATCCTGCGGAATGGGTTGGAACCATGAGATCATGTCGTCGCCTCCTGCCAGTTGTAGAGGTTGCCGTTCTGTGGGGCAATGCTGTTGTGACAGGTCGGATTCCAGCCAACAATCCCTTCGCGTTGATTGTCGTAACGATACGTCAGACCAAGCTTCAGCGCGAGCAACGACGGCCGCCAGCCAACAGTGAAGAGGCCGCGCACAAAACGCCAAAAGATCCGGTCCAGCCGGTAGAACTGAGCGTACATCCAGTCCGCGCCCGCCTGCAACTCGACTGCGCTCATTCGCGCCAGCTGGAATACGACATGCCGGTAGTCGTAATCGCCCCAGTCGCGGTCGGTGATGCGCCCGATCCGTTCCATTTCGGCAAACAACGGCGTTCCCGGCAACGGCGTCAGGATATTCACCTGCACGCAATCAATCCGTTCCTCCAACAAGAAGCGCAGCGTCTGCTCGAACACACCGACATCATCGCTATCCATTCCAACAATGATTCCGGCCACGACGGCAATACCGGCGCGTCGGATGGCTTGCAGCCGCTCACGATAGCGGTGCGGATTGTTGAACTGTTTGCTCATCGCCGTGAGGTTGGCAGAATTGACCGTCTCAATGCCGATGAACAGTCCACAACAGGCTGCCCGGTGCATCAGGTGAAGCAGTTCCTGATCATCGCCGACCTCGATCGAGCACTGAGCCACCCAACGTTTTCGCAGGGGAACCAGTCTCGTGAACAGTTCACGGGCAAAATCGCGGTCGGCGACAATGTTGTCGTCCACAAAAAGGAAGTCACCCGAAATGGTCTGAAGTTCCGCCAACACCTCCGATACGGTTCGATGCCGGTAGGTTTGTTGGTGAAACGCAGTGACCGAGCAATAGCGGCACGCGTGGCGGCAGCCACGCCCGGCCTGTACGGCGTTGACGGTCGCGTAGTAACGGGCTGTCTGCGTCAACAGTTCACGGCGCGGTATCGGAGTTGTCATGCGACCACCGGCAGAGCGGTAAACTTGCTGCAACCTTCCTGCCTCAACGTCTCGCAGCACCTGTGGCCACGTATCCTCAGCGTCGCCGGCAACCACGCATCGAAGTGGCGGACTGCTTCCGCTGTGCAAAGTGTGGCGTGATAGCCTCCAGCCACGACAATTTTGCCGCGTTTGCGAAACTCAGACGCAATCGCATAAGCCCGTGGTGCCAGCGCCGTCATGAACGACACGCCGACCAGATCGCAATCCGTCTCGAAGTCCAGCGGTTCGACATTCTCGTCCAGAATTCGGACCTCGTGCTGGGGTGGGGTCAACGCCGCCACAGTGGTCAGCGGTAGCACACTGAACCGCAGCATCGCACGCGGTGGCACACGTGATCGTTCTGGTGTGACGCGGTAATTCTCACCAGCGGGCAAGACCAAAAGGATTTTCACACATCGCCTCCTTTTGTTGTGGGGCCGGGCTAAAGATGATTATGGCCAGAAGTATCATCGCCAACAGGATCAGATAAAGGTTTGATAGTTTCATGTTTTTCTCCACATCATCCTATTTGCACAAGGTGTGCCACTCGGCTCCTGATTGGGCATCAACCACTTACGCGAGAGCGGTGATTTGGAGATAGACATTTACTGCATGATGACGTTACATTTGTTGTATGGCCAATGCTAGAACCTTGTCCGAGGCAGACCGCGAGTTTTTCGCCGTGATGTCGCAAGCCGCCGCCTGCAACCCGTTCAGCGACGAGTATTCGGCATTGATCGGCAAACTCGCCGTTAAAACGAACCTCCCGTCACCGGATCAACTCAAGCTGCTGGTCGAACGGGTGAGCGACCGCGTCCGTCAACTCGAAGTTGCTGCTGGAACTGATGTTCGCCAGTACGCGGAGCCGGACCGCACGATGTTGACCAACGCGCTGCTGTTTGAGGCCTATCACCGCTTTCTGGCGCAAATGGATCAACTCATTCTCGAACAGATTCAGGACGGTGATTCGCCGGTCCCAGTGCCATTTGCAGGGGAGGCGCTCGCGTTGTTGCGACGCTACGGATTTAGCGCCACGGAATCGGCACGTTACTTTGCTATCTTCTACCAGATTCGGCGCGCTTACTTTTTCATTGACCGCGGGTTGATTGGTGTCAGCCCGTGCCTGAAGGAGTTGCGACGCCAACTCTGGAACAGCGTTTTCACGCACGACATTCGTTGTTACGACCAATGGCTTTGGAATCGGATGGAAGATTTCTCGACGTTATTGCTCGGCGAGACCGGCACCGGCAAGGGCACGGCGGCAGCCGCCATCGGACGGTCGGGGTTCATTCCGTTCGATGAGAAGAAGGGCTGTTTTGTGGAAAGTTTCACGCGGAGTTTTATCTCGCTAAATCTGTCCCAATTCCCTGAAACGTTGATCGAGTCAGAGTTGTTTGGCCACCGCAAAGGCGCGTTTACCGGTGCGGTGGAAGATCATCAAGGCGTGTTTGCCCGATGCAGTCCACACGGAGCGATTTTCCTGGACGAAATCGGCGATGTGAGTATCCCCGTACAAATCAAGCTGCTGCAAGTCTTGCAAGAACGCGCGTTTACCCCGGTCGGCAGCCATGAAAAACGGCGATTTCAGGGGCGTGTCATCGCCGCCACGAACAAGCCCATCGAGAAACTGCGCGCCAGCGGCCAGTTCCGCGATGATTTCTACTACCGGCTCTGTTCGCAGGTCATCACCGTGCCGCCGTTGCGACAACGAATCGCCGAGAACTCCGGCGAACTGGATTTGTTGCTTGCCAGCATCGTCGAACGACTCACGGGCGACTCATCGGGCCGTCTGATGGAGATGGTGCGTGAGGTCATTTTGAAAACGCTCGGCAAAGACTACCCATGGCCCGGCAACGTGCGCGAGTTGGAACAGGCTACCCGGAGCATTCTGTTGACGCGCCACTATGACGGTGATCATCGCGGCATCGCACCGGATTTGCGTTCCCAACTGCTGGCGGGGATTGACGCCGGCGCGTTGGACGCCGACGTGCTGCTTGCTGGTTATTGCCGTCTTTTGTACGAGCGGCACGGCACCATCGAGGAAGTCGCTCGTCGTACTAATCTCGACCGCCGCACGGTCAAGGCGTATATGCAGAAGAGGAAACAAGCATGAGGGAGATACTGACGAATTTTGCGCTGGCGTTCATTCCGTTGTTTGTGGCGATTGATGTGATTGGGAACGTCCCGTTATTTTTGGCGTTGACTGATCAGATGTCGGCGCCGCAGCGTCGTCGGACAGGCGACGAGGCGACGTTGACGGCCGCGCTGGTGGGGATTGGATTCATGTTTCTCGGGAAGGCGATTTTTCGTGTGTTGGGAATCACAGTGGCCGATTTCAAAGTGGCTGGCGGTTTGATTTTGTTGTTGTGGGGAGCGCGTGAGTTGCTCGGGTTTACGGCGCAACAAGTCGAAACCCGTGAAGACATTGGCGTGGTTCCATTGGGGATGCCGTTGGTTGTTGGGCCGGCGACGATGACGACATTGCTCGTGTTGATGGATTCCGTCGGGATTGCCTGTACCTTGGTTGCGCTTTTGGCAAATCTGGTGATTGTGTTGTTGACGTTTCGTTACGCCGAGGCGCTCGGACGTTGGATTGGGATTACCGGCCTGCGGGCGGTGAAACGCATTGTGGTGTTGTTGCTGATGGCCATTGCCGTGCATATGATACGGCTTGGCTTGGGTGTTTCTTAACGGGGCAGATGGGCGTAACGGATGGGATGGCGCCACAGGAAACGGCGCAACCGGCGTCGAAGTCGTCGGCGCACCGTGGTGTTGTCCTTTGGAGTGTCGTGTAACATCTGGCGGGTCATCCACGGCTGGATGAAATAACGATTCAAGCGGCGCGCGGTTTTCTCGAATTCCTCGTTGCCCATTGCGGTGAGATTCACGCCGCGTGTGATGTCGAAATATGCATACGTGCCGTAATCGAGTGACCGTCGTGTTTCCTCGGGGAGAGCTGCAAAGAGTGGGGTTCCCGGCAATGCGCCCATGATGCCGAAACTCACCACCTCCGGCGCCGCCCAGCGGAGGAAGTCATAGGTTGCCTGGAGGTCTGCCCGTGTTTCGCCGGGCAGACCGATCATGATGTCCGCGTAAATCCGCAACCCGGCCCGTCGTGTGAGTTCGACGGCGCGTCGGTTGAGGGCGGCGGTGGCGCCTTTGCCGAGGCGACGGAGAGCGGCATCGGAGGCGCTTTCAAAGCCGTACTCAATCTGGATGCAACCGGCGGCTTTCATCTCGGCGAGAAGTTCGGGTGACGCCTGGTCCACTCGCAGGCAGCCATCCCAGCAGAGTCGTCGTTCGAGTCCGTAACGTCGGAGGGTTTGACAGAGTGCGACGAGGCGCTCGGGGTTGGCGCCAAGGGTGTCGTCTTCAAAATGAATGCCCCGGACATGAAACCGTTCCGCCGCCATTTGCATCCACTCGACCACGCGCTCGATGGAATGAAAACGCACACCCAGTCCGCTGACCAGATGTCCGGCGCAGAAACGGCATCGGTGGGTGCATCCGCGCGAGGTTCGCAGGTTCATGGCGGGCATTTCCAGCCAACGGATCAGCCAGCGGCTGGGTGCGGTGTAGTAATTCATGTCGAACATGTCGTAGTCAATCGGCGCCAACTGATCCAGGTCCCGTACCGTTGGTTGGGGCGATGTTTGTTGGTATTCGCCGTTGTGACGATAGAGCAGTCCCGGCACTTCGGCGGGAGGCTTTCCGTTGGCCAGTTCGAGCAAGGTCATTTCGCCTTCACCGAGAACAACCAAGTCCAGTTCCGGGATGGTTTCCAGCATTTCGCGCCCCATCGCGGTCGGATGAACTCCTCCGGCGACCGTGATGGTGTTGAGGCCGCAGATTTGTTTGGCGAGTCGGGCAAGTTGAGCGGTTTCTTCGACGGCAGGAGTGAGCACCGAGAAGCCGACCAGTTCGGGGCGAAAATCGCGCAGCAGCTTACGCAACGCTTCGTCCGCTGCCGCCCAATCGAAGTTGTGTTTGTGCAGATGTTCTTCGCGGATGTGGAGTTTGACCTCGTGGCCAGCTCGTTTCAGTGTGGAAGCGATGTAGGCCAGTCCGGTGGGAATGTGCATGGAACGATATTGACCGCGTGGCCAGTATCGTCGGGGTGGGACGGGTTGGATGAGTAGGACCCTCATCGGCGTTTTAGCATTTCCCGGAATAATTGGCGGCGGAACTTGTTCAAAGGGTTGTTAGAGCGCAGCACTGCGCGGGGTGTCAGCAACCAACAGGGAGCCGCGTGTCCGAGCCGTTCGCGCAAACGACGGCAGGCGTCATCCCCGAACGCCCGTTCCGCGAGCATCAACCCCGTCAGCACCGAAAAGGTGCTACCGGTGCGTTGGCAAACGCTGGCAAGATAATCGTCATCCACGACCTGGTGGGCGATTTGGCGGATATCGCAAAGAATTTGAAGGCGGTCGAAACTGTGGCTGGTGGCCCCGTGCACGGCGGCGATCAACAACAGCGAGGCAGGGGTGAGTTGCCCCGTGGCGGAATCAAATTGCAAATCGGCCAGTTCGACAGAGACGCCGCGTTGGAGAGCGGGTGAGTTGACGAGATTCCAATGGATCTCGACCTGTTCCTGGCCGTGATCGGGGTGTTTCCAAAGCTGCTCGCCGTACGGGGTGGTGTGTTTGAGATGTTTCAGGGTTTGTAGTTGGTAACCGAGGCGGCGCAATGCGGCTCCGGCGGTTTCCATGGCCGCGCGTGGCACAAGAATGTCCAAATCCGTAAACAGTCGCAACCCGGGCTCCGGATAGAGGCGATCGGCAAACTCCGGGCCGCGTAACACAACAGCACGCACCCCGTGCTCCCTCAATGCCTGCAGAATTGGCGGCAGCCGCAACCGCAACATCATGGCAAATCCAGTAGCAGCAACAAGGGGGCGCCGTAACGCCGTGAGATCGTGCGGGATCAATCGGGCGGCATTCATGACAACGGCGGGCAGAACCCCATGTTGGCACGCCATCTCGCCGAGGCAGGCCAATTCATTGGCCACCAGTGGCGGCAAATCCGTTGCAGTGACGGGTTCTGGCAGCGCCAATCGCAACAACCATGCCTCGATGTTCCGACGCGACAAGCCTCAAGCCTCCAACAGGGATTGCAGCAGTCCGTGCAACGTGCCAAGCTTCGGGCCAACACTCAGCCGATAAACACGGCTGTTCATAACGAGTGAGGCAAGCGCCTGAAAACTTTCTCCCGCCCGATTGATCGTCAGGCCATGTGCCGTGCGAACATTCTGGCGGGTCAACTCGGCGAGAGCATCCACGTTGTTGGTTTCCTGCAACCGGTGCGACCGCTCGTTGCGTGGCTCCAGCAACAGCACAAGACCGGGGACGAGTTCCCATCGCGGATCTCCCGACGGCAGATGGCGCAAATCCACGGCGGATTCTTCCGTGCCGGCAATGGGGCGACTCTCCACGGCGTCGAGCCAGTCCATCATCTTGACCGTTTGACGGTGAACCTTGCAAGGGCGTGGTAACCCCCAAACGCGCAATCCCGCGGCGCGCTGTACCAAAAATGCGGCGTCGTCCGTCAGGATCCGCATTCCGTCCCGTGCCAGCGCCAGTGCCGTGGTGGTTTTACCCGCGCCACAAACACCCGCCAACAAAACCGCGCGCTTGTCCGTTTCGGTCTCTGCCGCCAGGCAGGCCGCGTGAACCACGTGTTGGCCGTCGTTGCCAAGGAATTCACACAACACATAGGTCATGCAACCGCAGCGCAGGCATCGCTCCTGCCCCGGCTTGACTACGACATCGCAGCGGTGACGGACAAGATCGAGGCAGAGATGCGCCCTGTCTGGTACCAGAAAAATCCGTGTCCCGTCGTTGTGGTAGCATTCCAGTTCGACATCGGACGCCCATTCGCCGCGCCACAAAAGCGGAGCATCTTCCCGTCGCGGCGGCTCGCCGAAACACAAGTTTACCTGATACCCGCCCCCCTCGTTCGCGCAAACGGCAAACGCGCCAAGAACGGTTTCCAGACTTTCGCCCAGAACAGCACTCTCAGCCTCAACACTCAAATGGAGACCGTGAATGTTGTAATGACGTGTGAATGAGATGGACACAGAAACGCGATCTCAAACGGGAATCTGCGAAATCGGCAAGGGAGCGCCTTGTGTTACCTCCACAAGCGCGTCGCGCTTCTCCAGCGTCGGCTCGACATAGCTTTTTTTCTCTTGCATGGTCAACGACTCCTTTCAGGTTGATAACGGTGCGTGAACAAAACCGCGACCGGCCCCACCGGCGGATCAAACGCCACTCCGTTGACGGTCACCCAACAATGCGCGTGCATCCGTCGCCCTGGCGTAGCGGGCCCCAGCGCTCCAAACGTGATTTCAGCCGGTATGCCGGCCAGGTGCAGGAAATGGAAAAAAGTCAGTCCCTGTCGCAGACAACGGCGTCGTCGCATGTGGCACGGGTTGGCAAGCCGCCGATCCACAATTCCCGCGATTGTCTCGGCTGGAATGCCCACGTACGGATGCCAGCGACCGGGGAACTCGGCCAAACGCAACAGGGCGGGGATGTCGAGAAACTTCACCAACAGCGGAATCAGCGTTGCCACCAGCCAGACGTGCATCCGCAGGATGGTTTCACGCATGGATGACCACCAACTTCTCTTTGAGCAGTTTTTCCGATAACGCCGCCATGTCCGCCCGCAGTTTGTCGCGGTTCACATCGTACTCGGCAGCGAGCGCGTCCACGATCTGGCCGAAGGTTTTCCGCGCATCCATGGCTTTCAAGAAGGAGTGGGTGGTGTCGTTACAGGTGTAGAGATACCCAGAACTCAGCGAAACAATCACTGTCTGTTGTCCCTCCCCGAGCGATTGAAACCGGACATCGTCCGCCAATCGCAAGATGGTTTGATCCGTCAGCATAACACCGCGCAGTGTAGTCGGGAGGCGAACCCCCTTCAAGACCAAACTCAGGTGAGCGTTTTGTGGAAACGAGCGATGGCCAGCCAGAGGGTGGCCGCTCCCAGAAGTGCAAGGGCGAGCATTTGAGGCCAAAGAACCTCGAACCCAACCCCTTTGAGGAAGATTCCGCGCAGGATGACGAGAAAATAACGGAGCGGATCGAGGTAGGTGACATACTGGATAATCGTCGGCATGTTGGCGATGGGAAAGGCAAAACCGGAAAGCAGAATGGCCGGGAAAATGTAGAAAAATGTGGTCATCATCGCCTGTTGCTGGGTGCGGCTGACCGTCGAGATGAGCAGCCCAACTCCGAGCGTGGACAACAGGTACAACCCCGTCGCGAACAACAGCCAGAACAGATTGCCGCGGATGGGCACGTCAAACCAAAAAACACCGACCGCCGTGATCAGCAGCACATCCACAAACGCCACGAGGGCAAACGGCACCGTCTTGCCAAGAATGAACTCAAACGACGTAATCGGTGTGACCATCACCTGTTCCATTGTCCCGATCTCCTTTTCCCGAACCACCGCCATGCTGGTCAGCACCAGCGTGATGATCAACACGATGTTGGCAATGACGCCTGGCACATAAAAATTGCGGCTCTCGAGATTGTCGTTGAACCAGGCCCGCGCGACCAGTTCAACCCCTTCGGGACGCCGCGCCGCGCCCAACAGTCGCTCGGCACGCACGGTGAGGACATGTTGCGAAAACTCACGGGCAATCTGGCTGCTGTAACGGAGAATGATACCGGCGGTGTTGGAATCGGTGCCGTCCAACAACAATTGCAACGGCGCCGTGCGCCCGGCGTCCACATCCGCCCCAAATCCCTTGTTCATGCGTAATACGACCTGCGCCTTACTGTGATCGAGGAGCGATTGCGCTTCGCGCTCATCCGTCACGCGAGCGACGACATCGAAATGACGGGAGCCGACAAACCGGGCAATGAGCGCGCGGCTCTGGACGCTGTTGTCCAGATCGTAAATCGCCGTGCGGATTCGGCTTACGTCCGTGGTCGCCGCATAGCCGAATACAATCGTTTGTACCGCCGGCACGATGAACAACACCGACTTCATCCGGGGATCACGGAAAAGCTGGATGAACTCCTTGATCAACATCTGTCGGATGCGTTCGAACATGGCTATTCCAATTTCTTTTTGAACCGCCCGATGGCCAGCGCGAACATGACGACGCCGAACACCGCCAACAAGGCGGCATCCGTCGCCATCACGCGCAGGCCGACACCCTTGAGGTACACCCCGCGCAGCAGGGCAATGAAATAACGCGCCGGAACAATGTGGGTGATGACCTGGACGGGCGGCGGCATGTTGGCGATGGCATAGACGAAGCCCGACAACAGAAACGTCGGCAGGAATGTCGTGATCATGGCCAGTTGATTGGCCATCAATTGATTTTTTGCCACCACGCTGATTAGCAGGCCCATCGAAAGCGCGCCGAGCAGAAACACCGCCGAAATGCCGAATACCAGCGGGACACTTCCGCGCAGCGGCACGTGAAACATATATTGCCCCATCAACACCGCCACCAGCAGATCAAACATGCCGATGCTGAAGTACGGAACCAGCTTCCCCACAATCAACTCCGGGCCGCGCACCGGCGTCGAAACAAGCTGCTCCATCGTGCCGGTCTCCCATTCACGGGCGACCGTCAGCGCCGTCAACAACGCCGTAATAATCATCATGATGATGGCGATCAAACCGGGAACGATGTAGTTCTTCGATTCCAGTTCGGTGTTGAACCAGACCCGCGGACGGACCTCCAACGGCGGCGACAGTGGTTTGCCGCCGAGGCGCTGAACCATCTGGATCACGATTTCCTGCGAATACGCTTCCACCACGGCCTCGGCGTAGCCCAGCGCCAGCGTCGCCGTGTTGGCGTCGCTGCCGTCGGCAATCAATTGCACCCGTGCCTTGCGTCCCGTGCGCATGTCGCCCTCGAACCCGCGCGGCACGACCAGCACCACGAGCGCCCGCCGCGAGAGAAGCGCCTCTTCAATCTCTCGATAATTGTCGGCGCGCCCTGCCAATCCAAAATACCGCGAGCCAAGAAACCGGCTCACCAGTTCCCGACTGGCCGGCGTGCCGTCCTGGTCCCAAACAACGGTCTGGACGTTGTCCACATCCAGCGTCAGGGCATAGCCGAACAACACCAGCAACAACACCGGGATGGCCAACGCCAGTCCGAGACTGCGCGGATCGCGAAACACATGCAAAAACTCCTTGCGCCCGATGGCCCAGACCCGACGCCACTTCATCGTTTCCGCCTCCGATCAGGACCGGATCATGATCAACATCATCTTGAATCGTTTTACCGCCTTCAATGCGTGCGGTTCGTTGGCCGGCATCAGAATCAGTTCGCCTTTGCCGACCCGATGCGCTTTCCCGGCGACGCTGATTTCCGCCTCGCCGTCGAGCACTTCCACCAGCGCGTCAAACGGCGCCGTGTGCTCGCTCAAACCCTGTCCTTTATCGAACGCAAACAACGTCACGATTCCGGTCTTTTTCTTTACCACCTCGCGGCTGACCACGGCCCCGCGCTGATACTCGACCAGCGTGGCGGGCACCACGGGCGCGACCGTCAACGGCGATTTCGTGTTTGGCTTCATCGTTGTATCTCCTGTTGTTGGGGTTGCTCGGCTTGGTCACGGGCCTCAATGAGTGAAACAAAAACGTCCTCCAACGACGGTACGATCTGCTCAACCTGCGCCACCGCGTGGCCGCGCGCGACCAGTGTCTGGCGGATCGAACCGATCACGGCGCCGGCGTCGGCAGCCACGACGTGGAACCCTCGTCCAAACAACGCCACTTCTTTCACCCCATCGAGCGTTTCCACCGCGGCCATGGCCTCCTGCGGACGATCGCAGCGCACTTCGATCACATCTTCGCGCATCCATTCCGTCTTCAGTTTCTCCGGGCTGCCCAGCGCGATCAGTTCGCCCCGGTAAATCAACCCGATCCGCTCGCAGTATTCCGCCTCGTCCATGTAATGCGTTGTCACAAACACCGTCACCCCATGCCCGGCCAGTTGATAAATCAAATCCCAAAATTGGCGGCGGCTGATCGGGTCCACCCCCGACGTCGGTTCGTCGAGAAAAATGATCGGCGGCTCGTGCACAATGGCGCAACCGAGCGCCAGCCGCTGTTTCCAGCCGCCCGACAAAATGCCCGTGCGCGATCGCCGATGCTCCTTCAGTCCGGCCATTTCCAGCACCCATTCCTTGCGCGCCGGTTTCCGTTGCGGAGCGATCCGGTAGATGCCGCTGTAGAAATCTATGTTCTCTTCGACGGTCAAATCCTCGTAGAGCGAGAACTTCTGCGACATGTAACCGATGTTGGCCTTGATCTGCTCGGCCTGCGTGCGCACGTCGAAGCCGGCCACTGTTCCCGTGCCGCCGCTGGGGGCGAGGATGCCGCATAACATGCGGATTGTGGTGGATTTGCCAGCGCCGTTCGGGCCGAGGAACCCGAAGATTTCGCCCCGTCCAACCTCGAAGCTGATCTTGTTGACCGCGACGAAATTGCCAAACCGCTTTTCCAAATCGCGAACCGCGACGGCCACATCGTTCATGGCGGGTCGCCTCCCAGCACCGACACAAACACGTCCTCCAAGGACGGTTCGACCGGTTGGATGGACTCCACCTCGATCAGGCCGCGGATGGCGGCGGCGATCCTCTCCGGCTCGTCGGTCACCAAATGAACCCGGTCGCCAAACAAACCGGCGGCGTGGCCGGGCAGTTTTTCCCGCAGAATCGCCACCGCGCGGCGCGGAGCGGAGGCGCGTACTTCGAGGATTGTTCCGCGCATCAACGGTTTCACCTCGTCGGGCGTGCCGAGTGCGAGCAGTTTGCCCTTGTGCATCAAGGCCAGACGGTTGCACCGTTCGGCTTCATCGAGGTAGGCCGTGGAGACGAAGATTGTGACTTTTTCCCGTACGAGTTGGTAGAGGATGCGCCAGAAATCCCGCCGCGAGACCGGGTCCACGCCGTTGGTCGGCTCATCAAGAAAAAGGATCTTCGGCGTGTGAATCAACGCGCAGACCAGGCCGAGCTTCTGTTTCATCCCACCGGAAAGATTCCCGGCGAGGCGTTTCTTGAAGGGGGTCAAATGACTGAAGGCCAACAGCCGCTCGATCGCTTCGGCGCGGCTTCTCGACGGAACCCCGTAGATGTCGGCATAGAAATGAATATTCTCCATCACGGTCAGGTCCGGGTACAGTCCAAGCCGTTGGCTCATGTAACCAATATTGTCCTTGATGGCCTCGGCCTCGCGGACCACGTGTCGCCCGGCCACCCATGCCTCTCCCGATGTCGGTTCCATGATGGCGGTCAGTAAGCGCATCGTGGTGGTTTTGCCGGCGCCATCCGGACCGACCAACCCGAAGATTTCGCCTTCCTCGACCGACAGCGTCAGCGCGTCCACCGCGGTCAACGCGCCGAAGCGTTTGGTCAGCGACTCGGTTCGGATGACGACGTTCACGGCGACGGGATTTCCGCGTCGGCCGGCATCCCGGCCTTCAACTCCATGTTCGGGTTGGTGATGTCAATTTTCACACGGTACACGAGTTTGACCCGTTCTTTGGGTGTCTGGACGCTTTTCGGGGTGAACTCCGCCTCGGAGGAGATGAAACCGATGCGGCCCTCATAGACCTTGCCGGGATGGGTGTCGGTGGTCACGCGCGCTGTCTGGCCGAGTTTGATCCGGGCGAGATCGGTCTCGCTGACATACGCGCGCAGCCAGACGTTGACCAGGTCCGCCACGGTCACCACGGGCGTGCCCGGCACGACGTAATCGCCCAGTTCGATGTTCTTCGATAACACCACGCCGGTCAGTGGGGAGGTCAGCGTGGCATACCCCAATTGGACGTTGGCCAGCCCCAGCGAGTGTTCGGTCTGTTGCAGGCGGGCGCGCGCCTGGTCAATCGCTTCCTGTCGCGGGCCGATTTTGACAAGGTTGTACTGCGCCTCCGCCTCGCGGACGCGCGCGTCCGCGACCTTGCTGGCCGCTTCGGCGGCCTGCAGGTTTTGAAGGGGAATGACTTTTGTCGCGTAAAGTTCCTGTGCGCGTTGCAGGTCCAGCGCCAAACGAGCGTCTTCCGCTCTGGCGCTTTCGACGGCAGCCGCCGCGGCGGCAATTTCCTGTGGCCGGGAACCGTTCAGCAGTTCCGTCAGTGCCGCCTGCGCGGCGGCCAGTTCGGCCTTGCGGATTTCCACCTGTTGGCGCAGGTCCGCGCTGTCGAGCAGGGCGATCAACTGTCCCTGCGTGACCGAGTGCCCTTCATCCACGAGGCGTTTCTCGACGTGGCCGGCGATTTTGAAGGCGAGTTGGACATCGGTGACCTCGATGTTGCCGGACAAGCGGAGGACGCCTGTTTCCTGCTCTCGTCGCTCAAAATACCAATAGGCCAATCCGCCTATGGCGAGGAGGAGCGAGAACAGGAGGAAGAGTTTGTGTTTGGTGTTCATCGGGCGATAGCATAACAGACGCCGTTTCCCGAAACCAGCGGTTTGACCGGTTGAAGTTGACTTTTGTCAATTCTACCCGCAGAATCCGCGCCCGTGCCTGGTCCCATCTGGAAATGGATCCTGTTCAACGCGTTTGTCCTGGCGATGCTCGCGCTGGACCTTGGTGTGTTTCATCGCAAGACGCATGAGATAAAACTCAAGGAGGCGCTGGGGTGGAGCACTGTCTGGATTGCGCTGGCGCTATTGTACAACGTGGGGGTGTACTTCTGGCTGGGCAAAGTCAAGGCGCTGGAGTTCCTGACCGGCTACGTCCTTGAGAAATCGCTGAGCGTGGACAACATCTTCGTGTTTCTGCTGTTGTTTTCCTACTTTCGTGTGCCCGCGCGTTACCAACACAAGGTGTTGTTTTGGGGGATCTTGGGTGCGCTGGTGATGCGGGCGGTATTTATCGTTGTGGGCGTGGCGTTGCTTCAGCGGTTTGAGTGGGTGATTTTCGTGTTTGGCGTCGTGCTGATTTACAGCGGTATCAAAATGGCCACAGGCAAGGACGAAGAAGTCCATCCCGAACACAACCCCGTGTTGCGACTGTTCCGCAAAGCGTTTCCCGTCACCACCGATTTTGAGGGGGATCGTTTCTGGGTGCGACGCTCAACGGGGCTGCTGGCCACGCCGTTGATGGTGGTGCTTGTGGTGGTGGAGACCACCGATTTGATTTTTGCCGTGGACTCCATCCCTGCCGTGCTGGCCATTTCCCATGACCCGTTTATCGTATACACGTCCAATGTCTTTGCGATTCTTGGATTGAGGGCGTTGTACTTTGCAATGCACGGCGTGATGAACCTCTTCCACTTGTTACACTACGGGTTGTCGGTGATTCTGGTGTTCGTGGGGCTGAAGATGATCCTTTCGCACTGGGTAAAGATCCCCACCGTCATTGCCCTGGGCGTGGTGGCGGGAGTACTGGCGTTGTCGGTGGCCGCGTCGCTGATCTGGCCCGAAAAGGAAACTACACAATCAACATGCAATCCCCGTAGCTGAAGAAGCGGTACCGTTCCCGCACCGCCTCCGCATACGCCCGCAAAACCAATTCCCGCCCGGCAAAGGCGCTCACCAGCATCAACAAGGTGGACTTCGGCAGATGGAAATTTGTCAGCAGCGCGCCCACGACGCGGAACCGAAACGGCGGACGGATGAAAAGATCCGTCGAACCGGAAGCGGCACGCGGCTCTCCGACTGACTCCAGTGTCCGCACTACGGTGGTGCCGACGGCCACGATCCGTTGTGCCGCCCGCATCTTATCGGCCGCCTCGGTGGAGATCGAGAATCGCTCTGCGTGCATGTGGTGTTCCTCGACGTTTTCCACTTTCACCGGACGAAACGTGCCGATGCCCACGTGCAACGTGACAAACGTGTGCGGCAAGCTCGCCAGCATCTCCGGCGTGAAATGCAGCCCCGCTGTCGGCGCGGCGACCGCGCCGGGATGCCGCGCGTAAACTGTTTGATAGCGCTCGTAATCGGAAAAGGTGGACAGGGACTCGGCGCCCCGGTCAGTCGCCGCACGGAGGCGGCCCCCACGCTGCACAGGCCGTCGGATATACGGCGGTAACGGTGGGACCCCATGATGTGCCAGATACGATTCTACGTTGCCGCTGAAACGCAGGATTCGTCCACCGAAATCGGTGTCGCCTTCGACCTCCGCCTTCAGCCACGGAGTGAATTCCAGTGTTCGCCCAACCCTGGCCCGATGGCCGGGCTTGACGAGAGCGGACCAGCGGTTGTTGCCGAGGTTTTCGACCAGAAGCAGTTCAACATTTGGTTTTTGTGACCAGATACGGGCGGGGATGACCTTGGTGTCGTTGAGAACCAGCAGATCACCGGGACGGAGGTAGCGGGGAAAATTATGGAACTGGTCATGGCGGATTTCGCCGCTGGCGCGGTCAATAACCATCATCCGCGAGGCGGCGCGATCGGCCAGCGGTTGCTGGGCAATGAGATCATGGGGCAACGAATAATCGAAATCGGATGTTTTCACGGGTGCGGGAGAGTGTATCGCAGGGGATGAAATGCTTCAATGGCAGGCATCGCAGTTTCTCCGCATCCCGGTGAACAAGGTAGTGTTTTCTGTGTCAGCCTCCCCAGATTCATTGACGAGGTGCCGTCTCCCCACCGGTTCCCAATTTTGAAAAATTTCGCTTTGCAACTGGCGGGGGGTTGTGTAATCTCCGCGCGCTTCTGTCGTTTTCACCTCAAAACCCAAAGAAGTTTGAAAGGAAGAGTTATAACTATGACGGCATCATTAAACCGAGCCATGCAACGGCTCACACGCGGTAGCGCGAAGCGCCAGGCGTTTGTCGCCTTTGGCCTTTGCGCGTTCACTCTGCTTGCGGCCCAATGGGCGCGAGCGCAGGAAGCGGTGCGCGAAGCGGCGCACGGCGCGGCGCAAAAATTCCAGTTCTTTGCCTTCATGACCAGCAGCGACTACGTGGTGGGCGAGAAAATCGCGCTCTGGGCGGTGCTGGGGGTGGCGTTTGCGGGACTGGCCTATGCGTTGATGCTCGTGAAACAGGTTGTCAATTCCGACACCGGCACCGAAAAGATGAAGAAGGTGGCCGACGCTGTTCGCGAGGGCGCCAATGCCTACCTCGCGCAACAGTTCAAGAAGATTGTCGTTCTGATTGTCATCCTGACCGGCGTGCTTTACTTCACCGCGTTGGAGAACGGGCAGGAAGTGGCTTTTGGTCGCGCGGCGGCGTTCCTGATGGGGTCGCTGTTCAGCTTCTGCGTTGGCTTCGTCGGAATGCGATTTGCCACGCTCGGCAATCTGCGCGTGGCGGCTGCCGCCCGTGAATCATTTGGCGGCGCATTGCAGGTCGGGTACCGCACGGGCACGATTACGGGTATGTTGACCGACGGTCTCGGTCTTCTCGGCGGCACCTTGATCTTCATGGCATACGGCGAGAAGGCGTATGAAGTGCTGCTTGGATTCGGCTTTGGCGGCACGCTCATCGCGTTGTTCATGCGCGTGGGTGGCGGCATCTACACCAAGGCGGCGGACGTGGGCGCCGACCTTGTTGGCAAAATTGAGGCGGGCATTCCTGAGGACGATCCCCGCAATGCGGCGACCATCGCGGACAACGTCGGCGACAACGTCGGCGATTGCGCCGGTATGGCAGCCGACATCTTCGAGTCGTACGAGGTTACGATTGTGGCCGCGATGATTCTCGGCTACGCCTCTTTTGGTCACAAAGGCGTTATCTTCCCCTTGCTGGTGCGCGCCATTGGCGTCATTGGCTCGATTATTTCCACCTACAGCGTTCGCGCCAAGCCGGAAGACAGCGGTGACGCGGCACTGCACTCGGTGCATCGTGGCTTCCTGATCGGCTCGATTATCAGTGTCGTGGGCTTTGTGCTCCTCGGCCTGTTCTACCTGAAATTCGATGCGGCCTACTTCCAGCACTACAAACAGGCGTTACCGGGCTTCCAGAACTTCATGGTTAACGGACAGGTGCAGTTGCCGTTCTGGGCCAGCTTCGGGATCAGCGGCCTGGATCTGCGTCCTGCCTGGACCTGCTTGATCGGCGTCTTCCTCGCGGTGGCGCTCAACAAGTGCACGAGCTATTTCACCCACACTTCGCATCCTCCGGTGAAGTCCATTGCCAAAGCCTGCCAGACCGGACACGCGACCAACATCATTCAGGGTCTCGCAGTCGGTTACGAATCTGCGGTCTGGGCCACGATCATTATTGCGGCTGCCATTGGCGCCTCGGTGGCCATCTATGTTGGCACCTCGCCGATCTTCATCGCGTACGGTGTCGCCATGTGTGGCATCGGCATGTTGACGCTCACCGGCAACACGATTTCCATGGACGTGTTTGGCCCGGTAGCGGACAACGCTAACGGCATTGGTGAAATGGGGTACGAGAAGGAAAAGATGGGCGAACAAAAATACGGTCAGGCTCGCCAGATTCTCGCCGATCTCGACGCGGTGGGCAACACCACCAAGGCCGAGACAAAAGGAATCGCGATTGGCTCCGCGGTGATCGCTGCCGTGTCGCTGTTCGCCAGCTTCATTGCCGTCATGACAATGGGCAGCGAAGAGGGCATCAGCAAGATGACGGTGGACCAATACAACAGCGTGGCCGGGATGTTGACCGTGGCGAATCCGACGCTGTTTATCGGTTTGTTGATCGGTGGCGCCGTGCCGTTCCTGTTCAGCTCGATGACCATTCGCGCCGTGGGACGCGCCGCCTTCCTGATCGTCAAGGAATGCCGTATCCAGTTCCGCGACAAGGATATTTGGGAAGGTCGCAAGACGCCCAATTACGGTCGTGTCGTTGCGATCTGCACCAGCGCGGCCCAGAAGGAACTCATCGGTCCTGGTTTGCTGGCGATTCTCGCGCCGTTGTGCGTGGGGTTCGTGCTCGGCCCGCTGGCGCTGGCTGGTTTCCTGGCCGGCATGATCGTGGTGGGCCAGATGATCGCCGTTTTCATGGCTAACGCCGGTGGCGCGTGGGACAACGCCAAGAAAGCGATTGAAGACGAGCCGCGCACCAAGGAAACCGGCAAGGGCAGCGAGAAACACAAAGCGGCCGTTACCGGCGATACCGTGGGTGATCCGCTCAAGGACACCGCCGGCCCGGCCATCAATCCATTGATCAAGGTTATGAACATGGTCAGTTTGTTGATGCTGCCGATCGTGTTGAAGTTCCATAAGGTTCCCGGCTTGGAAGCGAGCGGGAAATTGTCCTACGGCGTGGCAATTGTGATTGCCGTGATCGGCCTGGCCGCGATCGTCTGGGCGGTCAACCAGTCCAAACGGGACACGCCGGAAATGGCGGCCATGGACAAGGAGTTGGAAAAAGCGTAATCGGTTACGTTCTTCCGAAAATCACGCAGGGCCGGTGCGACAACGCATCGGCCCTGTTGTTTTAGCCGATGGAGGAAACGCGTTGAGGTGGCGCGGACGTGAGGACGGTTTCGATCTCGCGGAGTTCCTCGCGGGTGAGGGGGGCAAGAAAGGTGGCGGTGACATTTTCTTCGAGCTGGGAGCGGTTCTTGGCACCCACGAGCGCGAGGGAAACGCCGACGTGGTTGAGGACAAATTTGACGGCAAGTTGGGAGAGCGAAAACCCACCTTTATAGGCAATGGGTTTCAATCGCTCCACTATCTCGATGGAGCGCTCGTAGTCCTCGCGGCCGGCGTTGGTAAGCCAGTTTGAGCGAATGTCGTTGGGATCGAAGCGGGATGCCTTGTCGTATTTACCTGAAAGGAGACCACGAGCGAGAGTTCCCCGCGCGATGAAGGCAATGCCGCGGGCGCGGCAGTAGGGGAGAATCTGTTGTTCCGCACGGCGATCCAAAAGGTTGTAGTTGGATTGCACGGCGGCGAGATTACGCTGGGTGTCGAAGGATTCGACCATGTCAAAGTCATTGGTGGAAACGCCAAAGTAACGGATTTTTCCTTGTCGCTGGAGAATGGCGAAAGCATCGAGAAACTCCTGCCAGCGCGTGGTTCGCCACAGATGACACTGATAGAGATCAATGTAATCGGTGCGGAGACGGCGCAGACTGGCTTCGCAGGCGCGGAGAATGTAGTCGCGTGATTCGTTGACGGTGCGACGCTCGGCCGTGTCGTGCCAGAAACCAACCTTTGTTGCCACATACACACGGTCGCGGCACCCGCAGTCTTTCAATGCCTGCCCCAGAACCTTTTCGCTGTGTCCCCATCCATACATGTCGGCGGTGTCGAAGAAATTCACGCCAAGTTCCACGGCGCGTTTGACGGTGGCCGCCGATTCGTCGTCGGCGACGCCGGTCCAACCGTCGGGTTTACCGTCGAGAGTGATTGCGCCACCGAACTGCCAGCACCCAAGACCCACCAGACTCACGCGCCAACCTGTTTTCCCAAATGGCCGATACAGCATACGGTTCCTTGTTACCCTAACGCCCCACGCTTGGCAAGCCGTCTTCCGACGGCGACAGCGACGATTTTCATTTTCATTGGCATGACGGTTTGCTACAAGTCGCCACCGTAACGAACGGAGGCACGCAGATATGTCGCGATTGTTTCTTGGATTGGACTCGAGCACCCAGAGCTTGTCTGCCATCGTCATTGATCTGGATGCGCGCAAGGTGGTGTACGACAAGTCGCTAAACTTCGACAAGACATTGCCGCAGTACGGCACCGTCAATGGCACATTGCGCGACAAAAATCCGCTGATTGTTCACAGTCCGCCACTGATGTGGGCCGAGGCGCTCGACGTGCTGTTCGCCGAAATGAAACAAGACGGCGTGAGGCTTGACCAGGTTCTTGCCGTTTCCGGCTCCGGACAACAACACGGGTCGGTCTATTTGAATTCTCAGGCTGCCGCCGCGTTCGCCAATCTCAATCCCGCCAAGAGCCTCAAAGAGAATCTGGCTAAGATTTTTGCGCGTCCCACCTCGCCCATCTGGATGGATTCCTCCACGTCCGCGGAATGCGCCGAGATTCGGGCGGCGCTCGGCGGCATCAAAGCCACGGCCCAGGCGACCGGCTCGGATGCCTTTGAGCGTTTCACCGGACCGCAGATTCGAAAGTTCTACAAGACCGAACCGGACAACTACGCGAAAACAGCCAGCATCGCGCTCGTCAGTTCGTTTATGGCCTCGATCCTGGCAGGCAAGATTGCGCCGATTGATCATGGCGATGGCGCCGGCATGAACCTGATGGACATCAAAAAGAAAACCTGGCATCCCGCCGCGCTGGAAGCGACGGCGCCGGGGCTGGCCGCGAAGCTGCCTCCGCTGGCGGAGTCGTGGAAGACGATCGGGCCGGTGAGTCCTTATTTTGTGAAAAAGTATGGCCTGAATAAGGATGCGCTGGCACTGGTCTGGTCCGGCGACAATCCCTGTAGCGTGATTGGCCTCGGTTTGATCGAGCCGGGCAGGATCGCCATCAGTCTCGGGACCAGCGACACGCTGTTCGGATACATGAAGCATTGCCGGGTGGACGAACACGGGGAAGGGCATGTGTTTGGCGCGCCAACGGGCGATTACATGACATTGATCTGCTTTAAGAACGGCTCGCTGGCTCGCGAGAAGATTCGGGACTTCTACGGTCTTGACTGGGACGGCTTCAACCAGGCGTTCGCTGCAACGCCCCCTGGTAACAAAGGCGGCATCCTGTTGCCGTGGTTCGAGGCGGAGATCGTACCTCGTGTTCACAAACCGGGCATCCACCGCGTTGATCTCGACGAGAAGGATGCCGCAGCCAATTGTCGCGCGATTGTTGAGGCTCAAATGATGTCCATGCGGCTGCACTCGCAGTGGATGGGGGTGAAACCGAGCCGCATCTATGCCACCGGTGGCGCCTCCAACAATCCCGCCATCCTCCAGGTCATGGCTGATGTGATGAACTGCCACGTCCTTCGCATTGAGGTTGCCAAGAGCGCGGCGCTGGGTGCCGCATTGCGCGCCGCGCATGGTCGGCTGGAGCATGAGGGTCGAGCACCGTCGTGGGACAAGATCGTACGCGGTTTTACCGATCCGGTTCCCGGCAGCGAGGTCACACCGTCGGTCAAGGCGGCGAAAGTGTACGACAAACTCATTGAGAAATACGCGC
Source organism: uncultured Verrucomicrobiota bacterium (assembly GCA_964541945.1). Taxonomy (GTDB): domain Bacteria; phylum Verrucomicrobiota; class Verrucomicrobiia; order Palsa-1439; family Palsa-1439; genus CAIKAP01. The sequence goes on from CAZISE010000001.1 coordinate 216,894, forward strand.
AGTGCGAGAGGAAAGCGCTGGAAGGTCTGGCTTGACGCCTGAGCAATAATGGCATAAGCCTTTCGGCCACAATCATGTTCTCATCATGAATAACAATACTACTACCACTACCGAGAAGGGGATGTTCGTTTTGCCAGATGGTCGAAATGTCTTCTTCACTTTCTGTCTTGTCAGTTCCTTGTTCCTGTTGTGGGGATTCTGCAACGGAATGATTGACGTGATGGACAAGCATTTTCAGGAAGAATTGCATCTGAGCCTGTCCCAATCGGCTTGGGTCCAGTTTGCGCACTGGATGGGTTACTTCCTTATGTCCATTCCCGCCGGCTGGTTGGCGACACGTTTGGGATACAAGGGGGGTATCATTGCCGGATTGATGTTGGTGTCGGTGGGGGGCTTCTGGTTCATCCCCGCATCGCACATTGCGAAGTTCTGGGCGTTCCTACTTGGCGTGAGCGCTGTGGCGGCCGGTCTGACGTTCCTGGAAACGGTGGCCAATCCCTACACCACGGTGCTTGGCCCGGCGCGATACGCTGCCGCTCGCATCAACATGGCTCAATCCTGCAACGGTGTGGGGTGGATTTTTGGGCCGATTGCCGGCAGCTTGTTTTTCTACGGCACCGATGAGGCTGGCCGTAGCACCGGCTCGCAAACGCTCTGGATTCCATACGCAGGTGTGGCAGTCGCGGTGCTGATTTTGGCTGTTATTTTCTACTTTGCTCCGGTCCCTGACATCAAGGCGGAGGACGATTATCACATGGATGAGAAGGATGAAAACAACAAGGTCGCTCCCGCCGCACCAGTGCGCCATGTGAATCGGCCCTTGTCCTACATTTTGCTGCTTGGCAATGTGGCCGCGCTCATTGGCGTTTTTGTGTTCATTCTCTGGCTGACCTTCGACAGTCTTCATCTTGGTCCCCGTCTGGTGGGACTGGCGTCGGCGATTCCTCATCCGTCCAGCCTGGTTGTGACGGCGGAGAATTCCATCGGAGTAGTGCTGACAGTCGGCGCGTGTCTGGCGTTCGTGATCGGGGCGGTTGTGTTGCTCGGTATCACCAAGCGACTCACTCATCACAGTATCTGGTCGCACGAACACTTTACCGGCGCCACGTTGGCCCAGTTTTTCTACGTCGCGGCCCAATGTGGCATTTTCAGTTTCCTGATCAACTATGTGACCTCGGAACCGCCCTCGCTGCCTTCGTCGTGGATGAAAGAGGGACACAAATGGGTCGAAGTCCGCACCGCTTTTGCCCGGTCCGACTTCAAGGATGTGTCGTCCTTGGCGAAGAAGTTGATCGCGCCGTCGGATCCCCTGTCCACGTTTCTGGCGACCAATCTTTCTCCTTCCACCATGGAAACGCTGAAGCGATTCCAGGAGGGAAAGACCAGTGCAACGGCGGCTCGTATCGCGTTGGCGCAGGAACTGAACGGTCTTATCCTCAAGGAGAACTTTTACACGACGGAACGATTCAGCGGCGTTACTCTCCAGCCCAAAACTCGTGAACTTCTGGCGCAATCGCGCCCCAATCTGCCGCGCCTGAACCGATTGCTGCTGGCGGATGCTTATCCTGGTGAACTGCGGTTTCAGGACGGCGTGATCGGGTTTACCAATCAGTTTGCCGCGACGCTAGCCTCTGTTGGTTTCTTCTGCTTCCTGATGGGACGAGTAGTTGGCGCGGGCCTGCTGCGAAAAGTGTCTGCGCATAAAATGCTGGGGTTGTACAGCGTGATCAATGCCGTGTTGTGTTTCCTTGTGTTCCTGAAAATCGGCTGGTTGTCCGTACTGTGCGTCTTTCTGAGTTATTTCTTCATGTCCATTACCTTTCCGACCATCTTCGCGCTCGGCATCTACGGGTTGGGTGCTCGCGCCAAGCGCGCCTCGTCGTTCATTGTAATGGCTATTGTCGGTGGCGCTCTTTTGCCCAAACTCATGGGGGCTGTTGCCGATCACTATGACATGTCGCGCGGATTTATCGTCCCGTTGATCTGTTTTGTGATCGTTGCCCTGTATGGTTATGGCTGGCCCAAACTGAGCCGGGAAGAAGCGCTCCACGGTGTCGGCGCAAGCGGCGGACACTAATTGCGTCGGCGAGGTCCGAGCTTGTAGGTCCATCGGCCCAATTGCCACAGCAGACGGCCAGGGATGAACATTGCCTGTTGAAGGTTGGAATAGAGGTTTGTCCCCAGATAACGCAGGGCCGCCCGCGTGGTGTAGGCGCCAGGCTCGCGCAGGCGGAAAAGCCAGAGCGCAGCCAGCAAACGGACTCCGCTCGCGATCAGAAACAACACGCCGTGATAGGTGAGCGGTTGTCCGAAAAATGTTCCGCGCCAGTCTTTCAGTAACTGAGCCAGCACGCCGCCAAAAACGCCACTGGCGACTCCCGCGATGGCAATGACGGCGCTGTTGATGGCAATGTGCGCGCCGCGTTCCTGTTGTCCTTCCGTGGCGCTGCCCAGATCCAACAGGATGTTGAAGTTGGCCAGATCAATCCCCGGCCACATCAGGGTGCCGAGCGTCACGGCGGCAAACCCCGCCAACCAGTGCTCGCGGCTGATGAACACCCAGGCGCCCGCGCCCTGCACGAACAACAGCATCGCAATGATCAGGACCGGTTTGCGACCGAGACGATCTACGAGCCGTCCCCAGACCGGATACATCACCAGGAAGGTCGCCAGCGGCACCAGCACCAACATCGCGTTGGCCGCCGTGTTGGAGAAACCCGCCACGTTGAGAACGTACAGCCAGACGAACTGATTGATGTAGCCGATCGAAAAGGTCAACAGGGCGGTGAATCCGAGAAAGCATCGGAAATTGGAATCGCGCAACGGCGTCAGCAACAGATGCCGCCATTTCACGTCGGGATTGGGCATCCGCCGCACCGTCTCTGCCACCGGCAGGAAAAACAAAAAGTCCACCATTCCAAACACGGCGGCTACGGCCAGGCCGCCAGCCGCCGCCTTCAAGAGAGCTTCCGGGCCGTGGGCGGCTGCCCGATCGAGAACGAATCCAATTGCCAACGTTGTCACCAAGCCGACCGCCTGGCCGACTTGCGATCGTCTGGAAAAATACCGCCCGCGAATCGGTTCGGGCACCAGATCGGCCATCCACGACACCCAGGCCGGGCCGATCATTTGCCCGGTGGCCCATGAGAAGGCGACGACCACAATCATGCCCCGCGCGCGAGTCGTTTCCGGCAACAGCCACGGAATGGCCGCCACCACCAGCCACAAGGCGCGATGAATGAGTCCCAGGGAGATGAAAATCTGTTTGCGGTGGCCGTAGCGTTCGATGATATAGCTCACCGGCAATTGAAAAGCGCAGCCGGCAAACGGTAATGCCGCCAACACGCCAAACCCGAAGCGAGACATGCCGAGGAGCTGAGCGAATTGTGTCAGCGTTGCGCCAGTGATGGTGTACATCCAGACCGCCCCGAAGACCCAGGCCACCGTCACCAAGCGCAACGAACGCCGAAGCGGAGAGTGTCTCACATGCTAGGAAACAATTTCAGCTCCGTTGCTGGGATGGCAGACGTAGAGCTGAGGAGTCAAGCGGGTCGCCGTTTGATAGTCGGCCGCCGTGGTTTTCACGAATACGTCGGCCGCGCCTTCCTCGACCAGGGCAACGGCACAACCGCCGAATCCCGCGCCGGTCATCCGCGCGCCGATACAGCCGGGAGCGCGACGCGCGCACTCGACAATGATGTTCAGGGCATCGTTGGTGACCTCGAAATCGTCTTTCAAACTTTCGTGGCTCTCATTCATGAGCCGCCCGAGCAGACGGGCGTCGCCGCGTCGCATCGCCTCGGCGGCGCGCACGGTACGCTCATTTTCGGTGACGACGTGACGGGCGCGTTTCCGCGTCGTCTCGTCGAGTTGAGCGGCTTTCGCGTTGAATTGGGCCACGCTCACGTCACGGAGTGCCTTGACGCCGAAGAACCGCGCCGCCGCCTCGCACTGGGTGCGGCGCTCATTGTAGGCCGAACCGACCAGGCCGCGTCGCGTGGCGGTGTCGAGCACGACCACGACCGTTCCGCGGGGCAGGGGAACCAACTCGCGCTCCAGCGAGCGGCAGTCAATCAACAACGCGTGAGCGTTTTTTCCCGCGGCGGAGATCATCTGATCCATGATGCCGCAATTGACGCCGACCCATTTGTTTTCGGCTTTTTGCCCCAGTAGCGCCATGGTTGCCGGGTCCCACGCAAAGCCGCTGGAAATCTCAAACGCCCGCGCCACGGCCATCTCGAACGACGCCGAGGAGGAAAGTCCCGCACCAATGGGCACGTCGCAATCGGTGACGCCCTCCCAGCCATGGAGTTTGTATCCCGCTTCCTGTAGCGCCCAGGCAACACCCTTGGGGTACTCGCCCCAGTGATGCGGTTTTTTGGTCATGTTCGAGAGGTTGAACTCGACCGCCTCATTGTGGTTGCGCGAGAAAATGCTCACCCGCTCGTCGGCGCGAGGTCGCAGGGCGATCCACGTGGCCCGGTCAATCGCCATCGGCAGGACAAATCCGTCGTTGTAATCGGTGTGTTCGCCGATCAGATTTACGCGTCCCGGCGCGCGCACCACGGCGGATGGCGCAGTGCCGAAGCGTTGCTGAAAGGTTTCAATGACCTGTGGCTGGAGCGATGTGTTCATGGCGGGAATCTTCTACACGTCCAACAGCAGGGACGTCAACTCCGCGATGTCGCCGATCAGGTGGTCAGGACGACAGGCCGCGATGGCCTCACCGAAGAAACCGTACGTCACCCCTACGGTCGTCATCCCCGCCGCGCGTCCCGCGAGAATGTCCGCCTCGGTGTCGCCGACAAACACCGCCCGGTCGGGCGTCAGTCCCATCCGTTTCAACGCGAGCAGAAGAGGGTCGGGATACGGCTTGGTGCGGGGAGTGTCTTCGGCGGAAAGCACCACCTCCAGCAGCCCACCGAACCCCGCGGCATCGAGCGTGCCGAGCGAACTGACTTTGGATCGGGCCGTAACCGCCGCGCAACGGACGCCCGCGGCGCGTAATGTTACCAGCGTCTCGATGGCACGCGGGTAGGGGAGGACGGGCAGGGTTCGGACGCGCTCCTTTTGCCATGCCCGGTGGGCGGCGACCAGCGGCGACGGGTCCATGTCGGGCGCCAACACGCGGTAACAATCCGCCAGCGCCGGTCCGAGAATCCGTCCGATTTGCGGTCGCGGCGGCGGGGTTCGCCCGTGTGTGCGGAGGACGTGTTCGATGGCACCCATGACATACTCTGTGGAGTCGAGCAATGTCCCGTCCACGTCGAACAGTGCTGCGGCAAAACGAGGAGTCACGGTGTTCCCACGTGGTAGCCCGCGACGGGCGGTTTCTTGATGACGGGTGTTTCCGTGCATGGTTCAAGCGAAGAATCGAACACGCCGGGGAATCGGATTTTTAGGTCGGGAGACATCGGGTGGGCCAATGTGTTGTTTTTGCCACATACGTCATCTACCCGATAGTGGTTTGTTTTGAACGGTTGGACTTGCGCCAGCAGCGAGAGGCCGGGGTTGCGCTTGTTATCCGTGAAGTGCGTCTGGGCGGGCGATTCGCCGATGATTTCCCAACACGGATCGTCGGTGCGGGTTCGATGGTCTGTCCAGGTGTATTGGCGACCCTGTTTGATGATCTCGCTCACGATCGCAGAATAGACAAAAACTTTCACCGCACAAGTCGGCCGACAACAGCAGGCGCACGGCGCGGGCGCTTACTTCAGCAACGTTAGTTTTTGGAATCGCTCATAGGCGGACTGCCAGAGGTCGGCGTCCTGCGGTTCGTAGGTCTGGATCGGGAAGGAGTCGCGCACGACCGCGCGCAATTCCGTGAGTGACTTCAGGTGTTTGAGGGCGATCGCCTGGATCAGGATATTACCAATGGCCGTGGCCTCGACCGGCCCGGTCAGGACGGGCAGACCGGTGGCGTTGGCGGCAAACTGGTTGAGGAGACTGTTTTTGGTGCCGCCACCGACGATGTGAAGGCGCTGAATGGGTTGTCCTGTGATGGCAATGGCGTCGGCAATGGTCTTGCGATAGACAAGCGCAAGACTTTCGAGAGCGCAACGGACGATCTCGCCGTGGGTGCCGGGTGGTTCCTGGCCGGTCTGACGGCAGTAGGCAACCACCTTTTGCGGCATGTCGCCCGGCTTGAGGAAACGGGCGGCGTTCGGGTTGATGAGACACTTCAACGGCCTGGCTTCGGCGGCCATGCGGGTGATCTGGTCGTAGTTGTATTCGGTGCCCTCAGCTGCCCAAGCGCGGCGGCATTCTTGGACGACCCAGAGACCGACAATGTTTTTGAGGAAACGGATTGTGTGGCCGTAGCCGACCTCGTTGGTCCAGTTGTAGGCGAGGCTCTTGTCGTTGATGATCGGCTCTTTTGCTTCGATACCGAGCAACGACCAGGTGCCGCTGCTCAAGTACGCCCAGTGCGCGCCCTGTGCCGGTACGGCGGCCACGGCGGCACCGGTGTCGTGAGAACAGGTGGCGACAACCTTGACGCCTTTGAGTCCGGTTTCCTTGGCAACGGCGGGCAACAACGGGCCGAGAACGCTGCCGGACTTGACAATTTTCGGGAACAGTTTGGCGGGGAGGCCGAGTTTTTTCTGGAGTTTGCTCGACCACGTACGGGTCTTTGGGTTGTAGAGCTGGGTGGTGCTGGCGAGCGATTGTTCGATGGCTTCCTTGCCGCTGAACAGGTAGTTGAAATAATCGCCCATCGTCAGAAACCGGTCGGCAGTTTTTAGAATCCAGGGGCGGAATGTCACGTCGGCGTGGAGTTGGTAAAGCGTGTTCAATGTCATGAACTGAATGCCGGTTTCGGCAAAGATTTCCTCGCGTTTCACGACGGCGAACGCGCGTTTATACCCGTCGTCGGTACGCGGGTCGCGATAGGCGTAGGGCAACGTGAGCATCGGTTCGTTGTCGCGCAGCCAGACGTAGTCAACGCCCCACGAATCGGTGCTGAGGCTGTCAGGACTCACCCCCCGCTGGGCGACCTTGCGCAACCCCGTTTTCAACTCGTCAAAGATGCGGAGCGCATCCCAGCGAAGCGTGCCGCCGATGGTGATGCTGTTGTTGGGGAAACGGTGGACTTCTTCGAGGGTGAGTTTGCCGTTGGCGAGCGTGCCGAGCATGACGCGACCGCTCTCGGCGCCGAGATCACAGGCGACATAATGATGGGTGCTCATGAAAACCTCTCCTCAAACTTTCAGGACTTTGCGGCGATAGGCTTCGTCGGGACGCCCCGAAATGCGGGCGACATTCTGGGCGCTCAGGAAATTCGGTCCGCCCAGCGTGGCGGCGGCTGTCCAGATCCGGGCGGTTTTTTCCGCCATCAACATGGCGGCCAGCACCGCCTCGACGCTGCGACCAAGAGTGACGATGCCGTGGTTTTGAATCAACACCACGCGCGGGACGCGGCCGAGACGTTGGCGAAACTCCTCGGTGGCGGTACGGATGGCGTGGCAGAGTTGAAGTCCCGGATCAGTGTAGGGAACGAAAACGGATTCAACGTCGCAACAGACAATCTCATCGGGAAAGATACGTTGGGTGGCGAACTCTCGCGCGCGGGGGGAACAGAGAATACCGGTCACTGCCGGGGCGTGGGTGTGGCCGACAAACTCGATGTCGGGCAGCGACAGGAAATAGCCGTGAAATAGCGCTTCCACCGACGGTTTACGTCCGCTTTTGTCCACACGAGCATCCATCAAGGCGGCGTCCACCTCGGCGTCGCTCAAGCCTTTCTTTTCCATCAGCGCGGCGATGTCCGCAAATCGGCACTCGACAAGTTCCTCTTCCTTGAGCGTGCCGAGACTGGTACCGCTGGCTTTGACGAGGAACGTTTTCTCGTCGAGCCGTGTCGAGGTGTTGCCCTCGCCAAGAATGGCCAGGGAACGGGATGGATTTCCGAGTTCGTGTGAGAGTCTGAGAAGTGCGGCGAATCGTTCTTGTCGAGTCATGGTGAGCGGTAGAAAAGCCGAAATCCGACCGCAAAGTCAAGTCCTCACTGGGCGGGTTTTGAGCGTGGGACGCAACCGGTCAACGCGCCTCGTGAGTTGGATTACGGGGTCGGCTTTTGGCGGATTAGTTCGCCGAGAGAGCGGGTGAGTTTTTCCTGGGCGTCGGCGGCGGCGCCGATTTGGCCGAGAAATTCATCGAGGCGGCTCATCAGTTCGGCGCGTTTTTCCGCTTCGCTGACCACTTTCAGGAAGTGGTGGGGTGTGACGCTGACGCCGGGGCCGGTGACGTTATTGGTGTCGCGCACTTCGATCCAGAACTCGATGGAGGTGCCCTCCAGCAGCAGCGGAGAGATGGCCGACATCTTCCATTCGTAGCGGCGGCGCAACGTTTTGGGGTGTTGGCCTTCGAGGTCCAGCTCAACGGTTTTCACCGCGTCAGAACCGTCCTGCTTGTAATGAAGAAATACCGCGCCGATGCCGTATTCGTCGGCGGCCTCGAAGCCGACCCACAAAGTGCCGTACACGGTGACGAGTTCTTCCCGTCGTTGCGGATGAGTCAGGATGACCGACGGCGGTTTATCGGGGACGATGTCTATGCGATAGACAGTTTCGTCTTTGGAAGTCAATCCATCGCGGTCCAGCAGGCCGATGGAAAAGCCGGTGAGTCCCTGGGCGGGGATCGGGATTTCGCCGGTCCATTCCGCGCCGGGTTGCATGGGGATTTCCCGGGTCGGTCCTGCCAGACGGATGACGGCGCGTTGCAGCGGTTTGGTCGGCACGGCCTGCAACTGGAGTTTGCTGCCGGCCAGCAGGACGAGGTCGCCGAGGGCGCGTGGGGTGGGGGCAAGTCCAGTGTAGGCGGGATAAATTTGAAAACAGCGCAAGGAGGCGAGGGCGGGACGGGGGCGCACGGTGATGTCGAAGTCCTCGCTGAGACCGTCGTTGAGTTTGATTTTGTAGGTAAATGATTCCTGTACATTTTCGAGGAGACGACGGAAACGGCTGCGATCATCGGCAGCGGGAAGCAAGGTAAGGGTCTGGGTTTGTCCGTTGGCGTATTTCAAGCTGATATGGCCATGAGGCGGCGTGATCCCTTTGGCGACGGCCTCGATGAGGATGTTGTCGCCCCTGGCAATCACGCGATTTTGAGTGAGACAGATTACCTTTGTCTTGCGCGGGACGGGTACTGGCATGAGCATGGCGCGCCGCAGCAAATCCACACTGGCCGGCCGCGCGCGTTCAAAAGCCGCCACAGCGACCAGGCTGAGCAGGAAAGCAGCGCCTGCCGTTTGCAGCAGCGGTTTCCAGTGGACGGCTTTGTGGTAGGCCAACGTGGGGGCGAGTTGTTCGGTCTCGGCGATCAGCCGTTCCACGAGACGGGGAGAGGCAACGCGCTCCTGGTGTCCCAACTGAACGGCCGATATCAGGCGGTTGCGCAGGCCGGGAGTGGCGCGCTCGATGCGTAGCGCCAGCGTATCGTCATCGGGCGGTGACAAGAGCGGCCTGATCAGTAACCGCGCGGCGATCCAACCACACACGCCGCCCGTGGCCAGCAACAGTACCAGACGCACGGCTCGCGGCAGCTCGATCCACCAGTCCAACGTCATTTCGACGCCCACCAACACGATTCCCGCGGCCAGAAGCGCAGAAAATCCGGTCAGGATATTGACCAGTATTTGCAGGTGACGGAGAGCGGCCAGTTTTTGTTCGAGGCCGTAGAGATGCGGTTGGATGTTGAGGGGCGCGGTGTTCATGAGGTCATTTCAATTGCCAGAGTTTGCGAAGGATCCATTCGGCGCTCGCCAGCAACAGCAACAGCAGAAAATAGAGCGGCGACGACCAGACCTCGATCTCAGTGGTCGAACTGACCCGCTCGGTTTTGCGTCCGATAATCGAAGCGAGGCGGGCCAGGTCCGCATCGGTGAGGAATTGTCCGCCGCTGAGAGCGGCCATCTCTTTGAGAAGCGACTCGTTCATGGCAATGTCGGTAAACTCCACCTTCGGCTCCACCACGTCGAATGCCAACTGGGTCTGTGGGTCGCGTTCCAGGTAAAAGGCGTACGGACCGGGAGCGGGCGCGAGAAACTCGCCGCGATACATTCCCGGCTGATCGGGCAGAGCGCGAAGAATCACTTCGATGACGGGCGGGGCGGATCCATTGGGTGTTCGGGGCGCCACGAGCGCCTTCAACGTCGGGGTGGTGACCGGCTCGTAGTTGGGCGAATAGACTCGCGCATAGATTGAGACGCGCTCGCCGGGCGCGTAGCTCTGGCGGTTTGCGCTGATTTGGATTCGTTTTTGCGCGCCGAGAAGGCGCAGCAATGCCATGCGTTGTACCACCTGTCCCCAGAACGACGTGAAATAGGTTTCGCCGACGTTCTTGCGCCAGCGCCAGGTGTTGTCGGTGCCGAGGAACAGGGTGTGCCCGGCGCCGTACTGTTGAGTGGCCAGCACCGGCATTTTGCCGAAGCGGGTCGCCTTGCTGTCATCGGCGTCCACCAGCAATACCTCCGCGCCAGGTTTGGCGCGGCCAACGCGGGCATCCCAGTAAATTGGCGGCAGGCTTCGCCAGCAAGCGAGGTTTTCATCGGGATCGTCCGACAGTCGCAACATCGGGCTGGCTTTGCCGTCGGGAGTCAATTCCAGTTGAATCGGCACGGTGGCCGACTCGGCTTCGGCATCCGTGGCCAGGGGATCCAATTCCACCGGCAGCAGTTTTTCCAGTGGCGTTTTGCGATACGTCTGGGGGTTGAAACGTTTACCGGCGACCAAAAGCAGGGCGCCGCCGAAATCTCCGACGAACTGACTGAGAAGCTCGATCTGCTCGGCCCGAAATCGTTGCAGATCCACGTCGCCGAAGATCACCAGATCGTACTGGAAGAGGTCCTCTTTTCGCGATGGGAATTCCTCCAGATAGGGGGATGCCTCGCCGGTGGCAATGCCGGGGTCGCCCTCCAACAAGACGCATTTTAGTTCCACGCGGCGGTCGCGCAACAGCGACGCCTGAAGATAACGAAACTCCCATCGTGGCGCCTGTTCGACCAGGAGCACCTTGATTTTGGTGTCCAACACCCGAAGCCGCTGGACACGGGTGTTGTTGTCCTTGACCAACTCGTCAGGAAAAGGAGAGGCCGTCACCGAAAGATCGAAGGCGCCTTTCTCGCGCGGCGTGAACTTCATCGTCACTGTCTGTTCGAGGTCGTTGGAGAACGTCACACTCTGACTGTCCATAAGCTGCTCTCCCAACATCAGGGCAAGCCGAGCGGTGCGTCCCGCGACTCCCTGCGCGCGCAACCGCACCACCACGGGGACTTCATCATTCACAAACGCCAGCTCCGGCGCCATCAACCCCGTCACGGAAACATCCTTCGGCGTTTTCATTCCCACCCCGTAAATGTAAAGCGGAACGCCCTCCTGTTGCGCCATCGTCGCGGCGACCATCGGCGGCATCCCGCTGTTGTTTGCGCCGTCGGTAAACAACAGAATGCCCGCCAACGGTTGGCCGCGTTTGCGACTGATCACGTCGTGAATGGCATCGCCAAGCGCGGTGGCGTTGTGCGTGGCGCCGAGACAGCCGGCCCAATTGGTGAGATGCGGCGCGGTCAATTCGGCCAGAGCCCGCCCAAACGTGAACGCCGCCAGATCATAGTCTCGTCCCAACGAGGACAACAGGCTCAGTTTTGGCTCCTGCAAAAGCTGTTGGACACGCGCCAGGCGTGGGCGCTCCTGCACATCGGCGATGCCCATGCTGGCGCTGGTGTCAAACAACACAAGCAAAGTTCGCCGCATCTTGCTCTCCAACGTCAGCGACAGGGATGGGCGCAATACCACCAGAAGAACCAACCACAAAAAAAACACCCGCAGCCCGCTCAAAAGAAGCCGTTGCCAGCGACGCAATGTGTCGTCACCCTGCCGATAGGCCCAGATCACCCATGCCGCCACGGCCACCGCCAGCAATAATGCCACGCCGCTACCCAGTCCCGCATGAAACACCAGCGCGACTCTCATGAGAATCGCCGAGCGGTCGGGGGAAGCCCCCAACAGATGGAGCAAAAAGTTCATTTCGAGCGACTGAATCGTTGTGCCAACAGTGTTTCCACGGCGCCGACAAGAAGAGCCAACAACGCGACGGGCCACCAGACCTCGGAGCCGACGATCTCCTGTTCGATGCGGGTTCGCAGCGCGATTTCCGACGGATACGTCAACACCTGGGCCACACGCCCCAACTGGTTCATCTCGGCCAGCGAGAGCGGGCGGAGATTGGATTCCGCCGCCTGCGCCTGGGCTGCAAACCGAAGTTTCAACGGCGGGTCGCCCGCCGCTTCAATTTCATAGACGCCGGCATAATCGGTGTTGGCATGACGAAGGACGGCGGCATTGTTGTGGATTTCGATGCGGCCATATTCGCGCTGGGGAACGGGCAAGGACGGAATGAGCGTGGTCGTTTCCCGTCCATGATATTCGAGGCCGAGGCGATAGACGAACGGCTCGCCGACTCTGACGTTCAAGTTGTCGTGGCGCCGGGCCAGGATCACGCCGAGTGTGCGGTAGAGCAGGGGAACGAACGCGGGACGCAACGGCAGGTCGTTCCAAGCCGTGTTGGCCGTGCTGCTGAACAGCACGACCCGTCCCAGTCCCACCGTCTGTTCCATAACGGCGGGAGTCCCGTCAACGTACCGCAGCACGGTGACAGGCGTGCCGTTGGTAGCGGGGCGCAACGGATAATAGCGGTAAAAACGCGCGCTGGCCAGCGTGCCGGCGGCAGGATCGTTCCAGAGGGTAACAATCGGATGTTCGTAGTCTTTGGGCTGAAACGTAGCGACGGCGTCTTGTTTCTCCGCGTCCCCGCGCGGCTCTTCCAGTCGGGCAGGGAGAAAGGCCAGACGCGTGTTGTAGAAAGCGCGATTACAGTTGGGGCCGGGAAACACGATCAATCCGCCACCACGCGCGAGAAATTGTTCGAGCGCGGCAACCGTTTCGTCGGGCAGATCAAAGAGGTCGGAGAGAATGACGACATCAAACCCGTCCAGGCGGGCCGACGGCAATTCCGACGGCGTGACGACGGTGGTCTTGATGAAATAGCGAGCGGCTTCCACCCGCGGGACAGGCACGAGCGCCTGTTGGAGGAAGAAGACGCTGCTCTCGCGTGGTTCCCGACCGGGGGCGCCGTCGGCCAGCAACACCCGCAGGTCTTTGAAAGCGTGGACCACCATGCTGCGGCGGTCGTCCGCCGGAAGACGGTCGGGAGCGAGTCGGGCGGTGACGGAGTGGAATCCATCACTACGAAGCCGGGCAAACAGGGAGAGACTGCGCGAGTCGCCGGCCGGTAACCATTCGATGGTACCCTCGTCGCAGGGCGGGTCGCCATTGACGGCAAGAGTGACCCGGACCTGACGAGCGTCGTTGCGTCCGAAATTGGTGACCTGAACTTCAAAACGCAGGGGTTGATCCACCGACGGCAGTCCCGCGGTCATGCGAAGGTCGCTGATGCCGGTGTTTTCTTCATCGGTATCGCCGACAAGGATCACCCGTGTGCGGATGTTTTTTTTCGTCGTCTCCAGCAGCGAAAGCAACTCGCCCCAGCGTTGCCAGGCGCAGGCCTGTCCGTCGGTGACCAAACACAATTCCTTGCGCGCGCCGCTTCGGTTTTGAAGCAGTTTGACGGCCTCCTGGAGAGAGGGCAGAAAGCGAGAGCCGCGGTCGCAGAGGGTTGACTCCCGCAGAACCTTGCGAACCAGATTCAGGTCACGAGTGGGTTCGGGGATCATCGGTTGCGCCCGATCGGAGATCAGCCAGACGGCCACGGAAGACCCGCCGGGCAATGAATCAAGGAATTCTTCAGCCGCTTTACGCCCTTTGTCAAAACGCATCTGGGCACCGTCGGTGGCGTTCATGCTGTAGGAGTTGTCCAGAAGGATGAGTGCCGTGGCGGGTGTCAGTCCCAGTCCGCCGAGCGCGCCAAGACCGCTCCGCAGGGCGGGACGCGCCAGCGCCAGCGCCAGCAGTACAATCAGCAGACAACGCAACAGCAGCAGAATCAGGTCCTCGATTTCGAGACGGCGCTGATGTTTTTCGATGCTGGCCTGCAAAAATCGCATCGCCGCCCACTCGACACGCCGAGTGCGCCTTCGATTGATGAGGTGCAGGAGGATGGGGACGCCGACCGCGGTGGCGCCGAGCAGCAGAAGGGGATTGAGGAAATACATGGCCACGCCCCCTCAGCGCCGCGCCGTGTGCAGGCGAAACGCCAGATACCCCGCCAGCATCTCGCCCAGCGGTTGGGCGGTGTTGGCGAGGACATAGTGTGACCGGGTTTTCTGGCAGCCTTCGCGGATGCGGTTGCGATACGCCTCGAATTCGAGCAGATACGTTTTCCGCAACTCCACCGGACGGGCCACCACTCGCGGTTGATATTCCAACCCTATAAATTCGACGGTTCCCTTGAACGGGAACTCCAGTTCATACGGGTCGAGCACGTGAAACACAATCACATCATGCCCGGCAAAACGAAGATGTTGAAGGCCGCTGAGGATTTGCGCCTCGTCGTCGAGCAGATCACTGATGAGAATGACAAGGCCGCGACGCTTGATCTTGGCGGCCATCTCGTGCAGGACGCGACCCACGTCGGTCTGCGCCTGCGGCGGATAGGCGGCCAGGGTTTGCAGGATGTTGAACAGCGCGCTCCGGTTGTCGGTACGCGGATGGGACTGGCGCACGGTGGCATCGAAGATGTTGACGGCCACGGCGTCCCGCTGCAACAGAATGAGATAGGCGAGGCAGGCGGCGATTTGTTTTCCGTAATCGAGTTTGCTCAGCTCACCCGAAGCGTATTTCATGGATTCGCTGCCGTCCAGAAGCAGGTGCGCGACGAAGTTGGTCTCCTGCTCGTACTGTTTCACATAGCGACGGTCGGTGCGAGCGAGCACTTTCCAGTCCAGATGCCGCAGGTCGTCGCCGGGCACATACTCGCGGTGTTGAGCAAATTCGATGGCGAACCCGTGGTAGGGGGACTTGTGTTCGCCGGCCATGTAGCCCTCGACGATTTCACGCGCTTTTAGGCCGAGCATCTCGGCGCGGGCAACAACGTCGGGATCGAGCAGGTTGTTGGCGGGCGGCAACGCCATGCTCAGTCGAGCTTCTCGTCTTTCGGAATGGTTTCCAGGATTCGTTGTGTGATGTCGTCGGCGGTCACCCCTTCGCTCTGGGCGGCAAAGTTCAGGATCAGGCGGTGACGGAGGATCGGCGGCGCCACGGCGGCCACGTCATCACAACTGACATAGTATTGGCCATTGAGAATGGCGCGCGCCTTGGCGGCGAGGATGAGATTGAGGCTGGCACGCGGGCCCGCCCCCCATGTCAGCCAGCGTTTGCAAAACTCCAATGCCTCGCGTGATTTGGGACGTGTGACGCGGACGATTTTTTCGGCGTAGGCGTAAATGTGTTCGGCCACCGGCATCCGACGAAGAACGTTTTGGAGGCGGAGAATTTCCGGGCCACTCAGCACGGGCGAGGGTAGGTTGTCGGCGTTACCGGTTGCCATTTTCATGATGAGCCGTTCCTCCTGGGCGCTGGGATAGTCCACAAGGATCATGAACTGGAATCGGTCCAGTTGCGCTTCGGGCAACGGATAGGTGCCCTCCTGTTCAATGGGGTTTTGTGTCGCCAGGACAAAAAACGGATCGGGCAACGGATAATCGGTACCGGAAACGCTAACCTTGCGTTCCTGCATCGCCTCCAACATGGCGGCCTGGGTCTTGGGAGGCGTACGGTTGATTTCATCCGCGAGGATGATGTTGGCAAAGATCGGGCCTTTCAGGAAACGGAATTGTCGCTCACCGCTCACGGGGTCCTGGTGGATGACCTCGGTGCCGGTGATGTCGCTGGGCATCAGATCGGGGGTGAACTGAATGCGCTTGAACGAGAGATGTAGCGTCTGGGCCAGCGTCGAAATCAGCAACGTCTTGGCCAGACCGGGCACGCCCACCAGCAACGCATGGCTGCGCGTGAAAATTGCCATCAAAATCTGGTCAATCACATCGTCCTGTCCGACGATGACCTTGGCCAACTCGGCGCGGATTTGCGCCGAGGCAACCTTCAGGTTGTCCACAGCCTGCACATCATCGTCGGCCATGACGACCGGCGGGGTAAACGCATTGTCCATGTCACCAACTCCGTTGCGTTGTGGCGGGCGGGCGTCGGTGGCGACGACGCGGGGCCGCTCAGATGAATTCGTTAATCAGATTTTCGAGCATCTCCTGGCGGCCGCTGACGCACGGGGTCGCCTCGCCCTTCTCGAGCATGTAGGCTTCGAGCTTGCGGAAGTCCATTTTGCCTTTTTCGATCTGCGCGCCGATGCCGCTGTCCCAGGAGGCATAGCGTTGTTGGAGGAATTTCGCGAGACGCCCGTCCTTGCGAATGGCAGCGGCGATTTTCAGTCCGCGCGCAAAAGCGTCCATGCCGCCAATGTGAGCGTGGAACAGGTCCACCGGCTCGAAACTTTCGCGGCGCACCTTGGCGTCAAAATTCAGGCCACCCGTCTTGAATCCGCCCATGCCGAGCAGGATTAGCATGATCCGTGTGGTCAGATAAATGTCCGTGGGGAACTGATCGGTGTCCCAGCCGAGCATGGGATCACCAACGTTGGCGTCAATCGAACCGAGGGCGCCGGCGTCAGCCGCTACCGTCAGGTCGTGTTCAACCGTGTGGCCGGCGAGCGTGGCGTGGTTGGTCTCGATGTTGAGTTTGAAATGGTCGAGCAGGTCATACTGACGCAGGAAATTCAGGCAGGCAGTGGCGTCGGAATCGTACTGATGTTTGGTGGGTTCTTTCGGTTTCGGCTCGATGTAGAACTGGCCTTTGAATCCGATGGCTTTCTTGTAGTCCACCGCCATGTGCAGGAACCGGGCGAGATGGTCCAGTTCGCGTTTCATGTTGGTGTTGAGCAGTGTCGAGTAACCCTCGCGTCCACCCCAGAATACATAGCCCTGGCCGCCGAGTTCCTTGGTGACTTCGAGCGCTTTTTTCACCTGGGCCGCCGCGAAGGCAAACACGTCGGCATTGCAACTGGTGGCGGCGCCGTGGACATAGCGCGGATGGGAGAACAGGTTGGCAGTGCCCCAGAGCAGTTTGATGCCGGTGCGGCGTTGTTCTTCTTTGAGTACCTTCACCACGGCATCGAGATTGGCGTTGGTTTCTTTCAGAGTCTTGCCTTCGGGGGCCACGTCACGGTCGTGAAAACAGTAAAACGGCACGCCAAGTTTTTCCATGAACTCGAAGGCGACCCGCACACGGCGTTCGGCGTTTTCGAGGGAATTCGAGCCGTCATCCCAGGGGCGAATGGCGGTACCGGGACCGAACGGATCGCTGCCCGTGCCGCGGAAGGTGTGCCAATAAGCGACACTGAAGCGGAGGTGATCCTTCATTGTCTTGCCTTCGATCTTCTCGTTGGCGTTGTAGTGTTTGAAGGCGAGGGGGTTTTTCGATTCCGGGCCTTCGTATTTGATCGGCGTAACGGTGGGGAAAGCTTGTGTTGTCATGGTTGCGGTTTTATACACACCGCTCACGCGTCGGTCAATGCGGATAATGAAAATGAGTTCAGGTTTCTTTCCTTATCCTTGTGGGGGGAAAATGTTTGCAATTACCGTCCGGGCGACTATGCTTGTTTCAGGCAGTCGAACCAAATCGTGAGGAGGGACTTATGCGAGACCTACTTCCGTTCGTGCTGGCAGCGATGGGTGTAATCATGTTGGGGTTTGAGGTTCAGATCGTCAAACTCCAGCAACGAGTTAAGAAGTTGGAGGGCGAGAAGAAGTAGGGGCTGCAAGATCGCCGGGTGTGGGAATGGATGGGCGAGCAGACGCGAAGCAATTCGCAATGGAGGTGTGTAGTTTATCATGACAAAAAAAGCATTGGGCAGAGGGTTGGACGCGCTGATCAGTGGTGGCGTCGTCCGCAGCGTCGCGGCTGACGTGCCGCAACGGGAAGTCCCCATCCGTCCTCCCATGTCGCCCCCTGCGGTACCGTCCGCCGAAACGCCACGCGGCGACGAGGTTCTGCATCTCGACATCAATTCCATCGAGCCAAGCCCCTTTCAGCCCCGTAGTGAGTTTGATCCCGAACACCTCAAGGAACTCGCCGATTCCATCCGACAACGGGGCGTGATTCAGCCGTTGCTGGTTCGTGTTCGCCGCGGCCCTGATGGGGCCACCCGTTATGAGTTGATCGCGGGCGAACGTCGCTGGCGGGCAGCGCGCGAAGCTGGTATGACAAAGTTGCCGGCCATTGTGCGCGCGGCGACCGACGAGGAGGTGCTGGAGATGGCGTTGATCGAGAATCTCCAGCGCGAAGACCTCAATCCGCTTGAGGAAGCCCGCGCCTACGAGCAACTGGCCATGCGATTTGGGCTGACGCAGGAACAAATTGCCGAGAAAGTCGGTAAAAATCGCGCGACGGTGGCCAACGCCATCCGTCTGCTCGCGCTGCCCAGCGAAGTGCAATCCTGGTTGAGCAACGGCCAGTTGACGGTGGGGCATGCGAAGGCAATTCTCGGTTTGACCGTTGCGGAGGAACAACGTCTGGTGGCCGAGCGAGTCTTGCGTCGCAACCTGACCGTGCGAGAGACTGAACAACTGGTCGAACAACTCAAGGGAGAAGCAAAAGCCCGCAGCGGTACTGCGCCCGCACTGAAATCGCCCCATATCCAGACAATTGAGGAACGGCTTCGCCAAAAACTCGGCACTCAGGTCAACCTGCGCCACGGGAAGAAAAAAGGACGCATCGAAATCGAGTACTATGGCAACGACGATCTGGCCCGTCTGCTGGGGATGTTGGGTATTGAGGACCTGTAACCCGCCCCTGTGCCGATGAGTGACCGCCCGCCGCAGCCTGCGAAACAATACGAAACGTTCCAACATCTGTTGTTTCTGGCGGAAACTCTCTACACGGTAATCCTGCTGGTGGTGTTTCTTGTCTCCGGCGCTTCCGCCCGTTTGGCGACGTTCGTCTCCCATCCGTGGCTTGCGACAACGATCTATGCCGCGGCCGGGATTATCGGGATGAAACTGGCCTTCCTCCCGTTGAACTGGCTGGGCGGCTTTTTCCTGGAGCACCGCTACAAACTGTCGAATCAGACGGCGGGAGCATGGCTGTGGGACGAGGTCAAATCGCTGGGACTGAGCCTCGTGCTCGGGGTGACAGTCTTCGACTTGATGTACTGGCTGTTGCGAGTGACGGGGCCATGGTGGTGGGTGGCAGTGGGCTGTTTTTTTCTGTTGTTTGGCGTCGTGTTCTCGGCGTTGTTTCCGGTCCTGATTTTGCCGATTTTCTACAAACTCAGACCGTTGGAGAACGAATCGTTGACGCGGAAACTTTCCGAATTGGCAGGACGGGTAGGTACCAAGATTGTCGGCGTTTATCGGATGGGGATGAGCGAAAAAACGCGGAAGGCCAATGCCGCGTTTGCCGGGCTGGGCGCGACAAAACGCATCATTCTGGGCGACACGTTGCTGGAGCGATTTGCCGAGGATGAAATCGAAGTGGTGATGGCGCACGAGATGGCGCATTATCTTCATCGGGACATCTGGCGGTTGATAGGCTGGAGTGCGCTCACGATCTTTGCGGGGTTGTGGTTGACCGATGCGGTGCTGCGCTGGCTGTTGCCGTCGTTTGGTTTTCACGGTGCCAGTGAACTGGCGGCTTTCCCGCTGCTGGCTCTGTGCTTGTTTGCGTTTGGCCTGGTGACGATGCCGTTGAACAACGCTTTTTCCCGCTGGCGAGAGCAGCTCGCCGACAGGACGGCGCTGGAGTTGACCCGCAATCCTGACGGGTTCATCCGCGCCATGCGGAAACTGGCGGAACAAAATCTGGCCGATGTGTCGCCGCATCCGCTGATTGAGTTTCTCTTGCACGATCACCCCTCACTGGCGCGTCGAATCTCATGGGCGGAACAATGGCAACCAGGTTGATCCATACCGCATGTCTGATCGCCGGTTTGCTGTTGGCCGGCTGCAAGCCCAAACCGCAAACCCACATTGACTGGCAGTCATTCAGCGGCAAACGCGCCTACGAGCATGTCGAGCGGCTGGTGGCCTACGGGCCGCGTCCCAGCGCCAGCCCGGCCCTGATTCGCACCGCCACGTATCTGGCCACGCAGATGCAAGAGCATGGCCTGGACACCGAGGAACAGGTGTTTGTGGCGCCGACGCCGCGCGGTCCGATGCAGTTTCGCAATGTCATCGGCAAAACACGAGCACGGGGAGCGCGCAATGAGCGGGTGATCATCGTGGGGTCACATTACGACACCAAATTTTTTTCCAACATCCAGTTTGTCGGCGCCAACGACGGCGGCTCCAGCACGGCGGTGCTGTTGGAAATGGCGCGGGTGGCGTCGAATGTCCCCAATTTGTGGTTTGTCTTTTTTGACGGGGAAGAATGCCTCAAGGAGTACGGAGAAAACGATGGTCTCTGGGGAAGCACCTATTTTGTCGAGGACCTGAAGTCCCGCAAAATGCTGGACCGCATTCAGGCAATGATCCTGCTCGACATGGTCGGCGATCGCGATCTCACGATCACCATGCCCTCCAATTGCGACCGCGACCTTGTGCAACGCGTCTTCGACGCCGCCAAACGGACCGGTTACCGCCAGTACTTCAGTTTCAGCCAGACCCCGATCCTGGATGATCATTATCCCTTCCGCAATGCCCGCATCCCCGCGGTGAACATCATTGACTTTCATTACGGCAGCGCGCCGGGGCTGAATGACTACTGGCACACCGAGAAGGACACGCTCGACAAAATCAGCCCGCGCAGCCTCGAAATTGTCGGCCAAACCACCCTTGCCCTTCTTGATTCGTTGATCAAAGACCGCTAGCGCGACCTTCACTCCGCCATCACGGTGTGGCGGTGCGTTTCTCGCGGAAAAATCCCTGCAACAACTCTCGCGCATCCTCCTCGCGCACGCCGCCGCACACCTCGACACGGTGATTCAGACCGGGGCAGCTCGTAATGGCGAAAACACTCCCGGCTCCGCCCGCCCGTTCGTCGCGCACTCCATAGACCAGGCGCTCGATCCGGGAAAGAGCGATGGCTCCCGCACACATGGGACATGGCTCCTTGGTAACAAACAATGAACAGCCTTCCAGCCGCCAGTCGCCCAATGCATGCGCCGCCTGGGTAATCGCCAAAATCTCGGCGTGCGCCGTCGCATCCCGCAGGGTTTCCACCTGATTGTGGGCGCGGGCAATGATGCGCCCTTGCCTCGTCACCACCGCTCCGATGGGTACCTCATCGGCATCATAGGCCATCCGCGCCAGACGTAACGCCTCGCGCATGAAATAATCGTCACTCGACAGGTCTATTCGTGTCGGCTCACTCATGCGGTGCACCCTAGCGGCTTGCGTTCCCGCCGGCAAGCCTGTACAGTGTCGCCCCATGCGCATTCCATCCATTCATCTGTTGCTGCCCCTGATGACATTGGCGTTGCTCGGTTGCGGCAGCCAATCAACCCCACAAAATCAACAGGAGTCGAAAATGGACCCGAACAACGAAGTCGCTGTGCTGGATACCACCTACGGAACCATGGTCATCGAGTTTTTCGAAAAGGACGCCCCCAAGACCGTCGCGAACTTCAAGAAACTCGCGCGCGAGGGGTTCTATGAAGGCACGGCCTTTCACCGGATCGTCAAAGACTTCATGATCCAGGGTGGCGATCCACTCAGCAAAGACCCCAACAACCCCGCTGTCGGCACCGGTCATCCGGGGTATCGAATCAAGGCCGAGTTCAACAAGAATCCGCATGTGTTCGGCGTAATTTCCATGGCGCGCTCGCAGGACCCGGACTCGGCCGGATGCCAGTTCTTCATCTGCACCGGCGATGCCACCTTCCTCGACGGCCAGTACACCGCCTTTGGCCGACTCATCAAGGGGGACGACGTGTTGAAAAAGATCAACGAAGTCCCCACACGCTTGGGACGCGGCGGCGAAAAAAGCGTGCCCGAAGTGCGCGTTCTCCTCCGCAAGGTGACCATTACTAGCCGCGATGAGGCCCTGAAAACCCCGTAACCGTGCGCCGTTGCCTTGCCAGTCTGCTGGGTTTTGTTCTTGCGCTTGTCGTCGGATGGGCGCGGGAAGTTCCGATCACAATCCTGCACACGACGGATTTGCACGGGAACATCCTGACGGGAAACGACGCGGAACCAACAGGCGGACTGGCGCGGTGCGCGACGGTGATCCGCCAGGTGCGGGCGACAGGAAAAAACGTGTTGCTGGTGGACGCCGGCGACACGATTCAGGGCAGCGCCGCCAGTTGGCTCAGCGGCGGGCTGGTCATGCTGAAAGCCATGAATTCGCTTCACTACGATGCCTGGGTGCTGGGCAATCACGAGTTTGACTGGGGACTGGAAAAACTGACCAATTGCATTTTGGCGGCGACCATGCCGGTCCTGGCGGCTAATCTGGACGGACTCGCAAAGGTGCGCCCGTATGTGGTGCGGGAAGTGGACGGGGTGAAGGTGGGAATCGTGGGAGTGACCACGCCGGGCATTCCAAACTGGAGCCGCCCGCGGCTGATTCCAGGGTTGCGGTTTGCGGATTCGCTGGAAACCCTGCGGAAAGTGTTGCCAGCGTGCCGACGGGAAGGAGCACAGGTGTTGGTCTTGGTGGCTCATCAGGGCTACAAGGAAAGCGGGGACGATCATGCCAATCAGATCCGCGCGTTGGCGCGACAGTTTCCCGAATTGGATGTGATTATTGGCGCGCATACTCACCGTCATTTCCCCGAATTTCGCATCGGGGCCGTGTTGTACACCCAGGCCGATTTTCACGGGCGACGATTGGGGAGAGTGGATTTGGTTTTCGACACGGACAAACAACGGGTCGTCTCCAAACGATCTTGCACGGTGTTGATGGACGACTCGGTGACCGCCGACCCGTCGGTGATGGAGTTGGCGCGGGAGGACTTGGAACGCGAAAAGAAACACCTGGCGACGGTCCTCGGAGAGGCTGCCGAGGATTTTTCGACGCGCGGCGCGCCGCGCAAAGAGACGCCGATTCACAATTTGATTTGTGAAGCGATGACGGAGGCGTTGCAACAGCGGGGCGTCAAAGTGGACGCTGTGATTCACGGGCTGTTGAACCTGCGCGCCGGCCTGTCGAAAGGACCGATCACGATGCGCGACATCTGGCATCTGATTCCCTACGAGAACACGGTGGGTGTGGCGCGACTGACTGCCGGGGAGTTGCGCGAGATTTTAGAGGAAAATGTGGGGGCGTATGACAAACACGAGTTTCGAGGGATGTGGGGGCTGTTCTGGCGGTTCGATCCGCGCGCACCCGAAGGCCGTCGCGTGCTGGAGATACGATGGCCAAACGGAGCGCCCGTAAATGAAACAGAGCGCTTGCGCGTGGCATTCAACAGCTATGAACTGGCCAGTGGCGGTCTGCGCTGGAAAAAATTACGCGAGATCGCCGACCGCCCGGAGACGTCGTTGCAGGAGTTTGACCTGGAAACGCGAGAAGCCGTGGCGGAATATGTCCGCCGCCATGGCGTGATTCACCCGGTCGTGCGACGGTGGTGGCAGACGGAGATCGGGCGCCGCTGAGAAGACTTGCCCGTGGCATGTGAACTGCTAAATTCAACCGAGATTTTTTATGGCAACATTCAGCTATCAGGCACGAGACGGATCGGGACAAACGGTGAGCGGAACCATTGATGCCGCAGACCAAGCGGCAGCGGTTTCGTTGTTGATGAACCGCAATTTGATGGTCACGGAACTAAAAGCGGCGTCCGGGGTGAAGGTGGTGGGACAAAAGCGGTTTCAGGGCAACGTCAAGGCGCAGGACTTGGTCGTGTTTACGCGTCAGTTGGCCACCATGATGGCGGCGGGATTGCCATTGGTCCAATCGTTGTCGGCGCTGGAGGAGCAGACCGAGAGCAAGGCTTTTAAACCGGTCCTGCACAACGTTAGAGAGCGCGTGGAACAGGGCGACTCATTTTCCCAGGCGCTGGCACAGCATCCCAAGGTGTTCAATCGCCTCTACGTCAGCATGGTTGAGGCGGGTGAGACGGGCGGTCTGTTGGCGGAGATTCTGGATCGGGTGGCGTCCTACCTCGAAGCGACCTCGCGCCTCAAGAAAAAGGTCAAGTCCGCCATGACCTATCCGACGATTGTGTGTTGCATCGCTATTTTGATTGCGCTGTTCCTGATCATCAAGGTGATCCCCATTTTTGCCGACATCTACAAGGATTTCGGCGCGAAACTGCCGGCGCCCACGCAAATGCTAATCAATGTCAGCAATGTTCTGCGCGAATATTTCGTTTTCTGCGTGATCGGTGCCGGCGCTCTGATCTTCCTGCTGGTCAAACTGAAACGGACAAAACGAGGCACGGAGATTTGGGACCGCGCCAAACTGCGTATGCCGGTTTTCGGGAAATTGATTCACAAGATTGCCATGTCGCGCTTTTCGCGCACGTTCGCGGCACTGTTGCGCAGCGGGGTGCCGATTCTGGAGACGTTGCGAATCGTGGGACAATCCTCGGGTAACACCCTGGTGGAGGCCTGTGTCCAACAGACCGCCGCCGCCATTGAGCGTGGCGACAACCTGGCGGCGGCCATGGGCCAGCACAAGGTGTTTCCGCCGATGCTGGTGAGAATGGTCGCCGCCGGTGAGCAAACGGGCAAGGTGGACGTGATGCTGGAGAAGATATCGGACTTTTATGATGAGGAGATTGAGGCGACCCTGGCGGCGTTGACCTCGTTGATTGAGCCGTTACTGATTGTGTTTTTGGGTGTGGTGGTCGGCACGATTGTGATTTGTATGTTCCTGCCGATCTTTAAACTCAACCAGATCGTGCAGTTCTAGGCAAGTCCTTGACGGTCGGAAAGGCAACTGCTAACGTCGGCGGCAAAACGGGACTATGGCGAAGATTCTCATTGCAGAAGACGACCCCAGCATGGTGTCGGTTCTTGTGGATGTGCTCAAGGAATTGAACCACGAGGTCATCGCTGCCAATACGGCAGAGCGCGCTTTTGACCTGGTGCGACAGCATGCGCCGTCTCTCGTATTGGCGGATATCGAGATGCCGGAAGGACAGCCCAAGGGGCTTGAATTGCTTCGGTCCGTCAAGGAACACGACCGTTTCATTCCTGTCATCGTTCTGACGGGGTATGCCACCAAGGAACGCGCCGTCGCCGCCCTGCGGGCCGGGGCGTATGATTTCATCGAGAAACCATTTCGCATTGATGAGCTGTTGAAGCGCGTGGAGCACGCGCTTGCCCAGCATCAGGCGATGCAGGCGCTCCGCGAGAATGCGGCGTTGAAGAGTCAACTTCGTGACAAGTTTCGCTTTGACAACATCGTTGGCAGTAGTCCCCGTATGGAGACGGTTTATCGGATGATGGAACGGGTTGCCAACACCGATGCGACTGTTCTTATTCTGGGCGAAAGCGGTACCGGTAAGGAACTGGTGGCAAAAGCCCTTCATTACAACAGCCGTCGCGCGGCAATGCCCTTTGTCGCTGTCAATTGCGCCGCGTTACCCGAACACCTTCTGGAATCGGAATTGTTTGGCCATCGCAAGGGGGCTTTCACGGGTGCCGCCTTCGACAAGGTGGGGCTTTTTCAGCACGCCGATGGAGGGACGATTTTCCTCGACGAGATCGGTTCCATGGCGCTTGGTCTGCAAAGCAAATTATTGCGGTTTCTCCAAGACCACGAATTGCGACGGGTTGGCGACACGGAGACCATCAAGGTGGATGTGCGCGTGATTGCTGCCACCAATGAACCGTTGCAGAAAAAGCTGGAAGAAAAACTGTTTCGTGAAGACCTGTACTATCGCATCAGTGTTATTCCCATCGAGTTGCCGCCGCTGCGCGAACGAGTGAGCGATATCCCGTTGCTGACCCAGTTTTTCCTCCAAACCATCGCGCAACGCAACGGAACCATGCCGCCAACAATTCCCGAGGATGTTATGAGGGTGTTACAGGCGTATTCGTGGCCGGGAAATGTTCGTGAATTGCAGAACGCAATGGAACGCGCCTGCACCTTGTGCGACGGGAACAAGATCGCGTTGCACGACTTACCCGAACGCATTCTCCAGGTCGTTGGCAAGGAACTCCCGCAATCCGCTCCAGTGGCCGCCGCAACCGCCGTCAACGACGCGCTGGCTGAGAAGGCCGCTGCGGCGGCGTGTTGGAGCGGGGGGGTGGCGCCGATGTCGTTGAAAGAGTTTTTGCACCAACAGGAGGTGCGCTACATCGAGCAAGCCATTGCCGCTGCCGGTGGTGACAAGGAAAAGGCGGCCGCACAACTCGGCATCAGCATTGCCACGCTCTACCGTAAACTTGCGCCATTGCCTTCGGAAGGCACCACGGTTTGACGGTCCTGCTGCTGACGCAGGACTTTCAGACGGGCGAGGTTGCGTGTTGCATGGTGAGAATGGCGATCCAGATGTTTGGCTGCCTCAAATTCCTTCTGAGCCTCGTCAAAACGCCCCAGTTCGGCCAGGACGACACCGCGAAGGTTATGGGCTTCCGCATTGGGTGGCTCCAGGGCGCATGCCTCGTCGGCAATTTGAAGAGCTTCGTGATAACGCCTGTGGCGCAGCAGAAACTGTCCGTATTCCAACCGCAACGGAACATTCAATGTGTGCGCCATGGCACGTAAGTAATAGAAGCGCGCTTTGCGGAAATCTCCGCGTCGTTCCCAGACCATGGCGACCTGCATTAAGGCATCCGGGTTGTGGGGATTGAGTTGCAGCGCATCTGCCAGCTTGCCCTGGGCTTGAGCAAGGTCACCTTGTTTGAGGTAAAAGGTCGCCAGCTTTTCCCCGCTGTAACTCGCGCCCGTCGCAAGACGCTCTGCAGTCAGCAACTCGGACAATGCCTGATTGGTCTGTCCGTCGGCAGCGTATTGCAGGCCGAGGTTGACACGAACGGCCGCGCTGTGCGGTGCCTGTTGTTTTGTGCGGGTATAAAACGTTATTGCGTCCTGCCAATCCTGATTGCGGAGGATGGTGCGGGTGGTCAGAGCGGCCAGAGCGATCAGTCCGAGAATGGCGGTGGAGCGTCGGAACGGCACAAGAGCGACGATGGCGAGGAAGAACCCGACACAAGGAACATAGAGCCAGTGTTCTGCCACCGTGGCGTTGAGCGGGAAAATTCCGCTAACGGGTACCAGTGTGAGAATGAACCACCAAAGACCAAAAAATGCCAACGGACAATGTTTACGGCTCCATGCAAGCCCCCCAATCAGGACGACGGTTGCCAAAATCCCACCCGCTGTTAACCAATACAGCCACAGCCCTCCCGTGACTACTTGGCGTTCCATTTGCAGGTGGGCAGGCCAGACAAGTAACACCAGGTACGTCGCAAGAGCGCGAAACGGGATTTGAATACGTAACGTCCAGGGCATTGCCCACTGAGGCGATTGAAACGGGCCGTGAAGCGTGAGCACAGCGCAGCGCCATGCGGCAAACGTCGCCGCTAACAGGAGGAATGGAAGCGTATTCCACAGAGACTGCCGCCACGAGAGACGGTTCAATATACGGCACTGAAGGAAAATCAGCAGTGGAAAGAGGAAGGCATTTTCTCGACTACACAGGGCACCAAGGTAACACAGTAAGGAGGCTGTAAACGCTATTTTATTGTTCCGTAAAAACAACAGCCATGCGGAAAGCATCCCGATGAAGGCCAGCATGTCAGCCCGCCCGGCCACATAAGCTACCGCATTGGTGAGAACCGGGTGGACTGCGAACAACCCAGCAACTGCCGTGGCTAACAACCGATTAGCGCTGAGTTGTTCCATCAACAGTGCTAGCAGCAAGACACAGGACAAGTGAAGTAATAGGTTGCTAAGGTGGTATCCGAAGGGATTCAGGCCCCAAATAGCGTAATCTATCATGTAAGACACGGTTTGGATCGGGCGGTAATACGGGATGGCAGTCGGGGATGTGATATGAAAGAGGTCGCTGCGAAATACCACGCCGAGGTAATGAAAGTTGCGGATATGACTATTATTTGTGACCAAAACCACATCATCCCACAGGAATTGATTCTGAGTGGTGTTGGCATACGCCAATACGGTTAATAAAACGAGCCACAGGAACAGTTGGGTACGAGTCAGTTGCATAAACAGAACAACCCAAAGCCTAACAAGATATCCATCTCTCGGCGACAATAATCAAGTAAACCTAAATGGACAGTTTCGTAAACAGGGGATTCTCATATTTGAAGACACTTTAACACTTGAAACTCAATTCTGTGGAAATCCATCTCAATTGACTCATGGCTGCTCTTGCTGATGTGAGGAAAGGGGGAGTTGGCATTTCCCTTGCTAAATGATACAGTGTGACTAGGAAACATTCCAAAGAAGGGAGGTGAAAGAGAAAATGTTTATCGAGATTCGTCGCAACAAAGCAGCGTTTACCCTTGTGGAAATCATGATTGTCGTTGCCATCATTGGGTTGCTCGCTGCGTTGGCGATCCCGGGCTTCGTCAAAGCTCGCAAACAGTCGCAAGGACGCCGTATCCTCAATGACGCTCGCCAGATGGACGCCGCCATTGACCAATGGGCGTTGGAAAAAGGCAAGAAGGACGGTGACGCCGTTGTCACCTCTGAGGCCGCCACCTACCTGAAAGGGGAGTGGAAAGATACCGACCTGCTGGGCAATGCGTACGTCATCAGCACCGTCGGTTCCAACCAGTTGAAGATCTCGGCTGCGACCAAGACCGCGCTGGACGGAGTTGGCATTGACTGGGGCCAGTTCTAATCCAACAGCACGAACGCCAATGCGTTCGTGAGGGATTCAGAGTGGGCAGGAGAGCGATTCTCTTGCCCACTTTTTTTGTTATACCTAAACCAAGGTTTTGTGTTATGTATGTCGTCACGTCAGGCAACCGAAAATGGTATTGGGAAGAAAAAAGACAACAAAACGAGATTTTGCGATCGGTTTGGACTTGGGAAGCGCTCAGTTGAAGGTTGTTTTGCTTCGACGCAGCGGCGAAGGACTTGAGCTGCTTGATTACGCTGTGTTGCCCCACACATTGAGTTTTGGCAGGGCGGGAACAGAGGGGCAATTATCTCAAGCAATTCAAGACTTATTGGGACCGATAAAAATCCATGATCGCCGTGTATTTGTCGCCATCAGCAGTCCGTCGGCTGTGGTTACGGAAATTGAGATGCCCCGCATGCCGCCCGATGAAATTCGGGGTGTTCTTCGTATTAATAGCACCCGTTTTTTACGACGCGATTTTAGCGACTATTATTTCGATGCGGTTGAACTTGTGGACCCCGCTGGTGAAACCAAAGGGCGGAAAACTCCCAACATGCATGTGTTGGTTGCCGGTGCCCCCAAAACGGAGGTGCTATGGTATCGCAACGCTTTGGTGGCAGCCAAGTTGCGTGTGGAAACGATCGAGCTTTCGGCTGTCGTGGTCATCAATGCTCTCCAAGCCAGCCACCCTGATTTGTGCCAGCAAAACGTTGTCTTGGTTTTGGATATTGGGGCTCGTGGTACCAGCCTTAACTTTCTTCGAGACGGGCAACCTGTATTGACCCGTTTGATACCGTTTGGCAGTGCGCAAGTGACCGAACAGATTGCGGGATCGTTGGGAGTGCCAACATCGGCAGCGGAAGAAAAAAAACGAGCCATGAGTGTTGATGCGGCTGAAGTTGTGCAGAACATGCTGGCGACATTGGCCCGTGAAGTGCGCGCTTCCATAGATTTTGTGGAACGTCAGCAAGATTGCCAAATTCGCCATGGTTTTATTGGCGGTGGTTTGGCTTGTAACTGGGGAATTGTAGAATTCCTCGCGCAAGAGGTCGGATTGAATCTCGCGCAATGGAATCCCCTGGATGGGTATAAGATATCCGCTGCCAATAAGGAAACATTGCCATTGCTGGCGCCATCGTTGGTGGGCGCCGTGGGTGTAGCCGTCGGAAAATTGTAGGAGAAAACGATTGACCCCTTTGACGCTCAATTTACTGGCGGAGGAACAGCAGGCCGAGCGCGCCAGCGCGCATGATCCGGTCAAGTATGCTATCGGTATTGGTATTGTCATTGTGGCTTTGACAGCGGTCAGTGGAATGGGATTGATGGCGTTGGCAAACAGAAAAGCGGCGGAGGCAGACCGTCTTCAGAAGCAGTGGGATACACTTTCCGCAGGGCAAAAAAGTGCCTCGTTTCGGATGTTGAAAGGGTTTGTGGAAGATCTTTTGGCCATTCACAAGAAACGTTACTTTTTGGCGCCGCAAATGGCCCAGATCAAGGACTTGGTGCCTTCTGCGATTTACCTGAGCAAGATGGGGTTCAAGGTTAATGTGGAAACAGCCCAAGGGAGCGCTCCGCTGGCTTCACCGGAGGCGACAGGAGGAGCAAAGGCACGTGTGGGGAAACTCCAAAATGTCGCACAATTAACATTACGATTGGAGGGAGCTGCCATTGGATCGCGTCCGGAGATGGAAGTGGATTCTTTCCTGCGGGTACTGCGAACCAACGCAGTCCTGAGTAATCAAGTGAAGGATGTCACCCTTCGTTCCATTGGACGGGCCACCCAAACGATGGAAGAGGACCCCCAGAAAATTGCCGCCCAGTTTGTAATTGAATGCCTCTACAAGGAGGTCAAATGAAGTTTTTGCGGAATCTGCCGAAAGAAAAACTTCAAATGTTAGTGCTGGTGGGCATTCTCACATTGATCATTGTCAGCGGCATGATGGTATTGTGGATCAACGGCATCCGAGAGAAATACGCCAAAAGCGTTGCCAAAATCGAGAAATTGCATCCTCAAATTGAAGAGGCCCAGCGCAAGGAGCGTGCGGAATTACAAAACGAACCGCTGCGACTGGAATTTGCTGCATTTGTTCGTGCCCAGCGGCAGGCCATGGTTAAAGGCGACCTGTTTGGGTGGGTGGTCCGTGAAATCAGCCTGTTTTCCGATCAACAGGGCATCCAAATGGTGAGCATTCGCCCCGGTATGCGCATGCCGCACCCGCTACTCAGCAACTATGAAATTTACACCGCACAAGTGGAAGTGCGGGGCCAGTACGATGAGTTGGGCCGCTTTGTGGCTGCTTTCGAAAACCGGTTTCAAACTGCGGAAATTCGTTCGCTTGAAATTTCCGCCGGTGATTCGACAACCACGGTCCGACCGATGACGATGGAAATCGGGTTTTTGATCTGGCCGGAAACGGCAACCGCATGGATCGAACCAAAAAACACGGAGGAACCCAAAAAGAAGTCATGAGATTTCCTGGCATCCTACTGTTGGCAAGCAGCACCTGGGCGGCTGATGTTACAAATATTCACAATGCCGCCACGGCAACAATTCCGGCGCGGTTCAAGGAAGAGATGCGCGAGTCCGCGTATGCGCCCCAACAGGAGCGCGACCCGTTTTACCGTCCGGTGCCGAAAAAAGAGCTGCCCACAGAGCCGACCAAAGTTTCGTCACCAGCCCCTACGATTTCGGCAAGTGCCTTCCGATTACAAGCGATTTTATTTGGGCAGCGCAACCCGATGGTCGTCATCAATGATCAGGTTCTCGAGTGGAACAAGCCAACGGTGCTCACCCTTACGGGAGGACGGAGCGTGACGGTGAAGGTTGTAGAAGTGGCACGCGAGCAAGCGGTCTTGGAAGTGGAGGGACAAAAACTGGAACTGCATCTGGAAGATGCAAAGTCCACGACGGAACCGAAGAAGAAACCATGAAACATAACTGGCCTGAGTCCTGCTAAGGACACAAGGTCGTCTAAACGGAGGTAACAATGAAGAAGCAATGGATCGTGATAGGGTTGTGGTGGATGGGATTGTCGTTGCTTGGAGCCGGTCTCCATGCGCAATCGCCCGCCACGCCTGCAACTACCGCGACCGCTGAACCGGCCGTATCGGAGGACGGCTCCGTCTATAACTTCAGCGATGTCGAAATCAATGTGGCCCTGACCACGTTGGCGCGACGGGCCGGTGTCAGCGTCATTGTGGGCGACGGCGTAACCGGCAAAGTGACCGTACACTTGGAAAACGTCTCGCCCAAGGATGCCATGCGTTTGATCGCCGAATCCCGTGGGTTCGTCTATCAGGAAGAAAAGGGCGTGGTGAAAATCCGCACCGCCGCAGCGGCGGAGAATCAGCCGCTTGAAGTCCGCATTTTCACGTTGAAATACGCGAAAGCGGAAGACCTCAAGGGAGTGCTCAACGATCTTCGCGGTCCCAAAGGAAAGATTCAGGTGGACGCCCGCAGCAATACGCTGGTGGTCTCTGACATCCCGCCAAATCTGGAGAAAATCGTGCCGGTGGTGGAGGCGCTGGACTCCCAGACAACCCAGGTCATGATTGAAGGAAAGTTTATCGAGACGATCAAAAATCCCCAAAAGGACTTGGGAATCAATTGGAGCGGTACCCTGTTGAATCACGGTATCAGTATCGGTGGTCCTCCTGTTACTGGTGGAAGCAGTAGTAGCGGTGGTGGCGGTAGCTCGACTGTGGTAAATGGGCCGTTTGCCGTGAAGAGTGGCAGTCTCTTCGGCAACTTCTGGAATGCTACCGCGGTGTTGGATGCAGGACAGGCCAGTGTTGCTCTTTCCTTCCTCAACCGCGACAGCGACAGCGAGTTGCTTGCCAATCCGCGTGTCGTGACGACGGACAACGGGAAGGCAAAGATCAACATTACCCAGCAATACCCGATTCCGCAGTTCACCTTCAGCGAGCAAACCGCCTCGTTCCAATTGAGCGGATTCCAGTATAAAGACATCGGCATTACGCTGAATGTCACCCCCCGCATCAACAAGGATAATTACATTACCTTGGAAGTTACTCCCGAAGTGAGCAGTTCCACACAATCGAAGTCTTTCAAGACCTCGACCCTCACTGAAGGGGTGGATATTCCGATTGTTGAGACCCGTCAGATTACCACGACCGTCCTCATCAAGAGCGGCAACACCTTGGCCATGGGCGGGTTGATTCGCGAGGATGCTGTGGACAATTACACCAAAGTGCCCCTTATGGGGGATCTTCCTTTGTTTGGGCCGCTCTTTCGCAGCAAGAGCCTCGCGAAGGTCAAACGAAATTTGTTACTCTTCCTCACGCCGACGGTTATCAGTCCGGATGCGGCAGAGGCAACCGGGTTTGAAAAACACATCAACGGCTTGCCGGAGGAAGAGGTTTATACCAACGACAAATGGATGCCCAAGGACAACGCCAAACCGCGAGACCTGACGAAAGAATGGAAAAAGGCGGAGGTCCCAGCAGAAAAACCGGCTTCGAAGAAGGCTCCGCAGCAGAACTTTGGCCCAAAATAACCATTCCCAGTGATGGAACTGTTCCCCGGTAACGGGGCGTAGCGAGGGATGCCAATCGGCGTCCCTCGCTGTTTTTGGTTTTTCGGTTTGGCTTGTATTCTCAGTGTTGCTAATATTTATCTTAGATGGAAGGGAATTGGCATGGGAGGCACATCAATTGCTATATGGAAAAGGTTTTGATGCTGTTACGACGATGAGTCAGAGGACAAAAACAACTTTTGAGAGCGGGTTCACTCTGCTTGAAACCTCGATTGCCAGTTTGATCTTGTTGTTTGCGCTGGCGACCATGCTGGCATTGTCGGCCCAGGGATTTCGCTATATTGGCGACATGCGACGCTGGGCGCGTTCTTCGCAGGTGCTTCAGGAGAAAATGGAAAACATTCGTCTTATTACCCGCTGGGAAAGCCTGATGGCATTGAATAACTCGACCTTTTCCGACGCCAGCCTTCCCGGTCTTTCCTGCCGCGGCACCATTACCATCGCGCCGTATCCGCCATACCCCACTAACATTGCGGCCTGTGTCACCGTGACAGTGACATGGACAAACGCATCCCGTCAGGTTGTCACCAACCGACTCACAAGCGTTGTTTGCCAGAATGGCCTCAATAAATACATTTTTTGACAGTTTTGTGACCATGAACCCCTCTCTCGCACAATCAAGAGTTCGAACTGGTAGAGAGGCGCTTGGATTCACGATGGTTGAGGCGTTAATTACCACCGCGTTAGCGGGCATCATCTTGGCGGGCGTTCTGACTTCGTATATTATGATCACACGAGGTTTCAATGCGCTCTCCAACTATTGGGAGATCCATTCCGAGGGACGTTATGCGATTGACCGTTTCTCCGCCGATATGCGCGGGGTTTCACAAATCACCACCTACGGTGGGACAAACGGGCCGCTTGCTGTAGCGATTCCCACCGCTTTCTCCTCATCCGGCATTCCGACTACCACCAAAACCGTTACCTATTCCTTTAGTGGCGGTAAGCTGTTGCGGACGGACTCTGCTACCGGGGTTACAAAACCGTTGGCCACACATGTTTATTTGCTCCGGTTTTATCTGTACGACCGTATCGGTAGTAACACCACGGTGGCTGCGAACGCCAAAGGAGTTCAGGTCGAGCTTTTTCTGCGGAAATACACTGGGTCACAGGCTCAGACGGAAGATTATCTTTCCGCCCGCCTCAATATGCGGAACAAACCATGAGGTACCTTATGAAATCCTTTTTTGCGCAGCTCCAAAAAAATCAGGACGGCTCACTTCTGATCACAGCAGCCATTTGTGCTGGTATCATGGCAATCCTGGTGGGGGGATTCCTGAGTTTCATCAGTAACGAATACACCTTTAACCTTCGTTCTCACCGATGGACACAGGCTCTCCATATAGCCGAGGGTGGAGTGGATCGGGCTGTGGCCGAATTCAACAATTACTATATCACCGGTTTGGGGGGGTTCTCTTCGAGCCGCGGTTGGTACAATGCAGGCGGTGGCACCTACTGGTATTACACCAGTAGTTTTACCAATAATTACGGTGAAAATATCGGTTCGATGTACGTCATCGTCAACAACGTTGGCATGGCCGCCAACCCCTACATTTTCGCCTATGGAGGGAGTCCGACTACGCCGCGCGGCCCGGTCATCTACCGGGCAGTTCAAAGCCGGCTCGTCGCCAGTGGACGGTTTCCTGCCGCCTTGGTGGCCAAGCAAAAAGTGGACATGAATGGCAACAATGTCTATACGGACAGTTATGATTCTACCGACCCGGCCAAGTCCACAAGCGCGCTCTATGATCCGAGCAAGCGTCTTCCCAACGGTGATGTTGCCTCCAATGACACCGTAACCAATAGCGTTGCCATCGGTAATGCCGATATCTATGGGCTGGCTGCCACTGGGCCGAATGGTACGATTACCATGGGCGCACAAGGAAGCGTTGGCCCTACGTTTAACTCATCGGAACGTGCTACCACGGTGGCCGAGGCCATTGCTAAGGGCTGGATTCGCAACGACTTCCAAGTGGATATTCCCGATGTGCAATTGCCATCAGGCGCGACCAGTTGGACTTCGCTCGGTACGCTTAATTCGGACCGAACGCTTACCGCGGGCGACTACCGGGCGGACCGTGTATCCTGTTCTGCCAAAGAAGTTATCACAATCACAGGAGGGCGGGTCCGTTTGTATGTATCGGGTGACTTCAGCATGTCAGCACAGTCTCTGCTCGTCATCGAGCCTGGCGCCAGTGTGG
This sequence comes from uncultured Verrucomicrobiota bacterium, assembly GCA_964541945.1. Taxonomy (GTDB): domain Bacteria; phylum Verrucomicrobiota; class Verrucomicrobiia; order Palsa-1439; family Palsa-1439; genus CAIKAP01. The sequence continues at coordinate 252,376 of CAZISE010000001.1, forward strand.
AAGTATACTGTGGGGGGAGCGTTACTCTGACCGGAAACGGTGTCATCAATAACTCCAGCCAGCCGGTAAAGTGCCAGTTTTTCGGGTTAAGCACTTCTACCTCATGGAGTGTCAATGGCAATGGCCAATGGGTTGGAACCATTTATGCCCCACAGGCAAACATGGCTTTAACCGGGGGAGGCGCTCGCGGCGATATGAGTGGCGCAATTGTGGCAAAAAACATCACGCTCAACGGGCAGGTTCAGTTTCACTACGATGAATCCTTACGCACGAGCGGACCGACTGCCAGTTACAATGTAGCCTCGTGGCAATCCTATCGGTGGACCGGTAGCGGATGGATTTCTGACTAAGGTCAGGAGATTTCAACCCGCCGCTCGATACCGAATTTGGCAATCCGTTTTCGCAGTGTTGCCCGCGTGATTCCCAACAGTTTTGCCGACTGAACCTGATTACCCCCAGTGGCCGCCAGGGCGCGGGTGATCATTTCCCGTTCCATGAGCGGCATGAGTTTCAATGTGGGGTCTTTCTTCGCCAGAGAGAACAATGCCGTCGCCGCGGCGTTTACGGCGGCACTAACGTCTTCCGCCGTCGGGGCGACTCGTTTCGGTTCGCGCACGTCGGAAGGCAGGTTTTCGGGCAACAATGTGTCACCGCGTGCCACAACCGTGGCGCGTTCGATGACGTTTTCCAGTTCGCGGACATTGCCGGGCCAGTCGTATTGCTGGAGAATCTGAATGACGGTTGGGCTGACGCGTTTGATATGAGTTTTGCGCAGGAAATAGTCCACAAGCAACGGAATGTCTTCGCGCCGTTCGCGAAGTGGGGGGAGGTGGATGCGGACGACGTTGAGACGGTAGTAGAGGTCCTCGCGGAACTTTTGGTGGGCGACGTGTCGTTCGGGGTCGCGGTTGGTGGCAGCGATGACGCGGACATCCACTTTGAGAGTCTGATTGCCGCCAACGCGCTGGAATTCGCCGTTTTGTAGAACGCGCAGTACCTTGGCCTGGGTGGGCAGTGGCATGTCGCCGATTTCGTCGAGGAAAATGGTGCCGCCGTCGCACTGCTCAAATTTGCCGATGCGTCGTTCGTGGGCGCCGGTGAAAGCGCCGCGCTCATGGCCGAACAGTTCGCTTTCGAGGAGATTTTCCGGGATGGCGGCGCAATTGATGGCGAGAAACGGCTGGTGGGCGCGTTGGCTGTGATGGTAGATGGCGCGGGCGACGAGTTCCTTGCCGGTGCCGCTTTCGCCGGTGATGAGGACAGTGGCGTCGGACCGGGCGACCTGGCCGATGAGTTTGAAGACGCGTTGCATCGGTTCGCTTTTGCCCACAATACTCTCGGCGTAGTCTTCTTTTGACAGCAAGGGTTGATAGCTGACGACCTGGCGCATGTCGCGGGCGGCTTTCAGGGCGCCGGCGATGAGGGTTTTGAGTTTGGGTACGTCCAGGGGTTTGAGAACGTAATCGTAGGCGCCGTATTTCATGGCCTCGATGGCGGTCTGAGTGGTGCCGTAGGCGGTCATCATGATGATCATGAGTTTTGGGTCCAGCTCGCGCAGTTTGCGGAGCGTATCGAGGCCGTTGGTGGCGCCCATGCGGATGTCCATTATGATCAGATCGGGACGTTCCAGGGCGACCTGACGAATGGCATCGTCACCGCTGGCCGCCTCAACCACCTTGAGGGTGTCGCTTTCCAGATTACGGCGAAACGCGCGACGGATGTCCGCATCGTCATCCACTACAAGAATCTTTTCCATGGCGCCCAGCATAGCGGCGGCGAGGGGTTCTTGCAACGTTGCGGTGGGTGTGTTAGGCGTAGAACCGATGCGGTGGTCACTGAAAATCGGGCGGGTATCGGGTATTGGCCTCTATCTGCACATCACGCTGCTGTTGTTGTTGGCTTTGATTGCGTACACGGGGTTCGCGGACCTGGGGGCGCGCGGTGCGGTCTGGTCTTTGGCGTTGGTGGTGGCGATTCTTGCCTGCATTATGCTCCATGAGCTCGGTCACAGCCTGGTCGCCCAGCGGCTCGGCATGCAGGTCAAGAGCATCACGTTGTTGCCGATTGGCGGTGTGGCGGCGTTGAAAGGGTTTCCAGAGAAACCGTGGCAGGAGATCGTCATCACGCTGGCCGGGCCGATGGTCAATCTGGTCATTGCCGTGTTGCTGTTGCCGTTTACGGGTGTGCCGCGTCAGTTGTTTTTCCTTTCGATTCCGTACAATCTTCCCAGTTTTCTCCAGACGTTGGTGGCGGCCAATCTGACGTTGTTTGTGTTCAATTTCATCCCGGCATTTCCGATGGACGGGGGGCGGCTGGTACGCGGGATGTTGTCGTTGGTGATGAGTTTCCAGCGGGCCACCGTGGTGGCGGCGGTGATGGGACAGGTCCTGGCGATTTTGTTTGTGTTGGTGGGGTTGACATATCGTCCGTTGTGGTTGTTGGCGGTGATTGGGGTGTTCATTTTCCTCAGCGCGGAAGGGGAGGAACGAATGGTGCGGACGCGGGCGTTATTGCGCGATCTGGAGGTCGAGGAAGTGATGGCGCGCGATTTTGTGGTGTTGGCGCCGTCGGCCACGGTCATGCGCGGTTTGGAGATGGTTTATCATACCGGGCAGGATGATTTCCCGGTCATGGACGGGGCGCAATATCTTGGCATTGTGACCCGCCAAGCCATGTTGGATGCGGCCAATCGCAGAGGGGCAGAGACACCGGTCTCCGAGGTGATGAATACGCAGTTGCCCGCGGTGCCGCCGCACACGAAACTGGATCGGGTGTATGAGATGATGATGACGGAGGGTTATTCGAGTTTGCCGGTCGAAGAAGAGGGGCGTTTGGTGGGGTTATTGGCCCACGAGAATGTCAGTCGCTACCTGATGGTGCAGAGCCAGTTGCGGGCGCCCCGCCTGCCAGCCGCTGGCGGGCATATGTCAGCGCGGCCTCTCGCGAGGGAAGGCGTTCTTCCAGTTGCAACTCCTCGATCTCACGAAGAACCGCCCCCACCAACGGACCCGGCGTAAATCCTATCGCCAGCAGGTCATGTCCTGTCACTAGCGGTTTCGGTTTGAACGTTTCCGGGGGCAATTCCGCTGCTTTTTGGCGGAGGAAAGCGACGTTATCGAGGTTGCCGTGGCTGGCGATGCAATCCAGTCGGTGCAGTTCCAGTTCGACGGGGAACGTTTTGCGGGCAAGGAGTCGTTTCAGTTTGGAGGGACGCATTTGTTGGACGTGGCGCAGGCGCATGTGGCCGGCCACACAGGCCACGATTTGCTCGATTTCCTCGTTGGAGAACCGCAGACGCCGCAGGATGTTCTCCGTCATCTGAGCGCCAATCACGTCATGTTCGTCAAATCGGATGCGGTCCGCGATGCGGAAGGTGGGCGGTTTGCCAACGTCGTGCAGCAACACCGCAAATGCCAGCGTCACGCTCGGCTCCGGCGGCATTGCGTCGAGCATCTGTTTGACGTGGGTGAAGACATCGCCTTCGGGGTGAAATTCGGGTGGTTGTGCCACGCCCTTCATCGCCGCCACTTCGGGCAGCAGTTCGCGCAACAGGCCGCTCTCGTCCAGCAACACAAGGCCACGTCCCGGATTAGTTCGGGTGAAGATTTTGGTGAGTTCCTCGCGGATACGCTCGGCGCTGACGACGTGGATTTGGGGAGCCATTTCCTTGATGGCGTCGAAGGTGTGCGGCTCGATCTCGTAGCCGAGCGTTGTGGCGAATCGGATGCAGCGCAGCATTCGCAGTTTGTCCTCGGTCAATCGCTGATGGGGGGCGCCGATGGTGCGGATGATTCGCCGTTGGATGTCAGCCTGTCCGCCGACAAAGTCAATGATCTCCTCGGCCAATGGATCATAAAACATCCCGTTGACGGTGAAATCGCGTCGCTGGGCGTCCTCTTCGGGAGTGCCGTATCGGACGGCGGTCGGGCGTCGCCCGTCCACGTACGCCTCGTCGCATCGGAAGGTTGCCACTTCGAACGAGTATCCGTCCTCCAAAACCAGTACCACGCCAAAGGCGGCTCCGACGGGCACGGTTTTGGGGAACATTTTTTGAACCTCTTCGGGCGTGGCGGTGGTGGCAATATCGAAGTCGTGCGGCTCGACGCCGCGCACCATGTCGCGTACGCAACCGCCCGCGAAATAAGCGATGTGCCCGGCCTCACGCAGTTTCTGGACAATCCGGATGGCGGTGGTTTTCATGGCTGGTGGCGGAGGCAGTAGAGCCATCCGTTGAAGGTGGAGAAGTAGAGCGCGCTGTCGGCGGCCACGACCGAGGAATACACCGGCGCGCCCAACCGAACGGTGTTGAGTACTTTCTTTTCCTTGCCGGCGGCGAGAATCCAGAGGTGTTTGGTCGTTGGCAGATAGATTTTGCCGTCGGCCAACAGGGTCGAGGCCCAGAGGGTTTCGCCGGTTTCGTGGACCCAGTGGAGATGCCCGGTGTCGGCGTCGAGACAGTGGATTCGGCCCGCAATGTCGGCAACGTAGAGCAGGCCGTCGGCAATCGAGACTGTCGAGAGGGTGCGATCAATGTCTTGATAGCCCCAAATTTTCCTGCCGGTGGCGGCATCGAGGCACCAGAGGGCGCCGCGGCCGCGCCCGTGTTCGGGGTCGCGTCCGATGGGGACGTAGATGCGGTCATTATGGAGAACGGGACAAGCGATGATCTCGCTGAGGCCTACGAAGCTACTTTCATTTTTCTTGTTGAGCGATTTTTTGAGGCGTTTGTCGCCAAGCGAGTACAGGGCCGCCCGGTTCAGGTCGCTTTTCACGTGGTATTCGGGCGGATTGCAATCGAATCGCCAGACGGTTTTCAGCGTCTCGGCGTCGAAGGCGTAACAAAAACCGTCGCCGCCGCCGAAAAAGAGGAGTTTGCGTCCACCCACGACGCCCAGCGAGGGAGTGGACCATTGGCCGTGCAGGAGGTTTGGGCCGATCTGACGGGCGTCGTCGGTGGCGATGAGGCGGCCGCTGTGTTTGTCGAGGGCGATGAGGTTTGGCGCGTCCGGTGCGGGCGTTGGACGGTCGTCGTATTCGGCAACCTGGGCATCGCGGTCGGTGCCGTTGGAGGTGGCGACGTAGAGTCGGTCGCCCTCAACCATCGGCGAGCCGTTGCAGGCATCCGATGGGCGGATGCCGTACTCCCAGAGGTCGAAACTCCAGAGGCGCCGGCCACTGTGGGCGTCGAGGCAGAGAACTTCGCAGCGATGATTGACGAAGTAAACCCGACCGTTTTCCACGGCGGCGGTGGAGACGATACCGAGGTTGCGGGTGATGCGTCCGAGCATAAATTTCCAGCCTTTTTGGATTTCGGCGGGGAACGGGCGATACGGCTCCGTGTATTGCCAGCGCAATTTGCCGGTGCGGGCATCAAGGCAGGTGAACGTGCCCAGGCCTGGTTTGCCGCCGCCGACGTACACGTTGCCTTCCGCCACGGAGGGGGAGGGATACATAACCATATTGATTTTTGTGGCCCAAGCCACGTTGCGGGCGGTGGCGACGATGACTTCGCCTCGGGCATTGTCCTTTTCGCCCGGTGAAAAATTGTCGGGCAGGTCTCGTTCGCTGGAGATCATGTTCTTGGAGTGCGACCCGCAAAACTCCGGCGAATCACCTCCCTGTGCCGCTGCGGCCAGCAACAAGCCGAACAAGAGTAACCGTCTCATGAGCCGGTCATATATCGTGCAATCCGCAGGCTTGCACAAGCGCGAACTGGAGAGTATTCCTGATAGGAAACCATGAAGTTGCTTTGGCCATGTCTGCTGCTGTGGGCGGGCGCGTCCGCGTTCGCCGTGGATTGTTCGACGCTCGACGGCAAGGTCTTGTGCGGGTATCAGGGGTGGTTCAATGCGGAAGGCGACGGCGCCGAGCGCGGTTGGACGCACTGGACAAAGGGTCGGGGCTTGCCCACCGCTGCCAACATCAAGGTGGACTTGCTGCCGGACGTATCGGAATTGACGCCTGCCGAGCGGTTTGCCACGGGGTTGCGTTATCCCGATGGTCGAGTGGTGGAGTTGTTCAGCTCTTTCAAACGCGAGACCGTGTTGCGTCATTTCCGTTGGATGCGCGATTACGGGATTGACGGCGTATTCGTTCAGCGGTTTGCGGTTGGCCTTCGTGACCCGCGCTCTCTCCGGCACAAAAACACCGTGCTCGGCCACTGCCGTGAAGGTGCCCGCGAGTCGGGCCGTTGTTATGCCGTCATGTATGACCTCAGCGGCCTGCGGGCCGGGCGGGTGGGCGAGGTGCTCGACGACTGGCGCGGACTGAACGTTACCAACGACATCGCCTACCTTCGCCACCGCGGTAAACCGCTCGTGGCCGTTTGGGGGATCGGCTTCAACGACAACCGCGCATACACGCTGGCCGAGTGCCGTCAACTTGTGGAAGCGCTCAAACGCGATGGCTGCGCTGTCCTGGTCGGTGTGCCAACCTACTGGCGCGAACTGAAACATGACGCGGTCAACGACCCCGCCCTTCACGAGATCATCCGACTTGCCGATGTGGTTAGTCCGTGGACCGTCGGACGCTATTCCGATGTTCGTCGTTACGCCCAACAAACGCTTCCTGCCGACATCGCTTGGTGCCGTCAAAACCGGCTCGACTATCTGCCGGTCGTCTTTCCCGGCTTCAGTTGGCACAACATGAAAGGTGGCCCGCTCAATCAGATTCCGCGACGCAAAGGGGAGTTTTTTTGGTCGCAGTTTGTCGCTGCCAGACGCGCCGGAGCGACAATGGCCTACGTGGCGATGTTCGATGAGGTGGACGAAGGGACGGCTATTTTCAAATGTGTGTCGCAGCCACCCGACGGGTTTGTGGGGCTGGAAGGATTGCCCAGCGACGCCTACCTGCGTTTGGCCGGGTGGGGCGCGAAACTGATGCGCGGTGAGATCGACCTCACGGATCAATTGCCCGTTGGCTGGCTCGGAGAGCGATAAGTATGGTGAAGTTTCCAACGCTTGCGCGCGATGTCACCCGCCACCCGAAAGGGACACGGCTTGAGGGAGTGCGAGTGGCCAGCGAGAACTCGACGGCCTGGTTGCGCGAAATGCCCGTTTGCGCGGTGCTGGCCGAGCGACAGATTCTGCACACGGGACAGATCTACGCAACTCCTGGATATCGGATTGTGCGGACATGCCAGAAGGTCAGTTATTTTTTTGCCACGCTTTCCGGCCAGGGACGGGTGCTGGTCAACGGTCGTTGGCAACCATGCCGTCCCGGTACGGGATGCTTGCTGCCTCCGTATATCCTGGAGTCGTTTGAACAGGTGGGGCAGGAACCATGGGTGTTTGTGTGGGTTTGTTACCAACAACCGCGCCATCAATGGCCCATTGCCGGCGCTACTTCGCCGCTTTTGGGGCGATTTGACGTCGCGCCGCTGCAACATGCCATTGCCGGCTTGCTGGCGGAATGCCGCGGAGCGGCTTCACCGGCTCTGCAACATCACAGCGTGGAACTGATCCATGGGAACGTCGTGCGATTTGCCAATCCACTGCCGCGCGACGATTCCTTCACGCTCGCCTGGGAACAGGTGGTGAAAACACTGGCAAAACCGTGGACCCTATCCTCGCTGGCCGCCGCGGCGCATTGCAGCCGCGAACAACTGCGGCAAAGGAGCCTGGAGATGTTCGGACGCTCGCCCATGCAACAACTGACTCATCTGCGGATGCAACGGGCCGCCGAGTTGTTGGCGAGCGGTGACGACAAACTTCAGGTCGTGGCCGCCCACGTCGGCTACGACAATCCCTTTGCCTTTTCCAACGCATTTCAGCGGTGGACAGGACTGCGTCCGTCTCATTTCCGAGCGAAACGGGGACTGCGCTCCTAAAAGGCACGGCGCGTATGCGAAATTGCCTTTCGGACATGGACGGACAGGAAAGTTGCGGGTAGAGGTAACATCAACCATATTGAGTATTGTTATGCGTTCCAAACTGATTTTCTTGCTGTTACTTTGCCTCTTGCTGTCCGTGATGACCGCGTGGGCAGCGCGCGACCTGACTTTCTTTGTCGTCTCCGACACGCATTACGGGACCAGCACCAACGGCGATGTCATGTTGGCCTCGCTCGTGGACAAGATGAACCAATTGCCCGGCACGCCCTATCCCGCGCCACTCGGCGGCACGGTCAGCAACCCGCGCGGCGTCCTCCACATCGGCGACATCACCAACAAAGCCAAGCCGGAACAGTGGGAACTTTTCCTTCGCGATTACGGCCTGACCGGCAAAGACGGACGGCTTCACTGGCCCCTCTACGAAACATTCGGCAACCACGACGGCGGCACAACCTCACCAGTGCGCGCCGGTATCCGTGAGCGGAACAAACGACGCATCGGCCTCACCGCCATCTCGGAAAACGGACTTCACTATTCCTGGGACTGGGACGGTATCCACTTCGTCAACTGCGGTATCTCGCCGGGGACCACCGCTCGCGTCTATGACCCCGAACACAGTTTTGAGTTCCTGGTCCAGGACCTGAAACGCAACGTCGCCAACAGCGGTCGCCCCGTCATCCTCATGCACCATTTCGGCTTTGACAAGGAACACAGCCTGCGCTGGTGGCCTGACGAATGGCGCAAAGACTACCTGGCCGCCATCAAACCCTACAACGTGATCGCCATCTTTCACGGCCATGCCCACAAACCGCTCATCTACCAATGGGAAGGCATTAACATCTATCATCCACCTCATTACCGCGGCGACCCCAAGAAAAAGGAAATACCCACTCACGGTTTTTTTGTCGTTCACATCACCGACAACGAAATAACGGTTGCTGAACGAAAATTGGATGATACCTGGGGCATGACCAGCCAAAAGCCTCTGCCGCAGTAAAATGAAAACGCTCCTCTTTTTGCTGCTGATAGCGCCGTCGCTCGCTGTTGGCATCGAGGCGCGCGCCGTAAGAGAACTTTTCGTCAATCCGCCACGCGAGTATTCCACCGCGCCGCTCTGGGTCTGGAACGACCTGCTCACCGAGCAACAAATCCGCGACACTTTGCGCGATCTCGCCAGCCAACAGGTCAAACAGGTCTTCGTTCATCCCCGTCCCGGCCTGATGACCCCGTATCTCGGCAAGGATTGGTTCCGTCTCTGGAAGGTCGCGCTGCGCGAAGCGGAACGGCTCGACATGAATGTTTGGATTTACGACGAGAACTCCTACCCGTCCGGTTTCGCTGGGGGATGGGTGCCGGAACTAATGCCCGAATCGCGCGGACGCGGCCTCGACCTTCGTGTCGTCACCAAACCGCCCGAACCACAGACGAACACGCTCGCCGTGACGCGACTTGACGATGGTCGTTATCTTGTGGCGACGATTCTGCGCGCCCCGAATCGCGGCTGGCACGGCGACCGTTGTTACGTGGACCTGCTCTATCCCGGCGTGACAGAAAAATTCCTCGAAGTGACGCTGGAAGCGTATCGGCGCGAAGTTGGCCGCGAGTTCGGCCAACGTATCCCCGGCTCGTTCACAGACGAGCCGGAACTGATACCCGCGGGCGGCTTGCCGTGGACCGACGATCTGCCGGAACAATTCCAGAAACGCTGGGGCTACAACCTCATCTCCAGCCTGCCATCACTGAAAGAGGAAATCGGCGACTGGCGGAAAGTCCGACACGACTATTTCAAACTGCTCAATGAACTGTTCATCGAACGCTGGGCCAAACCCTACTATGACTGGTGTGCCAAACATAAACTCGCCTTCACCGGCCATTACTGGGATCACGCATGGCCCACTTGCATCAGCGTCCCCGACAACATGGCTATGGCCGCCTGGCAGCAGATTCCCGGCATTGACTGCCTGATGAACCAATATCGCGAGGACTGCAACGCCCAGTTTGGCAACGTCCGGATGGTGCGCGAACTGGCCAGCGTCGCCAATCAACTTGGACGGCAACGCAGGCTCTGCGAAATTTACGGCGCGGGTGGCTGGGATTTGCGTTTCGAGGATATGAAACGCATTGCCGACTGGCTCGGCGTGCTCGGTGTGAACCTTTTCGACGAGCACCTCTCTTTCATCACCATTCGCGGTACCCGCAAACGCGATCACCCGCAATCATTCAGCTACCATGAACCGTGGTGGGAAGCCTATCACGTCAACGCCGGCTACCTGGCACGGTTGTCCTGTGCGCTTTCGCAGGGCCAACAGATCAATCGCATCCTCGTCCTTGAGCCGACGACTACGGCGTGGATGTATCAGGGCAACAAAACCAAATTGAAAGAACTCGGCGACGCCTTCTTCAGTTTCCTGATGACGCTGGAAACCGCACAGGTCGAGTATGACCTCGGAGACGAGGACATCATTGCCCGCCATGGCTCTGTCAAAAACGGTGAACTGGTCGTTGGCCAACGAAGTTATCACACCGTCATCCTTCCGCCCGGCACGGAGAACCTCGAAAGCACGACGTTGAAGCTGCTGAGTGAGTTCCGCGGCAGGCTGTTCCGTTGCGGAGAGCCGATTGTTCGCGTGGACGGTGCCGCCACCGACCGTGTCTCCTCACTCGGCGCGAAGTTTGATTTGCCGGCGCTTCGCTCGGAAGGGTTCGCCATCCGACGCGCCTCCGACGACAAGGGGATTCTCTTTCACCAGCGACGGCAACTTGACGAGGGTCAGTTGCTATTCCTGGTAAACACCAGCATTGAACACCCGTCCGCCGGTGTCATTGAAACCGACCTGCCCGGCATCGAGCAATGGGACCTCTACACGGGCAAAACGCGCCCCGCCACCGCCAGTTTTCAACTGCCGCCGTCGGGCAGCCTGCTGCTGTTTTTGTCCCGCAATCCGCTTCGGCCTCCGCCAACTCGCACGGAGACGGTTACTACGCTGGTTGCTGATTCTGTGGAGGTGCGGCGCGTCGAGCCGAACGTGTTGACGCTGGACTACGTGGACGTCACCGCCGTCGGCGAGACAAAGAAGGACGTGTATTTTTACGAGGCGAATCAGTTCGCCTTCAAAAAGAACGGCTTTGAACGCAACCCGTGGGATAGCGCCGTACAGTTCAAGGACGAGATCATTTCGCGGAAGCTGGCCGACGCGCCCGGCTTTGAAGCCAACTACAAATTCACCATCGCCGAACGTGTTCCTGCCAATCTCGCCATCGTTATCGAGCGGCCCGACCTCTACACCATCACCTGTAACGGCCAGCCGATCCGCGCCACGCCGGGCGACTGGTGGTTGGACAAATCCTTTAGGCGCATCCCGCTGGACAAAGTCGCGCGGGTCGGCGAGAACACCGTCACAATCAAAGCCGCGCCGTTTACAGTTTTCCACGAACTGGAACCCGCCTATGTGCTCGGCGACTTCTCGTTGCGCCCGTCAGAAAAAGGTTTTGTCAGCGCACCCGACCAGCCGTTAAAGCTCGGTCGCTGGAACCAGCAAGACCACCCGTTCTATAGCGCCGGCGTATCGTATCGGAGCACCGTCAACGTGCCGAATCGCGGCGGGCGGTTTGTGGTCACATTGCCGTCGTGGTATGGCAGTGTGGCGAAGGTAGCTGTCAACGGGAAGCACGCCGGCTTCATCACGGCCCCGCCGTGGGAATGCGACGTGACCGAGTTCATCAAGCGGGGCGCGAATACTGTTGAAGTGACGGTGATTGGCACGTTGAGGAACACGCTTGGCCCACACCACGGTAAAGCGCCGTTGGGTAGTGCCTGGCCTCGCATGTTTCAGGTTGCGCCGAAAACTCCGCCGCCCGGCGCCGACTACAACACGGTCGGCTACGGATTGTTTGAACCGTTTGTGTTGAAGGAGATACAATGAAAAAACGCCTGATTTTGGTACTGTGGTTGTTGTTGGTGGGAAGCGTTACGGCCCGCAACGTCACTTTCATCTCGACTTCCGACTGCCATTACCGCGAGCCGGAACACAAACTCGGTCACCATAACGATCTCAACCGCGCCTCCATCGAAGAGATGAATCGCATCAGCACTGTGGCGTGGCCCGACAAACTCGGCGGCGGTTTAATTGCTCCGCCGCGTGGCGTGGTGGTATTGGGCGACCTGATTGACGACGGCGACTTGAAAACCAGCGCCACTCAATATCAACTTTTTGTCGCTGACTTTGGTCTTGACGGTACCGACGGCTTGTTGAAGTACCCGGCGTTTGAAGGGTGGGGGAACCATGACGGCCCGCCGGAGGGCAAGGAGAAAAGCGGGTTTAGTTCCCAGGGCCAGCTTAAGAAGCGGAATCTGATTCGCAAACAAAAGGGGCTGATCTCTCACCTCTCTGACAACGGCCTGCATTATTCGTGGGATTGGGATGACGTCCACTTCGTTCAACTTAATCTCTATCCCGCCGACAAACAAAACCCCAACATCAAGTACTCGCCCGTCTGGCATGACCCGCAAGGCTCGTTGAGTTTCCTCAAGCGAGACCTTGCGGAGAAAGTGGGCACGAGCGGGCGGCCCGTCGTACTCCTGAGTCATTGCGGGTTCGACACCGACTGGTGGATCAAGGAAGACTGGAAAGCGGCCTACGACGCTGCCAAGGATTACAACGTCATTCTTTATATCTACGGCCATACCGGCACCGGCCTACGACAATGGGCGCCGGAAGGTGAGACGAAGAAATGGGATTGCATCAACGACGGCCACACCGACATCGGGTTCTTCGTCATCCAGATCACCGACGACCAACTTCGCGCTGCCTACCGGTGCAAAAATCTCAAAGAGACCAAGGGCGAAGACAAAAAAATCAAACGCATTTGGGATGGCACCTGGAGTTGGAAATTCCTGCTGGAAAAGAAGCTCAAATGACCGCGCGACCGGAACGGCATTGCTGGAGACGGACGGTGGTGCCGTCTCGCCAGGTGGCGCCGATAAGCGTGGCACGCGGAAATTCCGGCGCGCCTTTCTCGCCGCGATGAATCATCCCCACCAACATGTCCATCGCCGCCTCGCCAACGAGGTCGTTGTGTTGGTTCATGCCGGCCCATTCGGGCTGGGAAGCGCGCACTTCCAATTGAACGAGGCCGAGGTCATCTGGAACACGCAGCCCCTCGGCCTCCACCCAGTCTTGCACGACGTTGTAGAGGGTGAAAATCACATCGGGCCGATATCGCTGTTTCCATTCGTAAAACAAAGCGGGACAACGGCGCGCCTCGGCAACGTCGTAAAACGGCGGCAGACGGTCGCGCGACGGCAAATGGCGTTGCCCCACCAGGTATCCCGCGGTGAATCGTCCGCTCACCAGTGCATCAATCACGCGGTCCAACACCAGCCCCGGTCGCCGATAACCGAGAGCGCGAACCTGCTCCATCGCTTCCAGCGTCAGACGATGATGATCCACGCAGGCATAAGACAAGGCGGGATCGCGGGTACTGACGCCGGTGACGACGCAGGGATAACGTTCGATCACGGGAAGAAAAGTAGATGGCAACCGGTTTTCGTCCATCAGGCCGACGATCACCACGCCGCGGATGTTTCGGGCGTGAAACACGCGGCACATCGCGTTGCCATCCATCCGGGGATCGTGCAACCAGAAATCGTCGAGAAAATACCCCAGCGACTCGGCACGGCGGCGACAGCCTGCCACATAGGTGGGGATGGTGGGGTGATGGACAAATGCCTGCGGGTCGCGGTTGGCGTTGATCAGGGCCAATGGCGCGCGCGCGGCGGGGTGGCGCCCCTTGCGAAGACGGGCCATCAGTTCGCCGACAGTCGGATTGGGACGATAGCCCATCTGGCGGCAGACGCGCAGGATGCGTTCACGGGTGACGGCCGGAATGCGAGGGTCATGACGCAACGCGAGCGAGACGGCGTTTTTGGAGACGCCGGCCTGTTTGGCGACATCGGCCATGGTACAGGTTTTCATGCGTATTTGACGGTCAAGCAAAGTCAATATTTACACTGTCAACCCGGTTTTGGGAAAGTGAAAACATGAAAACGCTCATTTGCCTCGTTGTTGCGCTCAGCCTGAGCGCGGTGGTTTCCGCCAAACCCGCCAGTGTTACCGTGCAGGTGGATCAGCCAGGGCACAAGATTTCCCCGATGTTGTGGGGCATTTTTTTCGAGGACATCAACCTTTCCACCGATGGCGGCATCTACCCGGAACATGTCCGGAATCGCAATTTTGAGGACGCGGACACACCGGTTCACTGGACGACGGTCAGCAGCGGCCTGGCCAAAGTGGAATTGAGCATTGATCGGGAAAAACCGCTCAGCCCGAAAAATCCCCGTTCGCTCAAGGTGGTCATTGCCGAGACGGGCAACGGGCGTGTGGGAGTAGCCAATGGCGGTTTTTACGGCATGGGAATTGTGAAGGGAGACAGCTATCAACTTTCGTTTGACGCCCGAGGCGACGGCCATTTCACCGGGCCGCTCACCGTGAGCCTGGAGAGCAGCGATGGTCTTGTCTATGCCCGGGAAACCTTCAACCAGCTCACGACCGACTGGCGCAAGTTCGGCGCGATCCTCACGGCAGCGGGCACCGATCCAAAAGCGCGTTTGGTTATCAGCACCGACCGACCGGGCACTTTCTGGCTGGACATGGTTTCGCTCATGCCCACCAAGACCTGGAAAGGCCATGGGTTGCGTCCCGATCTGATGGAAATGCTCGTTGGACTCAATCCCTCCTTCAACCGTTTTCCCGGTGGTTGCTGGGTCGAAGGCGACACAATGAAGGAAGCCTATCGTTGGAAACAGACCATCGGTGACCCTTCGGAGCGTCGCACGCAACACAATATTTGGGGCTACGAAGCCACTCACGGCGTCGGCTACCACGAATATCTGGTTATGTGTGAAGACCTCGGTTGCGAACCTCTCTTCGTCATCAACTGCGGCATGTCGCACAAAGAGAACGTGCCGATGGAACGGATGGATGAGTTTGTCCAAGATGCGCTCGATGCCATCGAATACGCCAACGGCCCCGTGGACAGTCCGTGGGGCGCGCTGCGCGCCAAAGCCGGTCATCCTGCGCCGTTCAACCTGAAATATATTGAGATCGGCAACGAGAACGGCGGCAAAGCCTATCATGAGCGTTGGCCACTATTTTACAAGGCCATCAAAGCGCGTTACCCACAAATCAAACTCATCGCCAACCATTGGGCCGGCGGCTATCCGAAAGACCCAATGCCCGAAATTGTGGATGAACATTATTACAGCACTCCCGAATTCTTCATGCAACGTGCTGACATGTACGACAAGTACGACCGCAACGGCCCCAAAATCTACGTTGGCGAATACGCCGTCACACGCGACGCCGGTCTCGGCAACCTGCGCGGCGCCATCGGTGAGGCCGCCTTCATGACCGGCATGGAACGCAACTCCGATGTCGTCATCATGGCCAGCTACGCGCCACTGTTTTGCAACGCCAACCACAAACGCTGGCCCATCAACCTGATCAATTACGACAGCTACCGCGTCTTCGGCATCCCCTCCTATTACGTCCAGCAGATGTTCAGCCAGAACCGCGGCGACGTCGTCCTGCCCATTACTGTGGACGCGCCTCTGACCGATGCCGCACCCAAAGGCGGGGCCATCGGTGTCGGCACATGGCGCACGCGGGCCGAATTCAAGGACATCAAGGTCACCTGCAACGGCGAAACACTCGCCGCACCCGACCTCAACAGTACCAAGGGCTGGAAATTGCTCGGCGATGGCGATTGGAAAGCGAACGACGGAGTTCTCACCCAAACCAGCAATGCCGAAAACGTTCGTGCCATCTTTGGCGACAAGAAGTGGACCGATTACACCCTCAGCCTCAAAGCCCGTAAACTCAGTGGCGCCGAAGGGTTCCTCATCCTCTTCCGAACCCAACGCGACGGCGAAAAATCCTGGTGGAACATCGGAGGGTGGGGCAACACACGTCACGCCCTTGAAATGGGCGGCATCGAAAGTCAGCCGGTTGAAGGGCACATTGAGACCGGCCGCTGGTACGATATTCGGGTTGAACTCAAAGGCAGCAGTATCAAGTGTTACCTTGACGGCAAGCTTATCCACGACGCGAAGATGCCCGGTATCAAATCCCTCTATGCCAGTGCCAGCCGCGACGACAAGACCGGGGAGATCATCCTCAAAGTGGTCAATGCCGCCCCCGAAGCGCAAGCCGTTGAGTTCAATCTGGCCGGCCTGAACAAAGTCAGCGGCCCGGCCAAGGTCATTGTTCTGACCTCGGAGAAGGCCACGGACGAAAACACCCTCGAAGAACCGACAAAGGTTGTTCCGAAGACACAGACCCTCAACGTGAACAGCCCGTCCTTTACCCACACCCTCCCCGGTAACTCGGTGACGGTAATCCGTGTAAAAGGGTGATGCTTGAAAGGAACGCGACGATGAAATCGGTCGTTCGAGATTCTTGTGGACGGAGAAACACTCGAAACACTCGCCGCGCAGAAGGTAGAGCGGAACAAGCCCAACGAATTCTTCGCGATCGAATTGCCGATTCCGTCAGTACTCACCGGCGGCAAGCCACAAGTTACTGTGAAGTTTCAAGCTCACTTCGGCAACATCGCCGGCGGTGTGTTCGAGTTGCGTACGTGCAGGGATCTGAAAGAAAATGAAGTTTTGGAAATGGTTGGTCACTGTTTTTGTCGTGGGCGTCGGAGTCGCAGATGCTACCGAGGCGAAATTTCCCGGCCTGCGGCGTTTGATGGATACCCCGCTGCGCGATACGTCCATTTGCCAAGGTCCGGATGGCACCTGGTATCTGACCGGCACGCGGGAGCCGTTTTGGAAATACAACGAAGGTATCCAGGTCTGGAAGTCACCCGACCTCGTGCACTGGGAGTCGCTCGGTTTGGTCTGGAAATACGGAGACAGTCCGTGGCACAGGCCCTATCTCGAAAAGAGGAAACCGCTGTGGGCACCGGAAATTCATTACTTGAAAGGAACGTTTTGGTTAACGTATTCGCTGCCCGGCTGGGACGGCACCGCCAAGACTTCCGGTTGTGGCCTGCTCAAGAGTACGACCGGCAAAGCAGAAGGGCCGTATGAAGACGTACAACCGAATGAGCGGCTCGGCGACGAGATTGATGCCTCATTGTTTCAAGATGACGACGGGTCGGTGTATTTTCTCTGGCATTCCGGCAAGATCGCAAAGATGAAGCCGGACATGAGTGGTCTCGCTGAACCGTATCGCTGGTTGAAAACGACCGTCTCCGATCCGAATCCGAAACATCATTCCGGTCTTTGTGCCGGTATTTTTGGCAAGGACTCTTTTGATCACGTCGGGTTTGAAGGAGTGTTCCTCTTCAAGTCCAATGGACGGTATTACTTGAGTTGTGCCGAAGTATTCGAGGGGCGGTATAGCTGCATGGTGGCCACCTCGACGAATCTCTTTGGTCCCTACAGCGCGCGATACGAAGCCATCCCGCACGGTGGCCATAATATGTTTTTCAAGGACGCTCGTGGCCAGTGGTGGTCGAGCTACTTCGGTAGCGATGGGACAGCTCCGTGGCGCGAGCGCCCTGGTATCCTACCCATCCAATTTTCCGACGATGGTCGCGTTCAGCCAGATTCCGCACCAAAAGTTCCGGTAACGGCTCAGGTCAATCAGCCCGGTAAGAAAATCAACCCGACACCCGTGAGTGTTTCGTTTGATGAGGCCACCCCTGCGAAGGAAGGTGGTTTTTTATTTGTGACGTTCAAGGGTGAGTCCTCGCCGATGACGGAACAGATTTATTTCTGTCTGAGCCGGGATGGTCGCCGTTGGGAGGCGCTCAACGGGGGGAAGCCGATATTAATCAGTAGACTGGGCGAGAAGGGGGTGCGCGATCCGTATCTGTTGCGCTCGGGTGATGGGAGAAAGTTTTTTCTGATTGCGACGGATTTATCCATTTATTTCAACCGGGACTGGAAACGCGCTGTTCGCGCCGGCAGCAAATCCATCGTCGTGTGGGAATCGGCGGACCTGGTGAACTGGTCGGAACCGCGATTGGCGCAAGTGGCTCCTGACAATGCCGGTTGCGCGTGGGCACCGGAGGCGGTGTATGACGAAGAGACACAGGATTATCTGGTATTTTGGGCTTCGACGACGGCGCAGGATCAGTTTGCCAAGCACCGAATTTGGGCCTGCCGTACGCGAGATTTCAAGACATTCGGCAAGCCGTTTGTCTATATCGAGAGACCAAACCACATCATTGATACAACCATCATTCGCGACGGCGGCAGGTATTACCGGTTCTCGAAGGATGATAAATTCAAGACCATCTCGATGGAGACGGCGGAGAAGTTGATGGGGCCGTGGCAGGAGGTGCCGGGGTTTTCACTGGCGCGGCTGACCGGATATGAGGGGCCAACGAGTTTCCTGCTCGAGCCGGGGAAGTGGTGTTTGTTGTTGGACCAGTATTCCAAGGGGGCCGGTTATCAACCGTTTATGAGTCAGGATTTGGCAGGCGGGCAATTCACGGCGATTAACGATTTTCAGTTTCCCTACCGCTTGCGTCACGGCAGCGTGTTGCGACTAACGAACGATGAATACGAGCAGGTACGACAGGCGTTTGGTTCGGGACGCGCCGTGATTCGCGTTGGCAGCGAAGGTAAAGCGATTAGTCCGGACCTGTTTGGGGTTTTCTTTGAGGACATCAACTATGCGGCGGATGGCGGATTGTATGCCGAGTTGATTCAAAATCGGTCGTTTGAGTATTCGTCCGCCGATCGTCCCGAATGGAATGCGTTGACGGCGTGGGAGCGGGTGGATGGCACTGCAGCGGTCGAGTCGGCCAATCCAATTCACCCGAACAACCCGCATTATGTTGTCTTGAACGGCGCATTGCGCAACACCGGCTTTGACGGCCTGCCATTGCGGGCAGGGGAGAAGTATGAGGTATCGTTTTTCGCGCGGGGGGCGGGCGGCTCGGTGACGGTGCGGTTGGGTGGGCGGGAGGTGGCATTTCAGAAGTTGACGGACAGGTGGGCGAAATACTCGGCCACGATAGAGGCTGGTCAGGAGCAGGATTTCGTGATCCGTACGACGGCGCCAATTTGTCTGGATGTGATTTCGGTGTTTCCTCAGAAGACGTTTCGCAACCGTCCCAATGGTTTGCGCGCGGATCTTGCGCAGGCGATTGCGAATTTGAAGCCAAAGTTCATGCGGTTCCCCGGCGGCTGCCTTGTGCATGGGGACGGGTTGGGCAATATGTATCGTTGGAAAGACACCATTGGACCGGTGGAACAACGACGGGAACAGCGCAACATCTGGGGCTATCACCAAACGGTTGGTCTTGGCTACTTCGAGTATTTCCAGTTTTGCGAGGACATCGGAGCCAAGCCGTTACCAGTGGTGCCGGCGGGCGTTTGTTGTCAGAATTCAGGCCGTACGCGGGGTACGGGTCAGAAGGGGCTACCGATGGAGGAGATGCCGAGTTACGTCCAAGAAGTGCTGGATTTGATCGAATGGGCCAACGGCCCGTCCACTTCGACGTGGGGCGCGAAACGTGCGGCGGCCGGGCATCCCGAACCGTTCGGCCTGAAATACCTTGGTGTCGGTAACGAGGAGCATATCACGCCGGTATTCAAAGAGCGGTTCAAGATGATTTACGACGCGGTGAAGGCGAAGTATCCCGGAATCATCGTCGTCGGAACGGTTGGCCCGTTTCACAGCGGCACGGATTTTGTTGAAGGATGGAAGTTCGCCGATGAGCTTCGCGTGCCCATCGTGGATGAACATTACTACGTGAGGCCGGACTGGTTTCTGAACAACCTGACCCGGTACGATACCTACGACCGGTCGAAATCGAAGGTGTATCTCGGCGAGTACGCCGCGCATGACGTGAATCGCGTCAACACACTGCGCTCGGCGTTGGCGGAGGCGACCTACATGACATCGTTGGAGCGCAATGGCGACGTGGTCTGGATGGCCTCGTATGCGCCATTGCTGGCCAAACGGGGACACACGCAGTGGCGTCCCGACCTAATCTATTTCACCAATACCAACATCCTGTTGACCGCCAATTACTACGTTCAGCAATTGTTCAGTCAGAACCAGGGCGACACAGTCCTGCCGGTGACCGTTGATCTGGCCGGCACGACGGACACAACGGTCCGCGGCATGGTTGGCGTTGGCTCTTGGGAGACGCAGGCGGAATTCAAAGACATGAAAGTCACCAAGGACGGCAAGACCGTGTGGGCATTTGACGGAACGATGAACGGTTGGAAGACATCGCGCGGCAACTGGGAGGTGGAGGGCGACGTGTTACGACAGAGCAGCGGGGAGACCGAGGTGCGTGCGGTGGTCGGCGATCCATCGTGGAGCGATTACACCTTTACGTTGAAAGCCCGCAAGCTTTCGGGCCGGGAAGGTTTCCTGATCATTGTTGGTCAGCAGGACGGCGAAAAATCCTGGTGGAACATCGGAGGGTGGGGCAACACACGTCACGCCCTTGAAATGGGCGGCATCGAAAGTCAGCCGGTTGAAGGGCACATTGAGACCGGCCGCTGGTACGATATTCGGGTTGAACTCAAAGGCAGCAGTATCAAGTGTTACCTTGACGGCAAGCTTATCCACGACGCGAAGATGCCCGGTATCAAATCCCTCTATGCCAGTGCCAGCCGCGACGACAAGACCGGGGAGATCATCCTCAAAGTGGTCAATGCCGCCCCCGAAGCGCAAGCCGTTGAGTTCAATCTGGCCGGCCTGAACAAAGTCAGCGGCCCGGCCAAGGTCATTGTTCTGACCTCGGAGAAGGCCACGGACGAAAACACCCTCG
Organism: uncultured Verrucomicrobiota bacterium; assembly: GCA_964541945.1. Lineage (GTDB taxonomy): Bacteria > Verrucomicrobiota > Verrucomicrobiia > Palsa-1439 > Palsa-1439 > CAIKAP01. The sequence continues at coordinate 273,014 of CAZISE010000001.1, forward strand.
AAGAACCGACAAAGGTTGTTCCGAAGACACAGACCCTCAACGTGAACAGCCCGTCCTTTACCCACACCCTCCCCGGTAACTCCCTGACCGTGCTGCGCTTGAAATGAGCGGCCCAAATGTTCACATGAGCGACAAATCGAAAATCCTTGTCTTATTCTTGGTGCTCACTGCAGTTCGGTTCGCCTGGGGCAGGGAAGTACCGTCGGACGCTCCCTTGGTGGAGAGGTCGCGTGGGGATTCGCTGGCGCGGGTCTGTTCCAATAGGTTTCTCATCGGCACGGCCATTGGTGGACCCAAGTTGAATGAATCGGAACAGCAGCTTCTGCTGAGACAGTTTAATGCCGTGACGCCGGAGAACTGCATGAAGATGGAACACCTTCAGCGGATCGAGGGGCGGTTCGACTTCGCGCAGGCAGACGCACTGGTCCAAATGGCTGTCGCCAATGGGTTGATGGTGAACGGGCACACGTTGGTCTGGCACGCGCAATGTCCGGAGTGGTTTTTTGCCGATGGCAACCGCCCCGCCAGTCGGGAACTGGTGCTTAAACGCATGCGCAACCATATCGCGACAGTGGCCGAGCATTTCGCCGGTAAAATACAAAGTTGGGATGTGGTGAATGAGGCGATCGCCGATGGGAACGGTTATCTGCGGAAGTCGAAATGGCTGGCGACGATCGGCGAGGATTTCATTGCGGAGGCGTTTAAGGCGGCGCGGCAAGCAGACCCGAAGGCTGTGCTCTGTTACAACGACTACGGCATCGAACTGCCCCCGAAGCGCGACAAGGCCTTGCAGTTGTTGCGCGACTTGAAGAAGCGTGGCGCGCCTGTCGATGCCATTGGCATTCAGGGACACTGGCAACTCGACAGGATTCCGTTCAAGGAACTCGAGGCAGCGATCATCGCATTTCATGCGGAAGGGGTACAGGTGATGATCACGGAACTCGACGTTGATGTGGTGATGCGCGCGACCGACAGTGCGGATGTTGGAGCGAGGCAAAGCGGGGGGCGCGATCCTTTCGTTAACGGCTTGCCCCCCGACATCCAGCAACGTTTGGCCGACCAATATGCGAGACTCTTCGCCTTGTTTGTGAAGCACCAGGATAAGATCAGCCGCGTCACCTTCTGGGGACTGCACGACGGCCGCACCTGGTTGAACTTCTGGCCGTACCGACGCACCAGCCATCCGTTGCTTTGGGATCGCGCATTGCAACCCAAGCCGGCGTTTGCCGCCGTCATCTCGGCGGTGCGCGAGGCGCAAATAAATCCTGCGCCGCAACACCGCGGGGAAACGCGCAGAGTCGCCAGACAGATCGTGCTAAATGAAGACGACAAACCCGCTTTCCCTGACCCACCCGTTGGTTTTGATCGGAAGCGCAACGGCATTTCACACGGAAAACTGGAGATGGTCGAATACGAATCCAAGACCGTCGGTACCAAGCGCAAGATGCTGGTTTATACGCCCCCGGATTATACACGGGAAAAGAAATATCCCGTGCTCTATCTGCTACATGGCATCGGTGGCGACGAAACCGAATGGCAACGTTTCGCGTCGCCCGATGTGTTGCTCGACAACCTCATTGCAGAACAAAAAGCGGTGCCGATGATCATCGTGATGCCGAACGGACGCGCACAAAAGAACGATCGCGCCGAGGGGAACGTCTTTGCTGCCGCCGCCGCGTTTGCCACGTTCGAGCGCGACCTGCTCGATGATGTCATCCCTGCCATCGAATCGCGCTACAGCACATATAACGCCCGCGATTATCGCGCGATTGCCGGCCTTTCGATGGGCGGTGGCCAAGCGTTGAACTTCGGGCTTGGTCACCTCGACTTGTTCGCCTGGGTCGGCGGTTTTTCTTCCGCGCCGAACACGAAACCACCCGCGGACCTCATCCCCGACCCACTGGCGCTTCGCAAACTCAAACTGCTGTGGCTTTCGTGCGGCAACAAAGACGACCTGATTTACATCAGCCAGGGAGTCCACGTGTTCCTGAAAGAACGGAATGTTTCCCACATCTGGCATGTTCCTGCTCACGGACACGACCCAACGCAATGGAAACAGGACCTGTATTACTTTATGCAACAGCTTTTCAAATAGAGGCATGATGGTCGCCGCTGTCATACTTGCCGTTTTGTTCACGACGACATTCGCGCACGCCAGGGCGCCCACCAATCCCATCATCTACGCCGATGTGCCGGATGTTGCCGTCATCCGCGTGGGAGACACCTACTACATGAGCAGCACCACGATGCACCTGAGTCCGGGACTACCGATCATGAAGTCCTCGGATCTGGTGAACTGGCGACTCGTTGGCTACGCGTATGACACCCTTGCAGAGAACGATGCGCTCACATTGCAAAACGGGAAAAACGCCTATGGCCAGGGATCGTGGGCCAGTAGCCTGCGCTACCACAACGGCACCTTCTATGTGACCACGTTTTCCAGCACCACCGGAAAGACCCATGTCTTCACGACAAACGACATCGAGAAGGGGCCGTGGAAGACCTCCGTATTCAAACCCGCGCTTCATGATCATTCGCTGTTCTTCGACGACGACGGACGGGTGTACATGGTTTATGGAGCCGGAGAGATCAAGATCGTTGAACTGAAACCCGACGCTTCTGCGATCAAACCGGGCGGATTGCACCAGGTTATCATTCCCGATGCCAGTGCCGTGGCCGGCCCCAACATCGGCTTGAAAGCGGAGGGATCTCAGTTGTGCAAGGTCCATGGCCGATATTATCTCCTCAACATCTGCTGGCCCAAAGGCGGCATGCGCACCGTGCTCGTTCATCGCGCTGACCGGATCACCGGACCGTATGAAGGCCGTGTCGCCTTCCAGGATCGGGGCATCGCACAGGGCTGCCTGATTGACACGCCAAACGGTGATTGGTACGCGATGCTGTTCCGCGACTTTGGCGCCGTCGGCCGCGTTCCCTACCTGGTTCCGGTCCGATGGGAAAACGGCTGGCCCGTGTTCGGCGTGGGTGGCAAGGCTCCCGACATCCTTGACATCGCTGTGGATGGCGGCGATCTCGATGGTCTTGTCGCTTCCGACGAGTTTGATCGCGGTGCAACCCCGTCGCTTGTCTGGCAATGGAACCATAATCCCGACCATCGCTTTTGGTCGCTCACCCAGCGTCCCGGCTTTTTGCGCCTGATCGGCGGCCATGTCGTCCCAGATTTGCTTGCGGCGCGAAACACGCTCACCCAACGAACATTCGGTCCGGAATGTTCCGTTTCGACCGCGCTGGATGTGACCAACATGAAGGATGGCGATTGCGCCGGTCTCGCAGTGCTACAGCAGAAATATGGCTTTGTCGGTGTGAAACAAACCGCCAACACTCGCGCCATCATCATGGCCAGCGCCGCCGACGGCGCGCCGGTGGAACTGCAGAGCATACCGTTGACGCGAAACACCGTTTATCTGAAGATTGATTGCGATTTCAAAAATCGCGCCGATACGGCTCGTTTCTTCTACAGTCTGGACGCCTGGCAATGGACGGCCATCGGCACGCCGTTGAAGATGATCTATACCATTCCGCATTTCATGGGATACCGGTTCGCCTTGTTCCATTACGCGACAAAAACAACCGGCGGTTTTTCTGATTTTGACTATTTCCGCATCGAAAACAAAACAACGACGACGGTTCACTTGAACCGTGACGCCCTGGGAGGACAATGAAATGAAAGCCCGCCTTTTTGCCACCAGCCTCAGTCTTGTTGCCGCTGCTGCGGCGGCGGCGTTTGGCAGCGAACTAAATCTGGCCCTGTTTGCCACTCCGTCCACGTCGTTCGTTTCCGGACACGAAACGCTGGAGGCGATCAACGATGGTTTTGAGCCGCGCCACAAGGGCGATCACAGTCACGGCGCCTACGGCAACTGGCCGCAGAGCGGCACGCAATGGGTTCAATACGATTGGAGCCAGCCGATCCACACCCGCAAGGTGGATGTGTACTGGTGGGATGACGGACAAGGTGTCCGTCTGCCCGTCTCCGCGCGACTGTTGTACTGGGATGGCAAGGCGTTCGCACCACTTGCCGAGGTGGGAGTGGTCGGAGGACGCTACAACACGGCCACGTTCGCCGAGGTGACGACGCCCAAATTGCGCCTGGAAATGACCGGTTCAAACAAATTTTCCACCGGCATCATCGAATGGAAAGTCTATGACGCGGGCAACTCGCCCAAGTTCGCCCCGCGCATCGTCGCCGGCCCTGACCGCATCGTGGTCTTACCGGCGAAAACCTATCTGCACCCGGAAGTACGCGGCCCGTCGGAATCCGTTACCTGGAGCAAGGCATCCGGACCGGGCGAGGTGACCTTTGGCGACGGAACCGCCCAGTTTTCCACACCGGGCGATTACGTCTTGAAAGTGACGGCGGTCAATGGACAACAGAGTGCCTCCGATACTCTTCGGGTTCGCGTCGAGACCGCCACGCCAAAACCACGCCTTGATCCGATTCCGACCCGCGTGTGGAAGGTTAATAGTCCGTTGTGGACGCCGCGCCTCAAACAGCAGATTGTTCACTGGATTCCTCATTGCATTGCCAAACTTTCCGACCCAGCCCTGAAGGAGGGAGGCATCCAGAACTTTATCGAGGCTGGCAACAAGAACGCCGGGCGCCCGTACAAACCACACATCGGCGCGCCCTGGGCCAACGCCTACACGCTCAACACCGTCGAGGCCATGTGCCTGGCCTTGTTGTTGGACCCGCAGGGAGACGCCGAGATTGTGCAGGCGCAAAAGGCGATCCGCGCCAAACTCGACGAGTGGATCCCGATCCTGCTCGCCGCGCAGGAACCAGACGGTTATCTACAGACCCGGTTCACGCTTGCCGCCAAAAATGAGCGATGGACGCACGTGGGCGATCACGAAGGTTATGTCGCCGGCTACTTCATTGACGCCGCCATTGCCCACTACTGGCTCACTGGTAACCGCCAGATGTACGATGCCGCCAAAAAACTGGCGGATTGTTGGGACGCTCACATCGGTCCGTCACCCAAAAAGACATGGTACGACGGACATCAGGCGCTCGAAATGGCGCTTGTTCGACTTGCCCGTCTTGTCAATGAAGTCGAGGGCGCCGGCAAGGGCGACAAGTATATTCGCCTCTCAAAATTCCTGCTCGATTGCCGTCGCAACGGTTCCAGCTACGACCAGACACACCTGCCGGTTGTCCAGCAGTACGAGGCCGTCGGTCATGCCGTGCGCGCTGCCTACCTCTATTCGGGCATGGCCGATATCGCGATGGAAACGGGGGACGCCGAATACCAGAGTGCCGTAAAGTCGCTTTGGGACAACCTGGTCAACAAGAAGTATTACATCACCGGCGGCATCGGCAGCGGCGAGACCGCGGAAGGATTCGGCAAAAACTATTCCCTCCCGAACCACGCGTACTGCGAATCCTGTGCCGACTGCGGCGAATTGTTCTTCCAGTATCGAATGAACCTTGCCTATCACGAGGCGCGGTATGCCGATCTCATGGAGGAGACGCTCTACAACGCCATCCTCGGTTCTGTTGACCTGCCTGCCAGGAACTTTACCTACACCAACCCCCTTGACCAGTCACACGAACGCTACCCGTGGCATGGTTGCCCGTGTTGCATTGGGAACATCCCGCGAACGCTTCTGATGCTGCCGACATGGATGTACACGCGGAGTTCGGATGGCCTATTTGTTAATCTTTACGTCGGCAGCACGGTCCGTGTCGCCCCCGACCTGGAAATTGTCCAGCGCACCGATTACCCGTGGAAAGGCGCCGTCGAAATCATCATCAATCCCGTTGCTGGCAATGTGGGAGCGGCCTCAGTGCTGCGACCGTCCGCCGGTGTCGGGGCACCACGGTCCCTCCCACGTTTTTTTGCGCTTCACCTGCGCGCACCGAACCGCAATGTCAGCGCGCTCTACCGTGCCACACCCGATGCCAATGGCCTCGCCGCGCTCACCGTCAACGGCCAGCCCGTGACACCGGAAATGAAAGACGGCTATGCTGTCATCCGTCGAGAATGGAAAAGCGGCGACACCGTGCGCTTCGAACTGCCGCTGCGCGTACAACGGGTGCGGGCGGATCAACGGGTGGTGGCCGACCGGGGACGCGTGGCGCTGCGGTACGGGCCGTTGATCTACAACATCGAGAGCGTGGATCAGAACATTGACGGTGTTTTGTTGCCCGATACGCCGCTGGTTGCCGAGTGGAAACCGGACCTGCTGGAAGGGGTCGTCGCCATCCGCGGTCGTTTTGCCGACGGCTCGCCGTTGCTGGCCATTCCAAATTACGCCCGCAACAACCGCGGCGGCCGATCCATCGTCTGGATCGCCGCCACCGACGAAACTCGTCCCGCCATCACCCGTCTCGATCCGCCGGAGAGAGATTTTTTCTCGAAACAACTTTTGTTTCACGGTTTGCCAATCAAAGCGCATGAGGTTGTCGCCGATGAGGCGCTTCAGGCCGCCTACGATCGGTTGTCCCTGATGCTGGGCAAGCTGCCTGCCGTGACAGCAAAACTGATTGCGGCCGGCGTGGAACTGCACATCATCGGACGCAATCAGGTGACAACCGACCTGCCCGAATGGCGGCATGACAAAGGGAAACCGTTGGACGAGTATCATGGTCAGACCCGCGATCAACGGACCCGCGGCATGGGCGGCAAACTGGTCTCCTGTGGCGAGGAAAACCTCCTCAAGCTGGACAAAGACCCGTATCGCGGACGTGACATTTGCGTGCACGAGTTCGCCCACGTCGTGCGCACGTACGGGATGACGAAAAAACTTCGAGCGCGGTTCGACGAACAATATCGGAAATCGCTCGATGCCGGTCGTTGGCGGGGTAGTTACGCCGGGAAAAATCCCGACGAGTTTTTTGCCGAGCTGAGCATGTGGTATTTCGGCACGCACGGCGACCTCGGCATGACCGGCCCGAAACCGGACAATGGTCCCGACGGCTTGAAACGCTATGATCCCGAAGCCTTTGCCCTGTTCGATGAGTTTTACGGTGGGCGGATGGGAGGAGAATGATCCCGCGCGTTGTTTCGACCTTGTTGGTGGCGCTGCTGACCACGGTGGTCCAGGCGCGCGATTTCACGTTTTTCCTGTTGTCTGATACGCACATTGGCGTGGAGAGATTGAAAGAGAATCCGCCGGTCACACGCGAGCAGACGCTGGCTAGGTTGCAGGCGAATCTCAAAACGATACGCGAACTGCCGGGGCGGGGTTGTCCGTTGCCGGACATCGGTACGGTGGCGATTCCGCGGGGGCTTTTTATTTTGGGCGACCTGACCGACGGGCATCGTGAGCCGGCACGTCAGCAGGAACAATGGCGGGACTTCGACTCGTTGTTTCCTGCCACGGGTTTTTTGTTCGGCAGCAGCGCGGTACCGGTCTTTGCCATCGCGGGTAACCACGACGGCCCCGTCGCCGGACCGACACGGCAGGGATTACTGGAGCGCAACCGGCAATTCGAAAAGGCAGGATTGCTCAGCGCCATCTCGTCCAACGGTGTCCACTACGCGCTTCATTGGGACGGGGTTCATTTTGTCTTCCTCGGACTTTGTGCCGCCGATGCGACGGACACTCAGACCCCGTTCAAGTTCGGCAAAACCGGGCCGGGCAGTTGGAATGATCCGCAGGGCGCATTGTCGTTTCTCAAGGAGTATCTGGCGTGCCGGGTCGGAAAATCCGGCGCGCCGGTACTGATTTTGCAGCATTACGGATTCGACAGTTTTTCGCTGAATGATTGGAATTGGTGGACGTCCGCTCAGCGCAAGGCGCTTTACGAACTGATTTATGATTACAACGTGGTAGCCTTTTTTCACGGGCACAATCACCATGCCGAGCATTACCGTTGGCCCGACCCGAAGCATCACGCCGCCGACCTGAACTGCTTTTTCGACGGCAAACCGCCGCCCGACCCGCGCCAATACGACATTCTTTCCTGCGGACCGCTTTGTTGGGTGGTTCGCATTTGCGGCAACAAGTTGTCAGCCGCTCACTGTGGTCCGGGCGGTTGGGATGCGAATCGTTTTGTGAAGCCCCTCACGCCATGAAAACGACACTACTTTGCCTGCTCGCAACTGCCGCGTGTTCTGCCAGTGCGGCTATTCTCGATAAACAAGCGCTGCTTGATGCGCAGACCTTCTGGGACAACCGTGACTGGGATTGGTACAAGGCCAATATCCCGTTTTTCGAGTGTCCCGACGCGGAAATCAACACGACCTATTACTACCGATGGGAACTGACCACCAAGCATCTCACCTACGGTTCGCCGGCAAGCGGTTATTCATACACGGAGTTCATTGATCGGCCGTTTTGGTCGGGCGCGTACGGTGCGATCAGTTGCCCTGCCGGTCACCAACTCTACGAAGTCCGCTGGCTGCGCGATCCACGTTATGCCCGTGACTACGGCCGATACTGGTTTCGCACGCCGGGGGCGCAGCCGCGCAACTACAGCACCTGGCTTGCGGATTCGATTTGGGCTGTGCACCTGGTTCATCCCGACAACGCCTTCCTCACCGATCTGCTTCCCGATCTGATCAAGAACTACGAAGGCTGGGTGAAACGCCATTTCGTGCCGGAGGAAGGTATGTTTTGGCAGATCGGTCACGACGACGGGATGGAGTTCAACATTGCCAGCCGCCAGACGCGTGACATCCTGCGCGGCGCGCAGAGCTATCGGCCTTCGTTCAACGCCTACATGTGGGCTGATGCCTGCGCCATTGCCCGCATCGCCGAACTCGCCGGCGACAAAACCAACGCCGACAAGTTTCGCGTCCTTGCCGCCACGTTGAAAGATCGCGTCCAGTCCCGCCTCTGGGACAAACGGCGCGAGTTTTTTCTCATTCGCTTCAAAAACAACGAGTCCAACGAGAAGGACTACCCGGGCAAACCCATCAAGGCCGGCACACTGATCTACGAGGATGGCCCGTTTGCCGGCAGCCCGGAAGGACGCGAGTTGATCGGTTACGTGCCGTGGCAGTTCAATATGCCCGATCCCGGCTACGAGTCGGCATGGAAGTTCCTGATGGACCCGAAATATTTCTTTGCGCCGTTCGGTCCCAGTTTTGTCGGACGTAACGATCCGATGTTCCTCCTCAAGAAATCATGTTGCTGGTGGAGCGGCCAGTCGTGGCCCTACGCCACCACGCAGACCCTCAAGGCGCTCGCCAATCTGCTCCAGAACTACCGCCAGAATGTCATCTCCCGTGCCGATTACTTCCAGTTGCTTCGCATCTACACAATGACGCACCGCAAAAACGGGAAGCCCTACATTGCCGAAGCCGCGCATCCTGACACCGGATCATGGGAAGGCCACGACGGCTACAATCACAGCGAACACTATTTCCACAGCGGCTACAACGACCTCATCATCACCGGTCTTGTCGGCGTCAAACCGCGCGCCGACGATGTGCTCGAAATTGATCCGCTGGCACCAGCCGACTGGCCGTGGTTCGCGCTCGATGACCTGCCGTATCGCGGCCACCGCGTCAGCGTCGTCTGGGACAAAACCGGCACCCGTTATGGTCTGGGAGCGGGTTTGCATCTGCTCGTGGATGACAAGAAAATCGCCTCGTCCGACAAGTTGGGTGTCCTCACCGCCAAGCTCCCCGCCGCTGTACCGGAAAAGACCGCCACAGCGGTCAACTATCTCGTTAACAACGACGGCGATTACTACCCGCAACTGCAATCGTCGTTTACCGCTGCGCGCACGTCGCTCTCGAAACTCAACGACGGCAACTACTGGTATCATCTCCACCCACCGAACCGCTGGACCACCGAAGGCTCGCCCAACGCCACCGACTGGATCGAAGCCGACCTCGGAGTCCCGCGCCCACTCGACACCGTAAAACTCTATTTCCTCGATGACGGAGAAAAAATTGTCGCGCCCGTCCGTTTTGACCTCGAATATTGGACTGGCCAAACATGGGCCGCTATCCCGAAACAAACCCGCACCCCTGTGCAGCCTACCGGCCATCGCGCCAACGTTGTCAACTTCCCCACACTCAATGCACGGAAACTGCGCATCGTCTTCACTCATGCCCCCGGCGGACGCACCGGTCTGACCGAGGTGGAAGCATGGGGCGAGTTGAAGGGAACGTTTGAGGTCGCTCCGCCGCCGCCCGGCAATCTCGCGCTGAACATGAGCGGCAAGGGCTTTCCGAAAATCAGCGCGTCGTTTCACGACGCCTTTGGCGGCGTACCCGCGCGCGCCAACGACGGCAAGATTGTGTACCGTCCGACGCCGATGAACCGTTGGACTTCCTACGGCTCGCCCAACGCCACCGATTGGCTCGAAGTGGATTTCGGCGCGCCAAAAGAATTTGGACGGGTTGAGCTGTGCATTTATGACGACCGTGGCGGCGTTCAACCGCCTGCCTCCTACACCGTTGAGATTTGGAATGGTACCGAATGGCGCGAAGTCCCCGGCCAAGTCAAAACGCCGGCCAAACCTGTCGGCAGCGCCGTGAACACCGTTACGTTCCCGAAACAAACCGCCTCGAAACTACGTGTTGTCTTTACTCATCAGGGCAAGTCACGCAGCGGCGTCAGCGAAATCCTGGTTTGGAAAGACTGATGAGATTCTCCTTTGTCATTGGGCTTTCACTTGCGAGTGTTGTCATTGCTGCCGATCCGTACAAGACGCCTGAAGGACTGGTGCGAGGTGGCGCCTTCATGGATCTGATCCTTCCGATTCCGGTCACGGATGGTTTGGAAAGGGACTGTTGGGGTGGTGACAACGTGAAACCGCGCGTTGTGAAAAACGGTATTGAGGATCCGCAGTGGTCGTACTGGTGCGCGAGTGGTATTGTTGGCCCGGATGGTAAAGAACATCTTTTCACGGTTCGTTGGCCACAAAACAAAGGCCACAAATACTGGGTTCACTCACAACTGGTCCATGCCGTGGCAGACAAACCGACCGACCCGTTTACGGTCATCGAAGAGATCGGTCCGGGGCATAACGCTGAAATTTACCAGACAAAGGACGGCACCTACGTTGTATCCGTCACCGGCAAAGATTACCGGTCTAAAAATATCAACGGCCCATGGGAACCGGTGAAACCCCGGTTCGACGTCACCGAGCCTTCCATGTCCAACAAAACATTTGCCCGACGAGAGGACGGCAGTTTCCTGATGATTACACGAGCCGGAACTGTTTGGATCAGCGAAGACGGGTTGAAACCCTGGCGGCGACTCAGTCCGAAAAGCGTTTATCCTTACACTGGCGCGCTGGAAGACCCCGTCCTCTGGCGCGATGAAGTTCAATATCATTTGATTGTGAACAACTGGCCGAAACGCATCGCCCATTACGGACGCTCCAAGGACGGTCTGCATTGGACCTGGGATCCCGGCACCGCTTACGACAACACGGCGGTTCGTCATCCAGATGGCACAATAGAAGGTTGGTACAAAATCGAGCGCCCCAAGGTGCGACAGGACAAATTTGGCCGTGCTACGCATATGTATTTTGCGGTGATTGATTGTCCCAAGGAAAAGTGCGACGGCACCAACAGCAGCAGTTCCAAGGCGGTCGTCGTGCCGCTGGTTGTGGGACGGAGATTGGCGATCCTTGCGATGGATGACAAAACAATCCGCGTCGAGATCAAGGCCGAGGACGGGTTTGATCCGCAGAACGATGTGGACGTGAAGTCGCTGACATTCGGCGCTCCTCACGCTGTCAACTTCGGGAAAGGCTCCAAACCGCTCCGATCTGAATCTTCTGGTAAGAACCTGATCGTGACGTTTGATGCCACCGGTCATGGACTAACGACGGATGATTTCGTGGCCAAGTTAATCGGACGGAACACCCGTGGCGAACTCCTGTTCGGTTACGCCCGCCTACCCGGCCAAGCGGTATTCGAACCGCTGCTCGTCGCGCGTTCGCCATCGTTTAGCTCCGACAAGATGTCCGTGCTGTTCGAAAATGTTGGTCTGGTGAAATCAACCGCCGCTTCCGTAAAAATCGTGATTCGGAGTCAAGGCTTGGACAAGAAGAAACTGGGCAAAGAACTGCAGCATCTCACCGGCACCGTCCCGCCCCTCGAACCGTACGCCACAGTAAGTCTGGAACTGCCGTTCACTTCAAGCGCGATCCCCTCCGGAACATATGATGTGGACGTTCTCATTAGCACTGACATTTTCACGTTCAGAGGTATTGTTGTGCCCTGAGATTCCAATACAGATGCATAAAATTGTCCCTCTCATTCTTATCGGATTACTCCTGATGCCGCTGGTTGACGCGCAGGTCTTGGAGAATGGCGACCGCAAGCAACAAACGACCGCACCCACCATCACCGTGTTTAATGTGCGCGATTATGGCGCCACGGGCAATGGAACCACCATGGACACTGAAGCGTTACAAAAAGCCATTGACGCTGCGGCCCAAGCCGGCGGAGGTGTTGTGCGCTTCCCACCCGGACGCTATCTGAGCGGTTCGCTGGATTTGAAAAGCCACATCACCTTGAATATCGAAAAGAATGCCGTCTTGTTGGGCAGCACGCGGAAACAAGATTACCGACGGTTGGACATGACGGGCCGGCACAATTTCCACGCCTTGCTGTTGGCCTACCGTCAAGAAGAGATTGCCATTACCGGTGGCGGCATGATTGATGGTCAAGGCACCGCACTGGCGGCGGACACGGAACGTTTGGCCAAGGAAGGCGTCATCCCCGATGCCAGGGAAGCTCAGCGTCCGACGATCATTCACTTCCGTGAGTGTACGCAAGTCACTGTGCGGAACCTCACCATCCGCAACAGCGCCTGTTGGGTTCAGGAGTACCGGAACTGCGACCGCCTTACCATCGAAAACATTACGGTCAACAGCATTGCTGCCCGGAATAACGATGGCATTGACATTGACGGCTGCTCCAACGTCGTGGTGCGCAACTGCGATATTGATTCCGAAGACGACGGGATCTGCCTCAAGTCAGTCGAAAACCCCTGTAAGGACGTGTTGGTCGAGAAGTGTCGGGTGCGGTCGAGCTGCAACGCCATCAAGTTCGGCACGGCCTCCGAAAAGGGGTTCATCAACATCACCATCCAGGACATGGAAGTATACGACACTTATCTCAGCGGCATTGCGCTTGAAATCGTTGACGGCGGGAAGATGGAGAACGTCAACATCTCCCGCGTCAAGATCACCGGTACTCACAACGCTCTTTTCATCCGCTTGGGACACCGCAACATCACCGGTGCCGTTGGAACACTGCGCGGTGTGCTGCTGAGCGACATCACCGCCGAAATTCCCGATTTGCCGTGGCCGAAACACATGACCAAGTTTCCGCCCAGCCATGCCTACCGCCATCCCAAGCTTATTACGGCCTCAATCACCGGTCTTCCTGGCCACCCCGTACAGGACGTAACCATCCGCAATTTCACTTTGATCTACGGCGGCATTGGCGAGCGTCCCAATCTCAAATACCCCGGCATTGACCGTCTCGATCAGGTACCGGAATGCCGGGACGCCTATCCGGAAAGTAAGATGTTCGGTACCCTGCCGGCCTGGGGGTTTTACTGCCGCCATGCCGAAGGAATTACCTTCGATAACGTCACTCTGCGTTTGCAAGGGAAAGATTACCGCCCGGCTCTGGTTTGCGATGACGTTAAAAATCTTCTTCTCAACGGTTTTCGAATTCGCTCCGTGGCCGGTGGCGAGCCATTGATTGTGCTGAAGGATGTTAACGGGGCGATAATCCGTGACAGTAGGCCTTTATTTGCCGTGCGCGAGTTTATCCGTCAGGTAGGAGAAACCCAAAACGTACAAAAACAATAAAAAACGAACTCTCATTTTTGCCTCGCTATTATTAGCGAGGCAAGACGGGAGGTCTCACGGCCCTGTTGCCTGCATTCGCGTCGATCTGCGCGAGGAGAAGACACTGGTGTCGCCGACGCTTTATGGGAGTTTCATGGAGGAAATTAGTCATGCGTTTGATGGCGGGATTTACGCGGAGTTGATTCAGAATCGGAGCTTCGAGGAAGGCGTGTTGCCGTCCGTCATGAAGCTGGTAAAGAAACCGGACAGTGGGCCGAAAATGGAGTTGGTCTCATTGATGGACGGCGTGCCGACGAACAAATGGGATACGCCGTGGCTGTAGACATGAACTGCGATTGGGACACGAACCGTGCGTGGGTCGGCTGGTCGTTGCAAGGCGGTGGTGAGATGAACCTCACCGAGGCAAACCCGATGAATGTCGCGTCGTTGCGCTCGCTGGAGTTGAAAGTGTCGGGCCAAGCGCGGCTGGTCAACAGTGGTTACTGGGGTATCAACGCGCAGACCGGGCCCCCGTCTGCGTTGAAATTTTATCTGCGGCCGGGGAGTTATCGGGGGGAACTGACGGTTTCGCTGGAATCAAAGGACGGGAAAGTGCTTGCAGAGCATGATTTCGGTGCGGTTAAACCGGGGACGGCATGGAATGCATTCACTGCCACGCTCAACGCCAGTGGCACCGATCCAAAAGCGCGCTTTGTATTGACGTTCTGCGGTGAGGGCGTATTGCAGGTGGATTGGGTGTCGCTGTTTCCTCCGACCTGCAAGAACCGACCCAATGGTCTGCGTTCCGATTTGGCAAAATGGTCGAAAAACTACAAACCGTCGTTTGTCCGCTATCCTGTCGGCTGCTACGTCGAAGGGCTGTCGTGGCAGACGGCGCCCGGCTGGCGCAAGATGGTTTGTCCACCCGAAGAACGCCCCGGCATGTGGGGCTACTGGAAATACCGCTTCACCGACGGTTTCGGATACCACGAGTTTCTCGAATTCTGGGAGAACATCAGGGCTAACGCAACCAATGCCCTGGCGTTCAATGGCGCGGAGCCGCATGTCGAGTTGCGGCGGGACATTACCTGCCAGCGGCGGTTCAGCGGCGTGGCATTGCGGCTCAACGACAGTGTTGTGATGGCCACGTTCCCAACTGTGCCCGTTGGCGGGAAGAAGACGTTGAGACGACTGGTATCGCGCGATGAATATCTATTCACGATGAGGAAGGAAAGGAAGGTCTCGTTACGGGATCGGCAATCACAGATGACGTGACTTGGCCGACGAATCACTCTAGTATGTAAAACATATGCGACACGCCCCCATTCCAGCCAAAGTATTCACGGAAAACCGCGCGCGGTTGACGAAGTTGTTGCTGCCGAATTCGGTGGCCGTCGTCAACGCCAACGACATCCTACCGACCAACGCCGACGGTTCGTTGCGGATGCATCCAAACAGCGATCTTTTTTACCTGACCGGCATTGAGCAAGAGGAGACCGTCCTCTTGATCGCGCCTAATGCGTTCGATGAGAAGTTGCGGGAGGTGCTCTTTGTCCGCGAAACCAATGAGCACCTCAAGGTCTGGGAGGGACAGAAACACACCAGGGAAGAAGCGCAGAAGATCAGCGGTGTCAAACAGGTCCGGTGGCTCTCGGAGTTTCGCGGCATATTTCATCGTTTGATGTTGGAGTCCGAGCATGTCTATCTCAATCGCAACGAACACGGTCGCGCCGCGACAGAGGTCGAGACCCGCGATGACCGCTTTGTGCGGGAGTGTCAGACGAAATATCCGCTTCACGACTATCACCGGCTCGCGCCGTTACTTCATCGCCTGCGGGTGGTGAAATCCGAGACCGAACTCGATCTGATCCGCCAGGCGTGTGCCATCACGCGGGCGGGTTTCCTCCGTGTGCTGCGTCTGGTGCGTCCGGGCCTCAACGAGGCGGAGATCGAAGCCGAGTTTGCCCGCGAGTTCATTCGCCGTCGCGGCAACTTCGCCTACACACCGATTATCGCTTCGGGAGCCAATTCCTGCGTGCTTCATTACATCCAGAACGATCGTCCCTGTCGGAAGGGTGAGGTGTTGTTGTTGGATGTGGCGGCCAGTTACGCCAACTACAATGCCGACCTGACGCGTACCATTCCTGTCAGCGGACGGTTTACCCGTCGCCAACGCAAGGTGTACGACGCCGTGCTCCGAGTGTTGCGTGCTGCCGCGAAGGCTGCTGTGCCCGGCAAGTTACATCGGGACTGGCAGAAGGAAGCGGAACTGTTGATGACCGAGGAGCTTTTGGCACTGGGGTTGTTGAAACCGGGCGAAGTGAAGAAGCAGGCCCCGGACAAACCGGCCTGTCGGAAGTATTTCAATCACGGTATCGGCCACCCGCTGGGGCTTGATGTGCATGACGTGGCTCCCATTTCGCAACCGTTTGCCCCCGGTTGGGTGTTGACGGTTGAACCGGGAATTTATCTTCCCGAGGAAGGATTCGGTATTCGTTTGGAGAACGACATTCTGATTACCGAGAACGGGACGGTGGACCTCATGGCCGATATCCCCATCGAGGCCGAAGAAATTGAAGAATGGATGAGCCAAGGCCGCCGATGAAGGTTGCGCTGATTGTGTTTCTGGCAGTGCTGGGGACTGTTTCCGCCGAGGAACTCAAGCCCTACACGCACAAGGTTTACAACGACCTCACGTTGTCGGAAGGAGTTGGCATTGATGATCCGAACCGTATTGTGGTCTGGATCAATGACAAACCGGTGGTTGTTGAGCGCGACAAGGACAATGTGAAGTGGGCAGGGGACCCCAAATACTGGTCAGACGGAGAGTTTCTGGAGAGCTCATTCCCGAAGGAGTATCCGCCAGGGACGCCAGGAGTAAATGTGCGGTGTTCAAAACACATCCGTATCATCTACGGTAATCACCCCAAGATGACCGAGGAATATGTTCGAGGCAACCTGCGGATGTTTGAGGAATGCCTGAAACTCTATTACCTCAAAATCGGTTTTCCGGTGCCGTTTGAGGCCCGCGACCCGAAAAAACGCGATGGCAGGAAATACAAGGTGGACATTCTCGTGGGCGGATCGAACCTGCCGCCGCACAACGGCAAGGCGATGTTCACAGCGGGCGGTTGCTGGGGCTGTTATGACGGGGAGCGGACCATCGGTTATCTCGCCTGCGGCCCCGATTACATGCGACACACACCGCCGTCGGGCGCGACTCCGCACGAACTGGCGCACGCTTGTCAGATGCATTGCAACGTCCACAGTCCTGGCAGCGGGTTCTGGTGGGAGGCTCACGCCAACTGGATGATGTTGCAGTTTATCAACAACTATCCGCTGGCCAGCGCCATTGTGGACAAAAGCGAATTCTACTGGGGGCACGGACGACACTACTACGATTGCTGGCAAATTTTTGAGCATCTCAAGGATGAGCCGGGGTTCGGCTACGATTTTGTGACACGTCTTTGGCGCGACGGCGAAGACATGGAGTACCTCTGGAACAAGGCCGAAAAACTCGCCGCGCCCCGCTCGATGTCCGATGAATGGGGTAAAATGGCCCGCCGCAACGTGACCTGGGACTACGCCCGACACGCCATCTTTGCGAAGCAAGACGCCGGGCCGAATGGTATCTGCTACGGGCGCATTTTACTTGAGCCGGTTCCGCTCCAGCCCGGCTGGTATCGTGTTCCGTGGGCGATGGCGCCGCAACAATTTGGCTACAATATTTGCCCGCTGGCGCCGACAAGCGGAACGGTTGCGGTTGATTTTCAGGGCTGTGTCAACCCGGAACGCGGTTCCGACTGGCGTGCCAGCCTGGTCGCCGTCAACGCGCAGGGTAAACCGCGCTACAGCTCGCTTTGGAGCCGTGGCGTCAACTCGATCACGCTTCACCCCGACGAAAAAGAGCTTTATCTTGTCGTCAGCGCCACTCCCAGGGTCATGGAGATTCGCGTGGAGGACGATTACCGTGGTCTCGCCAAGGAACGGTTCCCGTATCGGGTCAAACTCGACGGAGCCGTGCCTCTGGATTTGCTGGCGCAGCAACCACCGCCCCAAAAGGGGAAGATTCATCCCAATGGGGGCGGATTTGTTGCCGACAGCGCGAAGGTTGCTCCCACGGCGTATGTCGGCCCGCGCGCGCAAGTGCTCGACCGGGCACAGGTGCTTGACAACGCGCGCATCGCCGACTACGCCGTCGTAAAAGGAGAAGCGGTGGTGTCCGACAACGCGCGCGTTTTGGAGTACGGTTGCGTGGAAGGCCGTTCCCGCGTCTCCGGCAACGCGACCGTCAAGGGGCGCGCGGTTCCATTTGGCGAGAGTCGCGTTTCCGGTACGGCCATTCTGGATGGCGACTACGCCAATTCACTCCAGATCACCAAAGGCGTCTGGTTCCATTGGTTTGTCAATGACCAGAAAAAAGCCGACGCCGCCGAAGACCTGCGAGGAATTTACGCCCAGTACAACTTTGACCATCCACACCCGTACCTCGCCTGGGACACTTACGGCGCGACACACGGTTGGCTTGTCGGCAACCCCGAAATCAAAAAAGATACCTCTGCCGGGCACACCGAGATGGTCGCCGACCTCGTGGCCAATGTCAGCCGACTCGACTTGTCCGACCCCAGTAGAGAAAATTGGGGACAACTAATCCGCGGCCAGATTCGCCCGCCGGTAAGCGGCGAATACACCTTTTGGATTTCCTCCGACAACGAATCCGAACTCTGGCTCAGCTCTGACGCCACCGCCCGCAACAAAACCAAACTCGCCGAGGTCACCGGCGGCTGGAACGCCCCCGGCGAGTTTACGCGCTTTCCGAAACAACAATCCAAACCGGTTCGTCTTGTCGCGGGAAATGCTTATTACTTTGAAGTGCTTCATAAACAAGGCGACGGCGGCACTCATCTGCAAGTCGCATGGCAACCGCCAGGCGGCTCGCGGGAGATCATTGCGGACGACGCTCTTGTCGGCGCCAAACGACTGGTCTGGTTTGACATCCCCGGACAACGCGTCAAAGACCTGACCAGCAGCCCGAAATTCAAGCCCGATGCCACTCGCCTGGTCCCCATGAGCTATCTCGCGCTCAACGGCGCCGAACAGTACGTCGAATTGCGCCGCGACATCGCCTACCAACGTCAATTCAGCGCCGAGATGCTTGTCCGACGTGAGCCGCAGAACGCCGAGGCGTCGCTTTTCGAGTTTGTCGCAGACGGCGGCACAAACCGCCTGGCACTGACGGTACAGCCCAACGGTCAGCCGAAACTGGTTGTTGGAAAAACTGAACTGCTGGCTCCGTTCACGCTATTGCCAGGCAAGTGGGTGAAGGTCGCCGTTTCTGTTGGCGACAACGGCGCGATCTTGCTCCTGAACGATCGAGTGGCGGCAGAGAATCGTCGTCTTGTTGTTCATCCGTGGGACCTCGGTTTGCAGGCCGGTTTTCTTGGCCGCGGCTTCAAAGGAGGCCTGGCGGCCGTTACCTTCCGTTCCGAACCGTTCCGTTGAATCTTACCCGCACAGAAAAACGAACGGATTCCATTGGGATACGTTCCCCCGCGCTAAAAAAAAGCCCGACGCGAAGGCCGCAGCCTTGTCTTCGTTGACGAAAGCGGATTGAGCGAACAGCCGACGGTCACGCCTTCCTGACAACGTCGGTGAAGCATCATGCCGAAGCCTATCCGCAAATCCTGATGAAACTGACCACCTGAATCGTCCCAAAAATTTCTCCGCAAATCTGTCATATCTTTTGCCGGAACAATCTAAAATGCGTCGCCTATCGAGTTTCCAAACACAATCTGACCGTCAAAGACTTTGAGTTGCTCGGTCAGTCTCGGTGTTTTCAAAACGCCAGCATATAAATAGAAGTAAACGGTGTCTTCCGTGTTCGTTGCATAAGTCAATGCGCTGCACGAAGGTAGCGCACAGACGCCGCAAAACGGAGAGGGCCGAACTGGTTCGGAATGAGAGAGCTTGCGTGTGCGTTGCGGCTTTTCTTGTCGTGCCGTGTGTTTCGTGGTTGTGCTTCTCCCTTGATCGCTTTGTGGTTCAAGCGCGTGGGCCTTGGTGAGGTCTAACAGAGGATCACAAGAGGGCGGGGAGGTGCGACTGCGTTGTAGTATCAAGCGATTCGGCGCACCTCAAAACGATCGTCGCGAACGCTTAGGTCGAGCGCTTCCTTTACCGTGAGATGCGACATGGCCACGTTGTCCAGATGTGACCGACACACCGCCACGGCGCGTTCCATTTGTTCCGTTGTGGGGCGCTGGTATGGCTGACCGGGTACAGGGATGTAGCCCATGATGTGAAAGGGGATTGCGCGGTTGAGCGACGCAATCCACGCGGCGATAGCCTCGATCTGGTCGAGGTCCACCAGCCCGGGCACAAACACCACGTTCGCTTTCAGTTCCATGCCGGCACGATGAGCAGCGGCAAAATTGTCGAAAATCCGTTGCTTTTCCCGTCCGGTGTAGGCGCGATGAACGGCGTCGTCCCACGCTTTGAAACCGACATTGGCGGCGTCGAGGTTGGGTAACGGTAGTCGTGAACCGTTGGTGTGTCCGAGACTCGTTTTGGCGCCGAGCGAGTTTTTGACAAAGTCGAGCATCTCCGGCAATTCGGTCGCCAAGGTTGGTTCGCCGCCCATGAAAAACACTTTGTCCACCGGCACCGACCGCAACGCCGTTTTCATTTCTGCGACCGTGAGAAATTTTTCCGGGCGCGGCCAGGATTGGCCGGACGAGCCGTCAGCGCCGCTGCGGAGTTTGTAGCTGCAGATGGGGCATCGGAAGGTGCAGCCGAAGTTGTGCAGCGTGGCAAAGCGGTATTTTTCGTTGTAGGTGATTTTATGGAACGGCATTTGCGGGTCTCCCGTAGATGAGAGCGTGGAATTGTTTGACAGCCTCTGGCAGGCGGCTGCCGGCGACAAGCCATTGGCGATCAATGCCAATAACGCGCGCGCCGGTTAGTCCGGGCCGCGCGACCATTGTCGTGGGCGAAGCAAAACCATTGATGAAAACGATAACATTGGGCTTGGCAGCGACGAGTTGTTCGGGCGAGAGCATAACGCTGCTGCGCGGGATCGTTGCGGCGATATTTGTGCCGCCGGCAAGGGTGATGAGGTCGTTGAGGTAACTGTCGCTGCCGATGGTTTTGTAAGCGCCATAGAGTTCCAGATATACACGGGGCGGATGGGGTGGATGGTCGCGGTGGGATTGGAGGAAGGCGCTCAGCTTATCGGCGAGGTTGTTGGCTGCCTCGGCGTGGCCAACATGATGGCCGATGCGCCGTACTGTGTCGGGTAACTCCGCGGCGCGTCCGGCCCGGACGCGGACGACCGGCACGTTGAGTTCGCCCAACAACTTTGCCACATCGTCCTGATACCACCAGAGGAACGCCAGATCGAACCGCCGCGAAATGATCTCCTCGCGGGACAACGCGCTGCCCTTGGCGATGACGGGGACGTTGGTCGCATCGGGTACAACACGGCCATATTCATCAATGCCGGCCATCTGATTGGCGGCACCAATGGCGCAGAGCACGTCGGTGGCAGTGCTGCAAAGGCTGAGGATTCGTTGGGGCGGCGCCGCATGGGCGTGAATTGCCCAAACCGAGAGTGCAAGCGTGAGAAGCAGTTTCATGTCTTTTTGCGACAGAAAAGGAGCGTACTCAAGCAGCCGAGAAGGGCAAGCGCTCCGGCGTTGGGTTCCGGGATGGTTTGAAATTCAAGAATGGCGAGTTGTGGACGCAATGAGGTCTCATAAGGAGCAGGTACATCGTTGCTGGAGACCGAGAAAGTCACGACGTTGTTGGAGGCAAGGAGGGATGTGACTTCGTAACTGACGAGGTTCGGTCCGTAATCAAGGCCGGTCGCGTTGGCGTTCCAGTTGGCAATGTCGTTGCTGCCACTGCCACCCAGGGCGGTATTGTTGAAGTAGAGACGGTCGTTTTGATTAACGTCGCCATACGTGTAGAGCGCGTGGAGGGTAGCCGTGGTGACGAGGGCGGCCTCGACAGAGGGCATTGTGACACTGCGAGTATCCACGCGACCGGTGGCGGGGTTGGTGATGTTGTAAATATCACCACTGCCTTCGGCGAGGGCATAATGGAAAGTGTTGTTCAATGCGGCATTTTGATAGACGGCGATGAATGTGACCTGGTTGATACGGCCGTCGAAGGTGGACGGGTCTTCGGCGATGGTGACGATGTTGGCGGTGCCGTTGGTGTAGATCAGCGAGGGAAGGATGGGAATTGTGAGCAACCAGACACCGGATCCGCTACCATAGACGTTGGGCTGATTGAGCGTGAACATCGGATTGGCGTCATTGGTGGAGCCAAAGGTCAGCGAGTTGTCTGTGAAAAGGCTGGTACCGTTTACCGTGATGTTGAGGGTGTTGGTGCGAGCCGCCGAACCGCCCCAGTAGGTAATGACCAGACGCCCCAAAGCAATGTTGTCGGCGAGGGGGAGGGTGAAGGATGTCTGGTTAGTGTAGGGTTGAGCTGGCGGTGTGCCGTTGATCCAGGTGGCAGCGGTGTTGATGTAGAGAGCGGCGTTTTCGAGGTCACCGGAAGTGATCAGTTGAAGACCACTCCCACCGGCACTGTAACCAGCATGGAGTGTGGGAATGAATATCGCGGTGCTTATGGCGAGGATGGCGATGAATGTTCGGTTCATATCGGGTTCCTTTCTTCATTGGGAGGCATCCCAGTCTCGCTGGGTGGTTTTGCTCTTGGGTTCAACGTGTCCGTCACAGAACAACGCGTTGAAGCTGTTACCAGGATGACGGTAGTCCACGTCAACGACAGGCTCAGTGTGGCGTCCACCGCCGCAGTAGTATTTGCCCGGTGTACAATCAGCGAGAAAAATGGTTCCCGATGGGCGCGAAATGGCTGACTCGTTTACGCCGTACCAGAAACAATGGGCACGTCCCGCGAAGTTGAAAGAGTTTACCCCGTAGCTGAGGGTGATTTCGGTGTCCCACTGGCAGGGGACGGGATGGAGAACGCTCGGACAGCGAAAGACGGCGGATTGTTTCGGGATCAACGGTTTGAGTAAGTCCATCCAACGACACGTTGCGTTGATATACGCTGGAGGAGTGATTCCGTATTCCTCCATGTACAACCGCACCGCGAGACCGATCTGTCTCAGATTGTTAGCGCAGGTGGTTTGTTGTCCTTTGCGGCGAAGGGAAGCCAGCGAAGGCATGAGCAGTCCCGCTAGCAGCCCGATGAGGGTGATTACCGCGAGTAGCTCGATCAAGGTGAAGCCCGCTCGGCAGGATGTCGGGAAGACGGCCCTCGTGTTGAAGGCGTCAGAGATCGGGTGAGCGATCGCGCAGTCATGTTTTTGTTGGTTACAAACCATCGTTAAAAATCAGTATGATTTATTTCTAAAATCGTAACACCATCCAAGCGTAGATGTCAAGCGGCGGTTCGGTGCCTTGACTTTGGAAAATTTTTTTGCAAGGATCATCCACATGAGCCGACGGGCCGCCATGTGGTTGTTGTTCCTGCTGTATGCGACGGGCGCTCTGGTGTTGGGCGTGTGGCCGCATGAACACGCACATAATGGCGTTCTCGTGGATGGCAGTTGTGTTGCCTGTGTTTGGCAGATCAGCAGTGCCACGGATGTGCCGGTGACGGTTGTGACGCCGCCGCCATGTCTGTTTGCCGCCGAGGATGCTCCTTCCCCGGTCTCTGTGCCCTGTTTGTTACGTGATCCTTCCTCCTCGCGCGAACGCGCTCCTCCTGAACCGCTGGCGTAATCTCCATATCCGTATCCGGTTGTTCCCAACTCAAAATCGAACCTTTCAGGAGGAAATATGTCATATTGTCGTATTATCGTACTGGCGGTAACGCTGGTTGCCGTCGGGAGCGCTCGTGCCGATCAAACACTCGACGCGCTTAAACAACAGTTGCAGTTGCTTCAACAACAGGTCCAGCAGTTACAACAAAAAGTGGCGGAACTGGAGTCCGCAAAAGCTACCGCGCCTGCTGCCGTCGGCGACTTGACTGCATCCGCTTCACCGAAGGAGGCGAGATCGCCGTCGGCAAAAACATGGTCGCCAGCGGATCCAATTCCCCTCGGTCGGACTGGAAACGCATACATCAACCTTAGTTTGGTGGGCGATACGACGTTTGGCTGGTCTACCACGCCCAATGTGCAACAAATCGAAGGCGCGCATCACGATCCGAGCCAGCGTGGGTTCACGTTGCAGGGGGCGGAGTTGACGTTGGACGGCGCGGTGGACCCCTATTTCACGGCGCTGGCGACCATCCCGCTGGTGCTCGAACCGGGAGGGGAGACGGTGGTTGAGATCGAAGAAGCCTGGGTGCAAACCACCTCGTTGCCGTGGAACCTTCAGGTCAAAGCTGGTCAGATGTTCGCCAACTTTGGCCGACACAACCAACTCCATGCTCACTCGTGGGATTTTGTGGATCAACCGATTGTGATCACTCGGTTGCTCGGTGGAGACGGCCTGCGTAATCCGGGCGCGCAACTCTCGTGGCTGGCACCGCTCCCGTTTTTCACCGAATTAAGCCTTGGCGTGTTCAACAGCGATCACTCCAGTTTTCGGGACGGCGACGAAGGCGATGCCTTCTCGCCCCTGCACGGCGGCGTACCGCTGGATCGTTCGTTACGCGGTCCGCAAGATTTGCTGTATGTGCCGCGGTTGGCGGTGTCGTTTGATCTCAGCGAGACGCAGACGATTTTGCTGGGCGCATCGGCGGCGGTGGGGCCAAACAACTCCGGCCCGAATGCCGGCACGCAGATTTTTGGCGCCGATCTGTACTGGAAATGGCGGCCGGTGAACGCGCAGCAAGGGTTTCCGTTCGTCTCATGGCAGACGGAGTTTTTGTTTAGGCGATATGAAGCCGCCGAGCGGGTCCATCCTCTCGATGACGGAGAGATTGTGCTTCCCTCCGAGACGCTCAAGGACTGGGGCTTGTACTCGCAGGTGTTGTGGGGGTTCAAGCGAGGTTGGGTGGCCGGGTTGCGGGGTGAGTACGTGAGCGGCAACGACGCGATGTTTCACTCCGAGTTGCGTCTGGACCGGTCCCGTGTCTCGCCCAACTTGACGTTTTATCCGACGGAGTTTTCAAAAATCCGACTCCAATACAATTACGACCATATCCAGCAATGGGGTGACGAGCACTCCATCTGGTTACAGGTTGAGTTTTTGCTGGGCGCCCACGCGGCGCATAAGTTCTAACCGTACCCATTCCAACGAAAGGAAAATTTGTATGAAATCCACAGCTATCATCATGGCATTGTCGCTGACAGTCTCGGCGCAGGCCAAACTCAATGTTGTGGCCACGCTGCCGGACTTGGCGGCGCTGGCGCGGGAGATCGGGGGCAACCAGGTGGAAGTCGCTTGCATTGGCAAACCGGGGGAAGACCCGCATTTCATTCAGGCCAAACCTAGCAACATCGTGCTGCTGAACCGGGCGGATGTGTTGATTGAGAACGGACTGGAACTGGAAATCGGCTGGCTACCGGCGTTGCTGGAGCAGTCGCGCAACTACAAAATTCGCGCGGGTGCCCCCGGATGGATTCTGGCCTCGGTCAATGTGCCGTTGTTGGAGGTGCCGACCGGGCCGGTCACACGTGCAATGGGGGATGTCCATCCCTACGGCAACCCACATTTCCTGCTTGATCCCGAACGCGGGAAAATAGCTGCCAGAAACATTGCCGAAGGACTCAAGCGGGTGGCGCCTCAGTCTGCGGCGGAGTTTGACGCCAACCTGGCGAAACTCGAAAAACGCATTGATGCGGCGTTGGCGGAGGCACAGAAAATTCTGGCACCATACCGCGGGGCGAAGGTGGTGAGCTACCACAAGAGTCTCACATATTTTGAGGAACGATTCGGTCTGATGGAAATCGGCAATATCGAACCCAAACCCGGCATTCCCCCGTCGCCTTCGCATATCACCGCCCTGATTACCCAGATGAAACAGGATAACGTGAAGCTGATTCTCACCGAGGCGTGGCACGAGTTGCGCACGCCCCAATTGCTGTCTCTCAAGACAGGAGCCAAAGTGGTTATTCTTCCCACCCAGGTTGGGAGCAGCGCCGATGCGACGGATTATCCATCGGTTTGTGTGGCGATGGCAAAAGCCATCGCAAAGGCAATGAAACAATGACACTGATTGAGTTCCAAAATGTCGTCCTGGGATACGGACGCCGCGTGGTGCTGCGCGACCTGAATTTCGCCATTCACGAAGGCGAATTCTTCGGGATTGTCGGCGCCAATGGCTCCGGCAAAACGACGATCTTGCGGGCGTTGCTCGGCATCCTGAAACCGAAGCGCGGCCAGATTATCGGTCATGTGCCACCGGGGGCAGTCGGATCAACAGCCACGGAAGGGGCGCGCGTGGACTTGAGCGCCACGCCGGGAGCGATTCCCTTTGGCTATGTGCCGCAACGCGGATTTCTGGATGAACTGTATCCATTGAGCGGGGCCGACATTGTGTTGATGGGGCGCTATGCGGCGTTGGGGCCGATGCGTCGCGCGGAAACACGGGACCGGATGGTTGTGGAAGAAGCGTTGCGCCATGTTGGCGCGGCAGGGTTGGGCGACACCCTGTTTCGAGCCATGTCCGGTGGCCAGAAACAACGAATCCTGATCGCCCGCGCGCTGGCGTCGGAAGCGCGGGTACTGGTGTTGGATGAGCCGACGGACGGCATGGACCTGGAAGGCCAGAAAAGCATTCTTGACCTGATTGGACAATTGCGCGCCGAGTCGAGCATCACCGTGGTGTACGTGACCCATCGGCTCAATGAACTCTCGAATGTGGCGCAACGCTTGTTGCTGTTGCATGACGGTCGCTACCGCGTTGGTCCGGTGGACGAGATGATGACGGGAGAAGTGCTCCGCGAGGTGTACGGGGTGGCAGTGCGCGTGGAGCAATTCGATGGGAAACGGGTGGTGATCACATGAGCAAGCTTCTGGAAATGCTTCAACAGGATTTCATGGTCAACGTGCTTTGTGGCACGACAATCGTGGCGACATTGTGTTCCTATCTTGGTGTCTTCATCGTGTTGCGGCGCGCTGTTTTCGTCGGCGCGGCGCTGGCGCAGGTCAGTTCGCTGGGCGTGGGCATCGCAGTCTGGGCGGGTGCGTCCATGGGAATGGCTGCCGGACACGACCTGCCGTGGTGGGGGCATCCGCTGGCGTTGTTGTTGACTCTGGGCGCCGCGATGGTATTTGCGATGCAATATCGAGAGCGTGTTTTGCCGCGAGAGTCCGTGGTCGGCGTGATCTATGCAGTTGCCTCCGCGCTGGCGATCCTGGTGATTGCCGTCACTGCCGGTGGCGAGGCTGCGGTGATGAACCTGTGGTTTGGCAACGTCCTCACCATCAGCCGCTCCGGTGTGGTGGGGTTGGGCGCGTTGGCGCTGCTGGTGGGGACCGTTCATGCTCTGTTTTATAAGGAATTTCTGTTCGCGTCGTTCGATCCTGACATGGCAATGGCGCTGGGGATTCGGGCATCCTGGTGGAATATGCTACTGTATCTGACCATTGGGCTCACGATTGCATTCGCGACGCGCGCCGCCGGTGTGTTGGTGGTGTTCAATTTTCTTGTTCTGCCCGCCGTGACCAGCCTGTTGCTTGTAAAACGGATGCGAGGAACGTTGGTGCTGGCGGTGGCGATTGGCGTGCTGGCGGGTGTCGTCGGAAGCGCGTTGTCTTACGTGCGGGACCTGCCCACGGGACCGACCATTGTGGTGGTGAACGGAGCGTTCCTGGCGTTGGCGTGGTCTGCTCGCGGCCTTGCGCTTCGCCGCTGAGAGGACTATAAGAGTCTCAACAAACCGCAACAACCCACGGAGGAACCGGATGAACGCGAAGAAGAGCATTGAACTGTTGAACAAGGCAGTGGCCGACGAATTGCAGGCGGTCCATCAATACATGTACTGGCATTTTCACCTCGGCGACCAGGGATTTGGGCCGTTGTCATTGTTGTTCCGTCAGATTGCGATTCAGGAGATGGGACACGTGGAGCGGTTGGCCGAGCGAATCCTGTTCCTGAAGGGGGATGTCGAGATGGTTTCGGCGGGACCGGTGGAGAAAATCACCGATCCGCAAAAAATCCTCGACGGCGCGGCCAAAATGGAACAGGCCGCCATCGGCATCTACAATCAGTTCGCCCTGAAGTGCAGCGAAAACGCCGATGCGGTGTCAAAACAGCTTTTCGAGTCGCTGGTCGGCGACGAGGAACGCCACTTTGACCAGTTCGACAAACAACTCGACAACATCAAACGATTCGGTCCCAGTTATCTCGCTCTCCAGTCGTTCAACAAATCGCCCGAAGCCGAAACCGGTGGAACGAAGTAATTCCGCGCGGGGGATAACGACAAAACCGCGGCATCGGGATTGGTGTTGACGACGGCGTGACCGGATGCTCGAAATGAGCCATTTCGACGAGAAAGCCGCAAGCTGGGATGACAAACCGCATCGTGTGGCAATGGGGCGGGCGATTGCATGCGCCGTCGCGGTCCATCTCGACTCGGCGCAACGTCCGCGGTTGATGGATTACGGTTGCGGGACAGGATTATGTTCCCTGTCGTTGGCAGAACGTTGTGCCATTGTCTGGGGAGTAGATTCCTCTACTGGCATGTTGGCGCAGTTTGAGGCAAAAGCCCGCGCAGCCGGTTTCGATCATGTGTTCGCGCGTCAACATGATCTGACGGTAGCACCTTTGAACGATCTCGAACCGGACGTAATTCTGTGTGCCATGACGCTTCATCATGTCCGGGATGTCGAGATATTGTTGAAACGGTTTTACGAGATGCTTTCACCCGGCGGATTGGTGGCGATTGCCGACCTAGACCAGGAGGACGGCTCGTTCCATCAGGATACACGGGGTGTGTATCATCACGGATTCCGCCGGGAATGGATGCGGGAACAACTGTGCGCGGCGGGATTTGCCAAGGTGAACTTTGAGACGGTGTACGAAATCGAAAAGACAACAGCCACGGGGACGCTGCGACGGTTTCCCGTGTTTCTGGCAACCGCGCGAGC
Organism: uncultured Verrucomicrobiota bacterium; assembly: GCA_964541945.1. Lineage (GTDB taxonomy): Bacteria > Verrucomicrobiota > Verrucomicrobiia > Palsa-1439 > Palsa-1439 > CAIKAP01. The sequence continues at coordinate 301,775 of CAZISE010000001.1, forward strand.
GCCTCGTTAGACGGCTTTTCGGCATCCGTCGCGCTCGATTTTCCCTTGGTCACGACCGTCTCAATTTCTGTTGGCAATTTCATGCTGGATTTCTCGCGGTTGACGAGGGGATGGGGTTGTGGCACGGTGCCCGCCTACGGTGATGCGATTGCGACAAATCCTCAAGGGACTCGGTTCCCTGAAACTGGCAGTAGCGCTGCTGACGATGGTGGCAGCGGTGCTGACGGTGGCGACTTTCTACGAAGCACGCACTTCAACGCAAGCAGTGACAACCCAAGTGTATCGGAGTTGGTGGTTCAATGTCCTGCTGGGCGCTCTCGCCTTGAATCTGGCCGCCGCGGCGGCGGTTCGTTGGCCCTGGACGCGGCGGCAGATCGGTTTTGTGGTCACTCACGCCGGATTGATTTTGATTCTGGGCGGATGCAGTGCCGCCTTTCATTTTGGCGCCGAAGGAATGATGGCGTTGCGCGTCGGTGAACCGCCTCGCAACATGGTCCAACGAGAGAACTGGGCGCTGATTGTAGTGACACCCGATTCACCCCAACCTATCAAACAACCGCTTCGGGTGGGACGACGTGGTCTGGCGCCTGTTTCCCTGTCGTTGCCCGGCGGTGCGCGGCTGGCAGCGGAGGAGGTTGTGGCCAATTCAACGGTGCAGACGACCGTCACCGAGGGCAACCCGGCGCGGAACCCCGCGATTCAGCTCTCCCTGGGAAGCGCCTCCGTGCAACACCGCCTGCGGCAATGGCTGTTGGCACACGATCCGGAAGCGAATCGCGCCATGTGGGGGCCGGCCCTGGTGGAATTTCGCGCGGCAAAGGATGCTGTGGAAGCCAGAGAACTCACCGCAACAACAGCAGTGCACGGATTGATGTTGCGGGTAGTGATCTTGCCGGACGACACCCTGCAATATGTGGCCAGTTCCCGCGCCGGCGTCAAAAACGGCACCTGCCAGGTGGGCGATGCCATTCAACCGGGCTGGATGGACGTGCAGGTGCGCGTGGAACAGCTTCTGACCAATGCCGTGCTGACCACTCAGGTGATGCCGTTACCCCAAGACCGTGAGCATAACGTGCCGGCCCTGCGAGTCTCGGTGTACGACGACGGGCCGCCGCGTACCGAATGGTTGCCGTTCGGACAGGAAACCATTCTGTCCCTCGGTGGAAAACAGATTCACGCCATGTTCGCATGGGACATGCTCGCATTGCCATTCACTGTGACGTTGGAAGATTTCGTTGTGGAACGCGATGAAGGCGGTCAAAACATCGCCGGCTGGACCAGCAAGGTGGTCTTCACCGATCCCACCACCGGCCGACAGAAAAAGGCCGATATTTGGATGAATCATCCCGCCATCTTTCACGGCTACAAGTTTTCCCAGGCATCATGGGACCCGAACGACTTGAAATACACGGTCTTGCAGGTCAAAAAAGACCCGATGTGGGTGACCGCCCTGACGTGGGGTGGATCAGCGCTGACCATCCTCGGCATCGGACTGATGTTTTATGCGCGGCGCTGGGTGTGAGAACCATGAAACGAATGTGGATGTTATTACTGTTGCTGGGCGCGGTTGCCTGCGCCGATGAACCGGATTACAGCGCGTTGCAGACGCTGGCCGTGCAGAAAGATGGACGGAAAAAACCGCTGGACAGCGTTGCCATCGAAGCCAACCAGCGCATCAGCGGACGCAGAAGCCGTTCCATGGAGTTTCTGCTCGAAGTATGGTTGGGGGCCGATCACTGGCGGACTCGTCCCGTGATTTTGCTCGGCCATCAGGAACTGAAACGACAACTGGGGCTGCCACTTGAACAGAAACGCTTCTCCTACGACCAACTTGCCACGCCGTCGTTGCAGGCGATTCTGGAACGGGCCGCGCAAAAGGAATCGCGTGAACAGACCCCACTCGAACGCGAGGCCGTCGCGCTCTCGCAACGAATGAACCTGTTGGGTGACCTGGCCAGCCCGGACGGCCTGGCGCTAGTGCCGCATCCGAGCGACCCGAAAGGGCCCTGGACCCCCATCCCTCCCACCGGTCCACTGAAAGAACGACTGGAGGCCTTGCGGGCGGCGTTTCAGAAACGCGACGCGGCGGCATTTGGAATGGCGGCACGCGAGTTGGAAACGGCGTTGCGCACGATGAGTCCCCAGGTTTACCCCTCGCGGGAAAGCCTGGCGCGCGAAGTCCGCTACAATCATCTGCGGCCTTTTGGCAAAGCGATGTGGTTGTATGCGGCGTCGTTTATTGTGTTGTTGGCGACCTGGCCGCTGAAACAACGGGCGGGTTACTGGATGGGGATGGCGCTTTTTCTTGCCGGAGTTGCCATTCACACCTATGGATTCTACCTGCGGATCCTGATTTCAGGTCGGCCACCGATCACCAATATGTACGAGTCGGTTGTCTGGGTCAGCTATGGCGCGGCGGTGTTTGCCCTGGGATTCGAGCTGATTTTCCGCCAGCGCTATTACGCGGTGGCCGTGGCACCCGTGGCTGCCGTGATGTTGTTGTTGGCCGACATGTTCCCGGCGGTCATGGATCCGAGCATCGGCCCGCTGGTGCCGGTGCTACGGGACAACTTTTGGTTGACGGTCCATGTTCCCGCCGTAACGCTGGGGTACTCGGCGTTTGCGGTGGCAATGGCGTTGGGGCATGTGGCGCTGGGTTATTACTTGTTGGCACCGGGTGCCGGCGAAACGATCCGGCGACTGGAACAGTTCATTTACCGCGCCATGCAACTCGGCGTGCTGTTTCTGGCGGCGGGAACCATCCTCGGCGGTATCTGGGCGCACTACGCTTGGGGACGTTTTTGGGGATGGGACCCGAAGGAGACATGGGCGTTGATTTCGTTGCTAAGCTACGTGATCCCGTTGCACGGTCGTCTGGTCGGCTGGCTGCGCGGGTTTGGCCTGAGCGTGGCCAGCGTACTCTGTTTTCTGACGGTGCTGATGGCGTGGTACGGCGTCAATTTCATTCTCGGCACCGGGCTGCACGCCTACGGGTTCGGTTCCGGCGGGACGCCGTATGTAGCGGGGTTTGCGGTTTTTGAACTGGCATTTGTCGGGTTTGCCGTGTATCAGCACAAAAAGTCATGAACTCCCTGGTACTGGTCATTGTTACTTTGTGTGTCTTTGCGTTGGCGTATCGTTACTACGCCGCATTCATTGCGGCGAAAGTGCTGATGTTGGATGACCGTCGCGTGACGCCGGCCATTCGTCTCAACAACGGGAAAGACTATGTGCCGACCAACAAATGGGTTGTGTTTGGCCACCATTTTGCGGCGATTGCCGGCGCTGGGCCGTTGATTGGGCCGACCCTGGCGGCGCAGTATGGGTGGGGACCGGGATTCTTGTGGATTCTGCTCGGCTCGGTGTTTGCGGGTTGCGTGCACGACATGATCATCCTGTTTGGTTCCATGCGTCACGATGGACATTCGTTGTCGGTCATTGCCAAGCGCGATGTGGGACGGGTGACCGGTTTCATGACGGCCATCGCGATTTTTGCCATTATCATCGTCGCACTGGCCGGTCTGGCGGTCGCGGTGGTCAACGCCCTCTACAAGAACGCTTGGGGTGTGTTTTCCATCGGAATGACCATTCCGATTGCCATGGTGGTGGGGTTGTACATGTTCAAGATTCGTCCGGGAGCGATTCTTTCCGGCTCGATCGCAGGTGTCCTGTTGGTGTGCCTGGCGGTCTTTTGCGGGCCGTATGTGGCGGGATCGGGCGTGGCGCACTGGTTTCTGTTGGAGCGGCGAACGCTGTCGCTGGCACTGCCGGTGTACGGGTTCTGCGCGGCGGCATTGCCGGTCTGGTTACTGTTGGCGCCGCGGGATTATCTGAGCACCTACATGAAGGTCGGGGTGGTCGTGGCGCTGGCCATCGGCTTGTTCGTGGTGCATCCCACCATCAAGATGGAGTTTATGACAAAGTTTGTCTCCGGCGGCGGCCCGATCATCAACGGGCCGTGGTGGCCGTATGTGTTCATCACCATTGCCTGTGGCGCTGTGTCTGGATTTCACGCGCTGATTGCGTCGGGCACAACACCGAAGATGGTGGAGCGTGAGAGCCAGATCCCGTTCATTGGGTACGGCGCGATGTTGACGGAAGGGTTCGTATCGCTGATGGCGTTGATCGCGGCGGTGACACTGGTGCCGGCGGATTATTTTGCGATCAACTCCTCGACGGATGTCTTTGCGAAGTTGGGAATGAAGGTGGTGGATCTGCCGGAGTTGAGTCGGCTGGTGGGGTTGGACGTGGCAGGACGCCCCGGTGGGGCGATCTCGCTTGGGGTGGGGATGGCGCATATTTTCTCCAGCGTCGGCGAGGGATTGCGGCACACGATGAAGTACTGGTTCCAGTTCATCATCATGTTTGAGGCATTGTTCATTTTGACGACGATTGACGCGGGTACTCGTGTGGGGCGCTACATTTTGCAAGAGCTGTTGGGGTATGTGTACAAACCGTTTCGCGATGTGAACTGGATACCGGGGATGCTGCTGACAAGCGTGCTGGTGTCGCTGGCCTGGGGATATTTGTTGTACACGGGCAACATTTCGACGATCTGGCCGCTGTTTGGCGTGACCAACCAGACGCTCTCGGCGCTGGCGCTGGCCGTGGGGACCACGATTATTCTCCGCATCGCCAAACGCAAGGTCTATGCGCTGGTGTCGCTGGTGCCCTGCGCGTTCCTGACGGTGGTGACGTTTTACGCGGGATACCTGAACTTCAAGATGTACTGGGCGCAAAAACAAATGGTCTGCGCCTGGCTGAGCATCGGCATTCTCGTCGCTGTGGCGGTAATTATCGCCGATAACATCCGCGTCTGGCGCCGCCTCCTGAAGACCACCGAACCGGTGGGATTGAACACGCAGCCCGAACCGACAGAACCGGTGGAAGAAGTACCAGAGTAGCGTTACGGCAGCGGACGATTGGGGTGACGATACCGTGTGGGCTGGGACGGGGGCGCATTGGTGAGGGTGGGGGAAGGCGGCGGTGGCGGCAACGGAGCCGGTTCTTCCGTCTCATCATTCAACAACACCTGACGCAACCACCGAATGAGAACGGCAGGAAGCTCCTTGACGACCTTGAGTTGCTCGGCTCCGTGTGTGCTCCCCGTGCAACCGATAAGCTCCTTGAAGTCGCGGGCATGACCGTTTTGCCGCCGCAATTCCAGAAGACGCCGGGCCGATTCAAAAGCGAGACTGTCCTCCACCGAGGCCACGAGCCGCAACGGCATCCGTCGTAACTTGGGGAATGACTCGTCAATGCGAATGTCCTTGTAGGAGAGGCCAGGACTGAACAGGATCATTGCGGCAAGAGCGTCATGTTCGAGGGCATACTGGACAGCGAGATTGGCGCCGAGACCGGAGCCGAGGATGGCGATGCGTTTCTTGTCGATGACTGACTGTTCCTCCAGCCAATCCATGGCCGCGTTAATGTCCAGCAACATGCTCGGGAAATCGCGTTCCGCGAACTGGCGGTAGTCCATTCGTTGCGGCCCATTGGCCGTGAGACGGCGGATGCTTTCGCCGTGACCGCGAAAATCAATGGCCAGAACCGCAATGTCGTTGTGCTGCAACAACAACGGGAAAGCGCCCCATTCGTCGCGGTCCTTGCCGAAATCATGGAGCAAAAGCACGGCGGGAGCCTGGGGAAGAGAGGACGGATAGTACGCGGCAGTCACTCCCACATCGTCGGCGGTTTGCAGGCGCATGACGCGCGATTTATCGGCGTAGGACATCGAGGTCAGCACCAGAGCGGCGACGAGCAGGGTGAGTGGTTTCATGGTGGAGAAGACTCTATCGGTCTGCCAGACGGAAATCAATCTGTCGTTTGAAAAGGTCCACACGCTCAACCGTGACGCGGATGCGGTCACCGATCTTGATGAGACGGCGGGATCGTTTGCCGACGAGGCGTTCACGGGCGGAATCGTAACGGTAAAAGTCATCGGTCAGAGTCGAGACGTGAACGAGACCTTCGGCAAGGCTTTCGGTCAGTTCGACGAAGAAACCGAAGTTGCGGACCCGAGTGACGACGGCGTCGAGCGCCTCGCGTTGGCCGCCGGACAACGATAACTGTTGCTGGAAATACTCCAGTTTTTTCAATTCAACCGATTCCTGTTCCGCCTCGTCGGCCATGCGTTCCGTTTGTGAGAGGTGGTCGGCTGTTGTGGCCAGTTCGTCGGCAGGAAGCGCCTGGCGTTGGCGGAGCATCCGATGGGTCAACAGGTCGGCGTAGCGACGAATTGGAGAGGTGAAATGGGTGTAGAACTTTTTGGCCAGCCCGTAATGCCCGATGGGAGTTGGAGCGTAGCGCGCCTGTTTCAGCGAGCGGAGCAACGCCAGATGGACGGCATATTCCTCCGGTTTGCCTTCAACCGCCCGCAACAGTTTTTGGAGTTCGGAACGTCGGGTCAGATCGCCGACCTTGTAGCCATAGCTTTGCGCGTAGTCACGGAACTCCCGTAGTTTGTCGGGCGACGGTTCCTCGTGGATGCGATAAAGGCATGGTAGTTGCCGCTGCGCGAGGTGGCGGGCGACCGCTTCGTTAGCGGCAAGCATGAATTCTTCGATGAGCTGGTGAGAGATATCGTATTCAACCTTCTCGATTCGTAACGGTTTGCCGCGCTTGTCGAGGTGAACCTTGACCTCGGGAAAATCCAGGTCCAGCGCGCCGTCGGCAAAACGTTGCGCCCGCAGGCGCGCCGCCAGACGCCACATCTTCTTTAATTCGCGCGTCAGTTCGTCCTGGCTGTCATCCGCTGCCTGGAGATGGGCGAAAACCTCCCGGTACGTCAGACGGTGACGGGAGCGGATGACACTGGAAACGAATTCGACTTTTCGCGGTGCCAATTGGGGGCTGAACTCGATAAACACACTTTGTGTCAGACGGTCTTTGTGCGGGCGGAGGCTGCACAGCTCCTGGGAAAGCCGTTCGGGCAACATGGGCAGCACGCGGTCCACCAGGTACACGCTGTTGCCGCGGCGACGCGCCTCGCGGTCCAGCGAGCTACCCGCTCGGACGTAGTGTGAGACATCGGCGATGTGGACGCCGAGCCGCCAGCCACCGTCGCGAAGTTCGTCCACGCTGACGGCGTCGTCGAAGTCTTTGGCGTCGTCGGGGTCAATCGTGATGATGAACCTGTCGCGCAGGTCGAGTCGTCCTTGCAGGCTGATCTGGTCGGGGATTTGTGCGGCTTCCGCCAGCGCCTCTTCGGGGAACTCCGTTGGCAGTCGGTGTTTTCGGATAATGGCGAGGATGTCCACGCCGGGGGCATCGGCTTTGCCGAGCACTTCGATGATCTCGCCTTCGGGGTTGACGTGGCGCGAAGTCCAGTCGGCGAGTTTGACAAGGACCTTGTCGCCGACAGTGACGGCCGGGGTGGGTTTGACATAGACATCGTGCAGGAATCGGGGGTCATCGGGGATGACGTACAGGAAGTAGCGCGTCTTCTGGAGGGTGCCGACCAGTGTTTCGTTGGCTCGTTGGAGGATGCGAATGACGCGGCCGGCGGGACGTGTGTCGGTGCCGCGGTGTCGCTCGCATTGGAGACGGACCAGCACTTTGTCGCCGTGCATTGCCACGCCGGTGTCTTCCTCGGCGATGTAAATGTCGCGTTCGCCCGGTGTTTCGGGAATGACGAAGGCAAAGCCTTTTTCGTTGAACTCGATTCGGCCCGCCACAAGGTCGGCTTCTTGTGCCAGCACAAAGCGGTCTTTGCGGACGCGCGCGATCTCGCCGTTTTCGATCATTTCGGCCAGCGTTTCGTGGAACTGACGGCGTTGGGCGCCACGGAGGCGGAGTTGGGCGGCGATTTCCGCTCGACGCAGCGGACGGTAATCGGGGGCAGTGAGGAGTCGGTGGATTCGGGAGCGGAGTTCCGTTTGCGGGCTGGCGGCGGCGTTGGGCGGTTGCGGCGTCATTCCACGGTGACGCTTTTGGCGAGGTTTCGTGGTTTGTCCACGTCGCAGCCGCGAGCGACGGCGATGTGGTAAGCGATGAGTTGGAGAGGGACGACGGTGAGCAACGGGGTCAGGCAGTCGAGAGTGTCGGGCACGTAGATCACGTCGTCGGCTTTGCGACGGATTTCCTCGTCGCCCTCGGTGGCGATGGCGACGACGGGACCTTTGCGGGCTTTGACCTCCTCGATGTTGGCGAGGACTTTGTCGTGGACGCTGTCGTTGGGGCAAAGAAAGAAGGAGGGGGTCTTGGGATCAATGAGGGCGATGGGGCCGTGTTTCATCTCCGCGGCGGGATAGCCCTCGGCGTGGATGTAGGAGATTTCCTTGAGTTTGAGAGCGCCTTCAAGGGCAATGGGGTAGTTGTATTGGCGGGCCAGGAAGAGGGCGCTGCGGGCGTCGCAATATTTTCGGGCAATGGCGGCAATGGTGTCGTGTTGGGCGAGTATCCGTTCGATTTTGGCGGGGATTTGCTCCAGTTCGCGGAGGATTTCGGCGCCGCGGGTGGCGGCGAGATGTCGCATCCGTCCCATGAGCACGGCAAGAAGGGTGAGGATGGTTAGTTGGGAGGCAAAGGTCTTCGTGGCGGCAACGCCGATTTCGGGGCCGGCATGCATATACACGCCGCCGTCCACTTCACGGGCGATGGTGGAGCCGACGACGTTGACGATGCCGAGGGTGCGGTGGCCACGCCGTTTGGATTCGCGGATGGCGGCGAGGGTGTCAATGGTTTCGCCGCTCTGGCTGATGGCGAAGACGAGGGTGTGTTTTTCGACCGGGGCGTTGCGGTAGCGGAACTCGCTGGCGTATTCCCATTCGGTGGGGATGCGTCCGAGGTCTTCCATGAGGTATTCGCCGACCATGCCGGCGTGCAGGGCAGTGCCGCAGGCGACGAAGATGATGCGGTCCACGGCGCGCAACTCGCCGGGGGTGAGGTTGAGGCCGCCCAGTCGGGCGGTCGCTTCCTCGTGGCTGAGGCGGCCGCGGAAGGCGTTTTGGATGGCAGCGGGTTGTTCGAAGATTTCCTTGAGCATGTAGTGGGGGAATGTCCCGCGTTCCACATCTTCGGCCTTGAACTCCACTTCTTTGATCTGCGGGCTAACCGGGGCGGCCTCGATGGTGGTGACATGGAAATCGTCGCGGGTGAGGCTGACGATTTCAAAATCGTTCAAATACACAACTCGTCGGGTGTGGGCGACGATGGCGCTGACGTCGCTGGCGAGGAAGTTTTCGTCGCGTCCGATGCCGATCAGCAGGGGGCTGCCGCGTCGGGCGCCGACAATCAGGTCAGGGTGGTCTCGGTGGATGAGAGCGATGCCGTAGGTGCCGGTGACCTGTTTCAGGGCGCGACGAACGGCTTCGACGAGGGCCTCCTCGTTGTTGTCATCGAGTTGATCGTACTCGGCGCCGATGAGATGGGCGAGAATCTCGGTGTCGGTCTGCGACTGAAAAATGTGGCCGTGAGCGGCGAGGCGTTCCTTGAGTGACTGGTAGTTCTCGATAACGCCGTTGTGGACAAGGGCGAGTTTGCCGGACTGGTCGGTGTGAGGATGGGCATTGGCGTCGGTGGGAGCACCGTGCGTGGCCCATCGGGTGTGGCCTATGCCACAGCAACCGGGAGCGGGTTGTTTGCGAAGCACCGCGGCAAGATCGTCAATGCGTCCTTTCTTTTTGCGAAGCTCGAAATGTCCCTTGTTCAGGGTGCAAAGTCCGGCGGAATCGTATCCGCGGTATTCGAGGCGGCGCAAACTTTCCAGCAGAATGGATTGGACGGGTTTTCGGCCAACGTAACCGACAATGCCACACATGATTTCATTTCTCCGAAGCCGCGCGGCAGCGATTCAACCGTTCCCAAACAGGTCGGGACATCGGCGCGCATGGCGAATCGCGACGGCGTGGGCTTCACAACATTTGGTATTTGTGTTTTTTTAGTCGCCGATGCGGAAAAGCTAACGGACGTACCAGTGAATGTCAATTGACGAACATCCGCGGGACTTCTAGTATGGTCGCCGAGAAAGCGAGGCAGTGGAAATGGCTATTGGAAATGAGGCAAACAAAGTATTGGCTGTCATCATGGGCGGCGGTGCGGGGACTCGCTTGTTCCCGCTGACCAAGGACCGCGCCAAGCCGGCGGTGCCGATTGGCGGGAAATACCGTTTGGTGGACATCCCGATTAGCAATTGCTTGAACTCCGATATCCGCCAGATGTATGTGCTGACCCAGTTCAATTCCGCCTCGTTACACCGGCACATTCATTCCACCTACGTCTTTGACCGGTTTACGCAGGGGTTTGTTGAGATTCTTGCCGCGCAGCAAACCATCACTGGCGCCAGTTGGTATCAGGGCACGGCCGATGCCGTGCGTCAGAACCTGCGGTTCTTCCTGCAAAACGATCCCGAATACATCCTCATCCTTTCCGGCGACCAGCTTTACCATCTCGATTTCCGTCTTGTGCTGGAGCAACACATCGCTACCAAGGCCGCTCTGACCATTGCCACTATTCCGGTGCCGCGCAAGGATGCCGTGTCGCTGGGAATCATGGAATTGGACACGGACAAGCGAATTGTCCGTTTTGCCGAGAAACCAAAAGACCCCGCCCTGCTTGAACAACTCAAAATCCCGCCTGCCACGGCGTCCGCCCTCGGATTGCCGGAAGGCACCGACTGGTTCATGGCCTCCATGGGCATTTACCTGTTCAACCGCGACGTGCTGGTGCGGGCGCTTGACAACGATAAGACCGATTTCGGCAAACACATTATCCCCGAAGCCATCTCCAACGAGCGCGTTCACGGATACGTTTTCCAAGGCTACTGGGAAGACGTAGGAACCATCAAGTCCTTCTTCGACGCCAACCTCGCCATGTGCCGGCTCCAGGCGCCGTTCAATTTCTTCGAGCGCGCCAAACCCGTGTACACCCACGCTCGTTTCCTGCCACCGTCAAAAATCCTCGACTGCCATATCAACCAGTCACTGGTGGCCGACGGCTGCATCATCCTGAAAGCGCGCCTGGAAAACACCGTGGTCGGCCTCCGCTCGTTCATTGGCAGCGGCTGCCAACTGAAGGATACCATCATCATGGGATGCGACTTCTTCGGCACCCGCCTGCAAACCCATGACCGCGACGAACGATCCTTTGGTATCCCGCACGCCAGCATCGGACGCGACTGCCGCATCGAACGCGCCATCATTGACAAGAATGCCCACCTCGGCGATGGCGTCGTCATCACCAACAAAAGCGGTTGCCCCGACGCGGACGGCCCCAACTACTACATCCGCGACGGTATTGTCATCATCCCCAAGAACGCCGAGATTCCCGCCGGTACGCGGATTTAGTGAAATGAGGGTTGACATCGAGGGAACTGGCCGCTAGGTTACGCGCCCTTAGATTCCAAAAAGATATCATGAGCACATTCATGGCAAAACAAGAAGAACAGAAACCGCGCTGGTACGTCATTGACGCCAACGGCATGGTGCTCGGCAAAGTCGCCGAACGCGCCGCCAACCTCCTTCGCGGCAAAGGTAAACCCACATTCACCCCCCATGTGGATACGGGTGACTTCGTCGTCGTCATCAATGCCGAAAAAGTGGTGTTGACCGGCAAGAAGGAAACCCAGAAACAATACATGACCTACTCGCAGTACCCAGGCAAAGAAAAACGCATCACTGCCGCCGCCCTCCGCGCTCGTCACCCCGAAAAACTCATCGAGCACGCCGTCAAAGGGATGATGCCGCGCAACCGTCTCGGACGGCAGATGATCACCAAACTCAAAGTGTACGCCGGCACGGTCCACCCGCACGTTGCCCAGAAACCCGAACCTGTCACCCTGTAGTCAACCCCGTTTTATGGCCACCGCCGAAACCAACATCATCACCGCCACCGGACGCCGCAAAACCAGCGTCGCCCGCGTCCGCCTTACCCCCGGCACGGGAAAACTCACCGTCAACCAACGCGCCCTGGACGACTATATCACCGTCCCGACCCTGCGAATGCACGCCACCGAGCCGTTGACCAGCACCAACACCGCCAACAAATACGACGTGGACATCCTCGTCGAAGGCGGTGGCATCACCGGCCAGGCTGGTGCCATTCGTTTGGGAATCGCCCGCGCCCTGCTGGCCGCTTCCGCCGATCTCAAACCCGTTCTGCGTGCCAAGGGCATGCTCACGCGCGATGCCCGCGCCAAGGAACGCAAGAAATACGGCCAACCCGGGGCACGCAAGCGCTTCCAGTTCTCGAAACGCTAATCAAGCCAAAACAAGTCTTGCCATCACAAGCCCCGAGTTGAATACTCCGGGGCTTGTTGGCCTTACAAGGACATCTTTCCATGCAGAAAACAAAAGTCGCTATCGTCGGCGCCAGCGGATATTCGGGCCAGGAATTGGTGCGTTTGCTCCTGCGCCACCCGCAAGTCGCCATCGCCTGTTTCACCTCCCGTCAGTATGCCGGCCGGCCGGTCACGGATGTCTTCCCAAAGTTTCGCGGCCTTGTAGATGCCGTTTTCGTCGAACCGAAAATCGCTGACATCGTCGCCAGCGGCGCGCAAGCCGCTTTCCTGGCGCTTCCCCACGGCGTTGCGGCAGAATATGCCGTGCCGCTGTTGGAGAAGGGGATCAAGGTCCTGGACCTCAGCGCCGATTTCCGCCTCAAATCGGCCGCTGTTTACAAGGATTTCTACGAACACGACCATCCCGCCCCCGCGCTGTTGAAACAAGCCGTGTACGGACTGCCCGAACTGCGGCGCGACGCCATCCGCAACGCCGACCTCATCGCTTGTCCGGGGTGTTACCCGACTAGTATTATCCTCGGCTGTGCGCCCGCTCTGAAACTCGGCCTGGCAAAACCAACCGGCATTGTCGTCTGCAGCCTCAGCGGCGTCAGCGGCGCCGGGCGAAAGGTCTCTGAAGAATACATCTTCCCCGAATGCAACGAATCCGCCCGCGCCTACGGCATTCCCAAACACCGGCATCTCTCGGAAATTGAACAGGAATTGTCCTGGCTGGCCGGCACGGACTTGAAAATCAATTTCGCGCCGCACCTGATCCCGATCAACCGCGGCATCCTCAGCACTATTCATCTCGACCTCACCCAGCCGCTGACGACCGACCAGGCACTGGCCGCCTACCAGCGTTTCTACCAGGGCGAACGATTCGTGCGAGTCTCCAAAACATTGCCCGACACCAAAAACGTCCAGGAAACCAACTTCCTCGACCTCTCGGTGCGCGCCGATTCACGAACCAACAAACTCATTGTTGTCAGTGCCGAAGACAACCTCACCAAAGGCGCCGCCGGCCAGGCCGTGCAATGCCTGAACCTGGCCTTCGGCTACAACGAAACGGAGGGATTGCTATGAAAACCACCTTTGCCCGAATCGAAGGAGCCGTTACCGCCCCGCGCGGCTTCCGCGCCGCCGCTGCCGCCGCCGGCATCAAACGCAGCGGCAAACTCGACATGGCTCTGATCGTCTCCGACGTGCCGGCCGTCGCCGCCGGAACGTTCACCACCAACCAGGTCAAAGCCGCGCCCGTCAAGGTCTCCATGCAACACATCAAACGCGGCAAAGCCTGCGCCATCGTCGTCAACAGCGGCAACGCCAACGCCTGCACCGGCAACATCGGCCTCCTCCACGCGCGGGCAATGGCCACCGCCGTGGCGCGCCGCATCGGTTGTCCCGAAACCGCCGTGCTGGTCTGCTCGACCGGACGCATCGGGGTGCTGATGCCCATCGTCAAAATCGAGGCCGGCATCAAACAACTCCTCGGCAACCTCTCCCACAGCGGCGGACCGACTGCCGCCGAGGGGATCATGACCACCGACACTTTTCCAAAACAAATCGCCCTCCGCGTCAAGGCCGGCAAAAAAGTCATCCACATCGGCGCCATCGCCAAGGGAGCGGGCATGATCGAGCCACACATGGCCACCATGCTCTGCTTCATCACCACCGATGCCGCCATTCCGCGTCCCGCCCTTCAAAAAGCCTTGCGCGCCGCAGTGGATCAAAGTTTTAACCGCATTACCGTGGACGGCGATACCAGCACCAATGACACCGTCCTCTGCCTGGCCAACGGCCTCGCGGGCGAGTTTCCCCTGGAGCCATTCCAGGAGGCCCTCAACCATGTCTGCCTCGAATTGGCCAAAATGATGGTCCTTGACGGCGAGGGCGTCAGCAAATTCGTCACCGTCAACGTCACCGGCGCCGCCAGCGATCGCGACGCCGATCTTGCGGCGCGCAGCGTGGCCAACTCGACACTGGTGAAATGCTGCTGGTGCGGCGGCGACCCGAATTGGGGACGAATCATGGACGCGCTCGGGTACTCGGCGGCAAAAGTGACGGAAGAACGGGTGGACATCTCCTACAACGGCGTTCCCGCCGTGCGCAACGGGATCGCTGCCCGGACCCCGCTTTCCCGTCTGAAAAAAATCGTGGCAGCGCCGACGTTCACCGTGGACATTGATTTGCATCTGGGCAAAGGCCGTTGCACCATCCACACCTGCGACCTGACCGAAAAATACGTAACTCTTAACAAGGGCGAATAAAACCACCAGCCGCCCTTGTCTGCGAGCCAACTTTGCCTAGCCGACGGCGATGTTGACGAGTTTGCCGGGGACGACGATGACTTTCTTGACCTGTTTGCCGGCAAGGAACGGTTTCACTTCGGTTGCCGACAATGCCAGTTTTTCCAGGTCTTCCTTGGTCGCGTTCGTCGGCACGTTCAGACGCGCGCGAACCTTGCCGTTGACTTGCACGACGATCTCGACGGTGTCCTCCACCAGCAACGACGGGTCAAACGCCGGCCACGGTTCGTAGGCAAGCGACCTGGCGTGGCCGAGTTTCTGCCAGAGTTCCTCGGCCAGGTGCGGCGCATACGGCGCCAGCAACAACACAAACGGCTCCAGCACAGCGCGCGAACGTGATTCCTGCGCCGTCAATTCGTTCACGAAAATCATCATCTGCGCAATGGCAGTGTTGAATGCCAGCGCCTCGGTGTCTTCGGTGACTTTCTTGATGGTCTGATGCAGGACCTTGACCAGCTTGGCGTCGGGCACGGCATCGGTAACGACGAGGTTGCCATTCTCGTCACAGAACAATCGCCAGACACGACCGAGAAACCGATAGACGCCCTGCACACCTTCGGTGCTCCACGGTTTGGTGGCTTCGAGCGGTCCCATGAACATTTCATACAGCCGCAGCGTGTCCGCGCCGTATTCGCGCACCACGTCGTCGGGATTGATGACGTTGCCCCATGACTTCGACATTTTGCGGTTGTCCTCGCCGAGGATCATACCCTGATTGACGAGCCGCATGAACGGTTCCGGTGTAGAGACGAAACCGAGGTCGAAGAGCACCTTGTGCCAGAACCGGGAGTAGAGCAGGTGCAACACGGCATGTTCGGCGCCGCCCACGTAGAGGTCAACCGGCATCCAGTATTTTTCTTTTGTCTTGTCCACGAAGGCGGCGGCGTTGTGGGGGTCAATGTAGCGGAGGTAATACCAGCAGGAGCCGGCCCACTGGGGCATCGTGTTGGTCTCGCGTTTGGCGGCGGCGCCGCATTGCGGACACTGGCAGTTGACCCAGTCGGTCGCCTTGGCCAATGGCGGCTCGGCGTTGCCGGACGGCGAGTAGTCTTTCATTTCCGGCAGGCGGAGCGGCAATTCGCTCTCCGGCACGGGCACCGTGCCGCATGTTTCACAATGAACAATCGGGATCGGCTCGCCCCAGTACCGTTGACGCGAGAACAGCCAGTCGCGGAGCTTGTAGTTGACGGCAAACTCGCCGAGACCGCGTTCGCCGAGCCATTCGGTGATCTTCTTTTTCGCTTCGGGCGTCGGCAGGCCGGTAATGAGGCCGCTGTTGACGGAAATCCCGTCGCCGGTAAATCCGACCGGGTCCGACTGATCGGTCGGATTCACAACCACGCGGATGGGCAAATTGAATTTGCGGGCAAATTCGAGGTCGCGGGTGTCGTGGGCGGGCACGGCCATGATCGCGCCGGTGCCGTAGCCCATCATCACATAGTCGGCAATCCAGATCGGAATCTTCTCGTTGTTGACCGGGTTGATGGCATAACCGCCGGTAAAGACGCCGGTTTTTTCTTTGTCGGCCATGCCGCGTTCCAACTCGCTTTTCTTGGCGGCAGCCGCGCGATAGGCGTCCACGGCGTTTTTTTGTTCCGGCGTGGTGACTTTGTTCACGAACGGGTGTTCAGGCGCGAGCACCATGTAGGTTGCGCCGAACAACGTGTCGGGGCGAGTGGTGAAAATCTCAATTTTCAGGTCGCTGCCGGCGACGGCGAATTCGACGTTGGCGCCTTCGCTACGACCGATCCAGTTGCGTTGTTGTTCCTTGATGGAGTGCGGCCAGTTGACGAGATCAAGGTCGGCCAGCAGGCGCTCGGCATAGGCGGTGATGCGGAGAATCCATTGTCGAAGGGGGCGACGATAAACTTCCTTGTGGCCTTTGCGGTCGCAGGTGCCGTCGGCGTTGACTTCCTCGTTGGCGAGCACAGCCTTGCAGCCGTCGCACCACCAGACAGGGACTTCGGCTTCGTAGGCGAGGCCTTTCTTGTAGAGCTGGAGGAAAATCCACTGGGTCCATTTGAAGTATTGCGGGTCGGTCGTGTCCACTTCGCGGTCCCAGTCATAGGAGAAACCGAGCATCTGGATTTGGCGACGGAAGGTGTCAATGTTCTTGCGGGTGGTAAGAGCGGGATGGGTGCCGGTTTCGATGGCGTATTGTTCGGCGGGCAACCCGAAGGCGTCCCAGCCCATCGGATGAAGGACATTGAATCCGCGCATCCGTTTGTAACGACAATAAATATCCGTGGCAGTGTACCCTTCCGGGTGGCCGACGTGCAGGCCTGCGCCGGAGGGGTAGGGGAACATGTCGAGGACGTAGAGTTTGGGCTTGGCAGGGTCTTCGGTGGCAGCGAAGGTTTTATGGGCGAGCCAGTGTTGTTGCCACTTTGGCTCGATGACATCGAATGGATATTTCTTGCGGAGTTCAGGCATAACGGGCGCGGACTATACCGTTAGCCACCGAGCGTGACAAGGAAAGGTTGGCCGGGCGGTGATCGGCTTTGTGACCGGGTGCGCGAGCTACGGCAACGCAAAAATGGAGTTGAAGAAAGACGCTGGACGGAGGTGGTGGCGGCTACTACAATGCGTGCTGTCGTGGAGAGATGGATAACGAACGAACCGGACCGACGACGGGTACGGGTATGGGCGCCGCGGGTGCGTCTGGGAAGGGAGAGGCCGACGGAGGTGGCGCGCCAGATGGGATATGTTCATGCCAGTTCTGTAACGATGCTGTTGAAACGGCTTGAACAGCAGGCGACGCGCAATGAAGGGCTTCGCCAGAAACTTGAAACGCTCAAATCTTCCGTCAAAAGTGAACTGTGAAGGTGCAACCTCTTTTTATTACGGCATCTGGAGCAACTGTTTTGATTTCCGTGATGGGCTTGCGCGAACCGTCCTGTCGTTGTAGGGCGCGAAGCCCGCAGGGTTTCGCGCCGTGGGGTGTGGTGGT
>CAZISE010000002.1:0-72956 GCA_964541945.1 uncultured Verrucomicrobiota bacterium
GCGGCGGCATGGGCGATGGCGGCATTGTACGGGTGCGGTTACAACCGCGTCGCGTTTGATGCCCGACGAAGATGAACGGACGTTGCCGGGGGCAGTGGGTGGGTGTAGAATGCGTTGCGAAATGAAAATCAGCCGTTGGATCATCGCGGTTGCCGCGGTCGGGCTATTAACGGCGACCGCCTGCAAGCCAAAAGCACAACAACAGGAGGGCCAAGCCATGCCGACCAAATCTTCCCCCATCGTACGCGAGGCTGCCGTGGCGGGCCTTTTTTACCCCGGCAACCCCAAAGACCTCAATAACGCCATTGACTACTGTCTCGCCCATGCCCGCCCCGAAGCCGTCGGCGAACTCAAAGCCGTCATCTGCCCTCACGCCGGCTACCAGTTTTCGGGACCAACTGCCGCCTATGCCTACAAACTGCTTACCGGACGCGACATCAAAACCGTGATCCTGCTGGCGCCAAGCCATTACGCGGCGTTCCGCGGCGCGTATGTGACCGAGGCCGACGTGTATCGAACACCGCTTGGCGACGTGCCGATCTCGCCCAAAACCGCCGAGCTGGCCAAATGCCCGCCGTTCACTCGGAAAATGGACGGCTTCGTCCAACGCCCCGGCTGGTGGCAGGAATCCCCCGCCAAAGCGCCGCCCCCCGGACAGGACCGACCCGACACCTGGGAACATTCCGGCGAAGTTCAGGTACCGTTCCTCCAGAAAGTCCTGAAAACGTTCGACCTGATACCGGTGGTGTTCGGCGACGTGGACCCCGCCGCCGTGGCCAAAGCGCTGGCCGACAAACTCGACGACAAAACCATCATCGTCGCCAGTTCCGACCTCAGCCATTACCATCCCTACGACGAGGCACGCGCCCTGGACCAGCAATGCATCCAGCGCATCCTCCACCTCGAAACCAGCCTCAACCCCGAATCCGCCTGTGGCGCCGGACCGATCCTCACCGTCATCCACCTCGCCCGCCAAAAAGGCTGGAAACCCAAACTCCTCGATTACCGCAACAGCGGCGACACCAGCGGCAACAAAACCGGCGGCGTCGTCGGTTACACCGCGATCGCCTTTTTCGGTCCACAAGACGAGCGGTTCAACCGCGAAGAACGCAAACAACTCATCGGCCTCGCCCGACAAACCCTCACCGAACTCCTCACCACCGGCCATTTCCCTGCCGTGGACACCTCAAAACTGCCGCCGAAATTCCTCGAAAAATCCGGCTGCTTCGTCACCCTCACCAAACACGGCCAGCTCCGCGGCTGCATCGGACACATCATCGCCCAGGAACCACTCTACAAAGCCGTGATGGACTGCGCCAAAAGCGCCGCGCTCGACGACCACCGTTTCCCGCCCGTCGGTAAGGACGAACTCAAAGACATCGAAATCGAAATCAGCGTCCTAACCGCTCCGCAACCGCTCGCTTTTTCGTCGCCCGACGATCTGTTGGCCAAACTCCAACCCCACAAAGACGGCGTCGTCCTCCAGGTCATGGGCCGCGGCTCGACCTATCTGCCGCAGGTCTGGGCCCAAATCCCCGATAAAGTGATGTTCCTGAACACTCTGGCCGAAAAAGCCGGTTGCCCCGCCGATGCCTGGCGACAACCCGGCACCCAGGTCTTTATCTACCACGTCGAAGCCTTCCACGAAAAAGAACCGTAACCGCTCATCCCATCGCTCCGACCCATTGCCGCACTGACACGCGTCGCTTTTTGACCGGTAATACTTGTGCTCGTCCCCGACACAACAACAGGCGATTGAGCGCTGAGCGCTCGGCCACACAACAGATACCAAGGGAAAGACGGAGAAACCGACTGACTCTTTGCACCAGACTCTTCCCAAGGAAATGAGACGCAGCGAGCTGGACGTGCCAGGACGGTAGCGGCACAACCATTTGCGGACAGTGTTACGGGAGCAGCCAAAGGCTGCGAGCGGTGGCTTTGATGCCGTGGGTACGGACGTAGGTGACAAGTTTTTGGCGCAGGAAGTAACGGTCGGTTTTCATGCGATAGAGTTCGAAGTAGTGGAGTTGCATGAAGCTCTCTGGTTCATTGCGTACTCACCCCCTTCAACTTCACTACCAGAGGATCACGATCTTCCCAACCGGTTTCCAAGTTCGTCGGCTGAACGCTTTGACAGGACGGCGGGACGCGGGTACAAGACGATTTGGCGGCCAGCATGAGAATGGTCTCGATCAGTTGGTGTCTTGCGACAGCGCTCGGATTCAGCGCGCTGGCAGCATCCGCGCAGGTCGAGTGGGAGTTCGACGAGGAGGCGCTGAACAAGCTCTGTCGGCAGTTGCAAGACAAACTTCAGGGCGAGTCGGTCGTGGACCTTGCCGCGTGGCGACAGACGATTGCCACGTTGATTCCGGTGCTGGAAGAGTACGAGGAGACGGAACCGTTTGCCGCATGGCTGAAAGCGCGTCTGGACTATCTCGAAGTGGCCGAGGAACTCAAACCAGTCGCGCCACCGTCTCAACCCGCGCCCAACCCACCTCCCGAAATCCTGCGAAAAACATGGCAGCGGCGGTTGGAACAGAAACCGGTGACGTCGTCCGCCGCGGCGTTGGCGGCGCGGTTGAAGCCGTATTTCGCGGCGCAGGGAATCCCGTCGCAACTGGTCTGGGTGGCCGAAGTGGAGTCGTCGTTCAACCCGCGCGCCCGTTCGCCGGCGGGCGCGGTCGGTCTGTTTCAGTTGATGCCGGCGACGGCGACGATGATGGGGTTGCGGTTGCGTCCGCAAGACGAGCGTGCTGATCCCGACAAGAGCGCGCAGGCGGCGGCGAAATATCTCCGGTATCTTTACACACGTTTCAAGGACTGGCGTCTGGCGCTGGCGGCGTACAATGCCGGGGAGACGCGCGTGCGCGGCTTGTTGACCCGTTACAAAGCGGCGACGTTCGACGCGATTGCGACGCGGCTACCGGCGGAGACACAGATGTACGTGCCGCGCGTGGAAGCGGTCATTCTCCGTCGCGAGAAGGTGACGCTGGCCGGGCTGGTTGGCGGGTCGTGAGCGCAGTTATTTGCGCGGTTGCGGTCCCATTTCAAAGACCAGCGTACCGCCGTTGATCACGTCGGTATGGGAGAGTTTGATTTTGTCGCAGGGTTTCCCGTTGAGGGTAATGCTCTGGACGTATTTGTTTTCCTTGGAGAGGTTTTTGGCTTCGACGGTAAAGGTTTTGTTGTTGGGCAGGCGCAGGGTGACTTTGGGCACCTGAGGCGCACCGAAGACATAGCCGTCGTTGCACGGATTGAACGGATAGAATCCCATGGCGGAGAAGATGTACCAGGCCGACATCTGACCGCAATCGTCGTTGCCGCAGAGGCCGCCGGGGTAGTTTTTGTATTGTGTGTCGAAGATTTCGCGGATGAGTTCCTGGGTTTTCCAGGGTTGGCCGGCGTAGTTGAAGAAGTAGGCAACATGATGGCTTGGTTCGTTGCCGTGGGCGTACTGGCCGATGAGGCCGGTGACATCGAGTACGAAGCCGGCGCCTTCCACTTTGGAGGGGAGTTTGAACAAGGTGCTGAGTTTTTCCGCGAACGCCTCTTTGCCTCCCATGAGTTGGATCAGGCCTTCGGGATCTTGTTGGACGTGCCAGGTGTACTGCCAGGCGTTGCCCTCGGTGTAGTCGTTGGGGGTGTCGGCGCCGTGGCCGAGTTGCATGGGGTCAAAGGGAGTGCGCCAGCGGCCCTGGGAATCGCGTCCGCGCATGAATTTGGTTTCGGGGTCGAAGATGTTTTTATAGAAGTTGGCGCGTTTGCGGAAGAAAGCGGCGTCGTCGGTTTTACCGAGGGCCTGGGCAAACTGGGCGGCGCAATAGTCGTCGTAGCAGTATTCCAGCACGCGGGAGACGCTCTCGCCCTTGATGATGTCAAACGGCAGGTAGCCGTACTTCATGTAGATGTCCCAGTCCGATTTTGGATGGTTGACGGTGAGGGAGGTTTTGATGCCCTGGAAGGCCGCTTCGGCATCGAAGCCGCGGAACCCTTTCAGATAGGCGTCCACAATGACTGGAATCGAGTGGTTGGCGATCATGCAATGGTTTTCCTTGCCCCACAGGGTCCAGATCGGCATGTAGCCCTGGGCTTTCTGGTGGGCCACCATGGTGTTGCAGAAGTCGTTCACTCGTTCCGGTGTGAGAATGGTGTAGAGCGGATGGGCCGCCCGATAGGTGTCCCAGAGCGAGAGCGTTGAGTAATAGGTTTTGTTCGGCGCGGTGAGCACTTTGTCATCGGCGCCACGATACTGGCCGTCCACGTCGGCAATGTTGTTGGGCTGAATGAACAGATGATACATGGCCGTGTAGAAGTTTTCCTTTTGCTCTGTCGAGCCTTCCACTTCGGCGCGCGCCAACAACTCGTTCCAGGCGGCTTTGGCGGAGGCGCGAATCCCGTCGAAATCCCAGCCGGGCACTTCCGCTGCCAGATTTCGTTTCGCGCCGTCAACACTCACGGTGGAGAGCGCCACTTTCACCTGCAATCGCTCGCCGGGTTTCAGGTCAAAGTCGAGCACGTACCGGGGCGCTTTTTCGCCGGGTTGTGGTGGCAGTTTTTTGGCGGCGGTGTAGGGATGGTCGAATTTGATGACGTAATAGTAGTGGCGGGTAACCCAGGCGCGCGCCTGGTTGTGGCCGGTGATGGTGTAGGCGTCTTCGAGGTTCGTCTCGCTGGTGAGGATGTGGTTTTTCAGGGCTTCCTGGCCGCCGACAATGCCGTACTGGAGGTCCACCAACAAGCGTGCGGGATTTGGGTTCTTGTAGGTGTAGCGATGGAACGCCACGCGCGGCGAGGCGGTCAACTCCACATCCACGCCGAAGTCGGCCAGTGTCACCGCGTAGTAGCCGGGAGAGGCTCGCTGTGTCTGTTTCTCGTAGTGGCTGTGGTAGTTCTCGCGTTCGAGGGGACCGGTAAACGGCTGGAGCTGAATATCGCCGAGATCAGGACAACCGGTACCGTTGAGATGGGTTTGGGAGAAACCCCAGATTTTGGTGTCGAGGTACATGTAACCCGAACAATACGTCCAGGTACAGTTGCCGCTGTCGGGGCTGGGCTGAACGAGTCCGAACGGATAACAGGCGCCAGGGAAAGTGTGCCCGTTTTCGGCACAACCGATAAACGGATTCACGTATTGGGTATAGTCGGCCTGTGTGTTCCTGGGCAGAGAGGCGCATGCCGACAACAGAACGAGCGACAAAAGCAGCCAAACATTCTTTTTCATGACGGCTAGTAAACTAGACTCCACGCCAAGAGTCAACGCCACTCATGTTTCGGGTACTTCCGCTGCAACTCCTGTTTCAACCGTGGATAGGTTTCCTTCCAGAAATTGGCCAGATTTTGCGTCACCTGTACCGGCCGCTGGTTCGGCGCGAGAATCTCAATCAGCAACGGAACCCGCCGCTGCGCCACCGACAACTCCTGCACCCCGTACAAATCCTGAATCCGCGCCGCCAGCCGCGGCGGCCCGTCCGTCGCATAGGTGATTCGGGCCCGCCGTCCGCCCGGCAACTCCAGCCGTTCCGGCGCATATTGATCCACCCACGCCTGTTGTTGCGGAGAGAGCCACGCCTTCACCACCGGCCAGACCGGTCGGTCCTTGATTTCCTTGTAACTGACCGCGCCGTGGCAGATTTGCTCGATCAACGCCGCGCGATCGTCACCGGTAATGGCCGGCAACCCCAGTTCCGGCATCCACTGTCGCAGACAATTCACCCGCACCATCCATTGTTCCACCGCCTCGGTCCACTCGTTCAACACGAGCCGCCCCGCCATCACTTCCGCCGCCAAAATCCGCGCCGCCTCGCTCAGCGGCGGTTTGTCGTTACGCTCCGATTCCAACACCAGATCGCGAAATCGTTTCTGCCGCTCGACGAACACCCGCCGCATGGTCGCATCGTAAACGACCGACTCCGTCTCGCAAACGTCCTCCGCAAACAGTTCTCGGAGCCATTCCTCCCTCACGGCGGTCGCGCCGCTCAGCAACACGTTCAACTCGCGTCCTTCGACCTCGGTGATCTCCGTCGCCACCAGCAACGGCGCGCTCACCACGCTTTCCCGCGCCAACGTCCCCTTGCGACCGTGCACCAGCGCGCACCGCAACGTCCCCGCGTCCAGCCGCCGCGCCAGATGATCGGCAAACCCCGTCAACACGCATTTCTGAATCGCTTCCCGCCCGGCCGGTTTTTCCTCCACACTCAATCCTTCGCGCTCGGCAATCCGCAAAAACTGCTCCCACAACGGCCCGATCTGCCGGGCTGACTGCGCATGGATACCGAGCCGTCGGCATCGTTCGACGTTGAATCCGTTTCGCTCCGCATACCGGTAGGCCCGCATCCACACAAACAGATCCGATTCCGTCTCGCCGCCAAACAATTCCTCGCGCGCTTCCGCGACCTGTTTGCCGGCGCCGCGCACCAACAAGTCCCGTCCCTGCATCAGAGCCGCAATCAGCGCCGCCGTACGCACGCAACCGTGTTCCTGCGCCGCCAATAACATCCGCGAGAACCGCGGATGCAACGGAAACGCCAGCATCCGACGACCCAGCGGCGTAATTTGCGACTGGTGATCCGTGGCGCCCAGGTCCTGCAAGAGCCTCTCCGCCCGCTCCAGTGCCCTGGCGTCCGGCGCTTCCAACCATCGGAAGTTTTTCACATCGTCAATACCGCTGGCTTTCAACGTCAACACCACTTCCGCCAGATCGAGCCGTTTCACTTCCGGCAGTTCCTGCGCGGGACGCTGTTGGTGTTCCCGCTCCGTCCACAACCGCCAACAGATGCCCGGCGCGGTCCGCCCCGCCCGACCCGCCCGCTGGTCGGCCGATGCCCGACTGATTTTTTCCACCAACAACGTGTTGATGCCGCGGTGCGGGTCATAGCGCGGAATCCGCGCCAGCCCGCTGTCCACGACTATCCGCACCCCCTCAATGGTCAGCGAGGTCTCCGCCACATTGGTCGCCACCACGATTTTGCGACGGTCATACCGTGCCACCGCCGCGTCCTGGTCCTGTGTCGGCAAATCGCCATGCAACGGCAGCACCACAAACCCGTGGCCAAGCCGTTCCCGCACTGCCTGCACCGTCCGCCCAATCTCATAGGCTCCCGGCATGAACACCAGCGCGTCACCTTCCTGCCGACGCGTCAGTTCTTCGAGCGCGTCCGCCGCCAGTTCCCAGACCGGCGTGTCGCCCGCCGATTTACGGAGATATTCGATCGCAACGGGGAAGGTTCGTCCTTGCGACGACAACACGGCGCAGGGCGCCAGATACCGTTGTACCGCTGCCACATCGAGTGTGGCCGACATGACGATGAGGAGCAGGTCCGGCCGGATCGTTTCCTGAATCTGAAGGGCGCGCGCCAGCGTGATGTCGCCGTAGAGGTGTCGCTCGTGAAACTCATCGAAGATCAGCGCACCGACGCCGCGCAACGTCGGGTCGGTCAACATCTGCCGCAGTAACACGCCCTCGGTCACGAACCGGATCCGCGTCTGCGGGGAAGTCACATCGTCAAATCGAATCTGGTACCCGACCTCTTCGCCGAGTTTTCCGCCGCGTTCTCTGGCGACCCATGCCGCCAGAAGGCGTGTCGGCAACCGGCGCGGTTGAAGAATGACAACCTGCCCGCCGATGGCGCTGGTTTCGGCGTGCCCGTTGCCGTTCGCCGCACACGCGCGGGCGCGGGTGCCGCCGTCCACCAACATTTGCGGCACCTGCGTGGACTTGCCCGAACCGGTGGGCGCCGTAATGACGAACCGCCGTTGTCCTGCCGCCACGGCGGTCAGGAATTCGTGCTCGATCTCGAAAATGGGCAGGACGGTTTGCATTGGCATCCAGACGTGTACCCTGTTTCGGCGCGAGATGGCAACGGTTTGTTCCGCCCGAAACGGGCGGTGCCCACAGGGACACAGTGTGTCCGTCCAACCCGGCTTCAGGAATCCTCGTCGGTCGGCTGGATGGCGTTGTAGCGTTTCTCCAGCTCGTCGTGTTGCTTCTGCAACTGCTCGAACTTTCGCATCGCTTCGGCGCGCTGCTGCGGGGTGGCATCCTTCGGCAACGCCAGCGACTGTTGCATCTGGCGGGCAATGGCTTGCATCTGACGGGTCAACTCCATCCGTTGCGCCAGTTGTTCGTAGGTGAATGTCGGCTCCCGTTTCACCACACGCGGTTTTTCGGGCCAGTATTGCCAGGCCAACGCGCCTACGATGGCCAGCGTCAACAGAATCCCGGCGGCGATTTTGCCGCCCCGGCCGGATTTCGGTTCCGGTTCGGCGCTGGCGAGGTCTTCGTCAATGATCTTCGCCAATTCGGCGTCCATCGGGACATTGGCTTTTCGTAGCGCGTGGAAAACGCGCGGGAACTCGGTGAGATAACTCATCCAAATTTTGAGCGTCCGCCCGTCTTTGAGGCGGATGGCGATGCCGTAAGCTTCTTGGAACGCGCCGAGCAGAACGGCACCGCCCGCTCGCGGTCGGGCCAGCGTGATGAGGATGGCCAAAACCCGCAGCCACCACGGCCACGCCCATCGGGCCGGCTCAATACCGGTCATGTCGGCAAACGCGTAATCGCCGCCGCCGGTCAGTTTGCGGATGGACAGGCCGGTCGGCGTGATCTTCAGGGTGAAACAGGCGTACCAACACGCGACGACCAGCATGGCAACACCGCAAGCGGCCAGCAGCCACATTACCGCCGTCAACGGCCACCAGCCGGTGGTAAATCCAAACATGTCCGGCGGCTCCGAGGAGCGGGCATTAGCGGTGATGACCAAAATGGGCAGCGTGAAAAAGAACACCGTCATGAACACGCCGAGGAAATCAGGACCGACCATCGCGCGGGCGGTACTGTAACGGAGTTCGTCGTCGGCCTTGCGATACCACGGAATGACGGCATAGGCGAGCAGGCCGAGGATGAATGGCCAGACGGCGTGTTTGCGCAGCGGGTACAACAACCAGTTCGGCGCGTCGTGCCAGGCTGATTGCGGGCGTTGGTAGAGCACTTCGATGTAACGGAGCTTGTCGCCATCGCGAAACGCGACATAGGTGAAGGCGTTGGTATCGCCGAGTTTGGCCTGCAGTTCTTTCAGCGGCCCGAAATCGGTGTCGAAGTAGAGCAAGTGACGGCTGGAGTGACG
The DNA here is from genome assembly GCA_964541945.1 of uncultured Verrucomicrobiota bacterium. Taxonomy (GTDB): domain Bacteria; phylum Verrucomicrobiota; class Verrucomicrobiia; order Palsa-1439; family Palsa-1439; genus CAIKAP01. The sequence goes on from CAZISE010000002.1 coordinate 9,123, forward strand.
GTCGGTGTCGAGGTGGCGGGCGAACCGGGTGCTTTTGCCCCGGAGCGTCTGCTCCACAGCATCGAAGAACTCTCTCCACTGATCGCCGGAGACCTCGATGAGACGGCCTTCGGTTTTTTTGGCGATGTATTGGTCCAGCGAAAGGGTTGGAGCGGTATTGATGGTGGGATCGTTCGGGTCAATTTCCATGCCGCTGACGCGGCTCATCATGCGAATGTCGTTGCGCATTCGGGCGCCTTCTTCTTTTTGGCGCTGGGCGAAATTGACGGTGCGAACCCGGAAAAGCGCGTCGGTGGGTTTCACAATGGCGAGGGCAGTGACGAGGGTGCCCGTGATCAGACAGAGGCGGCGGAGAATTTCCAGCGTGCGGTTTGGTCCAAAGTCCGTCGTCTCGCTCATGATCCACGCTCCGGGTTGGGGGTTGGCGTGAGTATAGCCGGGCGGTCACGGTTGGCAATACATCTTGATGTTGGCGGGCGGAGATGTATCGTGCGCCACAATGATACGGACGCTGATCAAGTTGATTGCCGTGATCGGAATTGTGGGGCCGACAGTGTTGGCGTGTCTTGGCGCGTGGGGGATCAACCCGTGGATTCTGGCCGGAGCGATCTTCGTCTATGCCGTCGTGCTGGGGGTCGCGGCGTGGCGGCTGGAGAAACGATGGCGGTGGAGCGGGGTCGCGCTGTGTGTGGCGGTGCTGGTGTTGGGGATGTTGGTCGTCTATCTCACGCACCGGCGGATGTTCGTGCGATAAGCAGCCGCAGTTCCTGCTCGAAAGCCGCGGCGTCCAGCGGCAATTCCACGGTCTGACTGCGGAGCGTGGACATCAGCATGGCATTGGCCAGTTCCACCGAGCGAATTCCTTCGATGGCCGGAGCAATGAGCGGCGCGCCGTCGAGGATGGCCTCCACAAAATTACGGAAAACGGCGGCGTGCTGGTCGGGGCGGCTTTTCACGGGGAACGAAATGGTCTCGGTGGGCGGGGCGGCAAATAATTCCGTGGTGGTGCGGTTGAATTCGGAGGTGGGGATGGTGTTGCGGATGAAGGTGAGCGTGTCGTTCTCGAAGAGGAGCTTACCGTTTTCGGCAGCGACTTCGAGGCGGTTGGTGCCGGGGGCTTCGCCGGTGGAAGCGATAAAGACGGAAGTCAAACCGTGGTCGTGTTCCATGTAGGCGGTGACTTCGTCTTCGACCTCGATGGGGTGGTATTTTCCGAAGTGGCAGAAGGCGCGGATGCGCCGCGGCATGCCGAAGAGCCACTGGAGAAGATCGAGCTGGTGTGGACACTGGTTGAGCAACACGCCGCCGCCTTCGCCCACCCAGGTGCCGCGCCACGGGGCGCTGCGGTAGTAGGCATTGGGGCGGAACCAGTTGGTGATGGTCCATTGGACGCGGCGAAGGGGGCCGAGGTCACCGTGTTGCACCAGTTCGCGGATCTTGAGAAAGATCGGGTCGGTCCGCATGTTGAACATCACGCCGAACACTTGCCGGGGATTGGTGTGGGCGGCCAGTAGCCGCAGGGCATCGGCTTTGTGGACGGAAAGGGGTTTCTCGCAAAGCACATGAAGTCCGTGTCCCAGCGCGTCGGCGCCGATGGTGGTGTGAGAATAGTGCGGGGTGGCAATATGGACGGCGTCCACCAGTCCGGAGCGGATAAGATCCTGGCTACGGGCAAAACCGGTAATCTGGGGAAACCGCGCCAGTTGAGTCGGGTCCTGGGCGCAGATGGCGGTGAGTTCACAGCGGGGAACCTGCCCCGACAAAATCATCTCGGCATACCGCGCCCCCATTGTGCCGACGCCAATCAGACCCAGACGGACCTTGTTCATGGGCTGTTTCGCGTTCAATCCGGCAGTTTGTTGGCGTTGGCGGCGGTGAAAATCTCGAAGTAGAGATTGAACAGGTCACGGGTGGTTTTGGGTGACTGACCGGTTCGGTCGGCACGTCGAGGCACGATGATAAACTGGAGGCGTTGCGAGAGAAGCAGTTTCTTCAGACCCGCCGTGGTCCAGGCGATCCCGACCATTTTGGGCGGTTTCTCCGGCAGAGCAGCGAGGTCGCTGTCGCGGAAAACGGGAAACCCAATCAGCGAGATAATGACATCAGCTTTCGGGTAACGGTTGATGAGCTGAACCATTTTGTCGGCAGGCACATTCATGGCTTCGAGGTTCATGTCGAGTTGTTCCTTGCCGATGATGGTGACGCCGGCTTTTTTCAGCGTTTTTTCGAGAGCAACGGCTTCGGGGCGCTGCGCGGCCTGCGGATCGTTGTTGGGCGTCATGTTGACGACCACGACCTGGCCTTTGCCGCCGAGCAGTTTGATGGTTTCCTCGCCGAGGACGGTTCCCAGCGCTTCGCCGGGCCGAGTGTCGGCCTTGGGGGCGCGGGAGCAACCGCGCGCAAACATCCAGATCACCGATGCGGCGATCAGCACCAAACAAATGAGAACGACCATGGGTTTTTTCTGTTCGCTAACCTCGATCATGATCTTGATCCTTTCGGGATGATGATGGTCTTTGCATACCGCGATTGGGGGCCGATGCCAACCTCAAATTGCGTTATTCGGACAGTGTTGCCGCATTGGCGGCCGTGAAAATCTGGAAATATTTGTCGAACCAATCCCGCATGGTCTTCGGTTTCTTGGTCGGCGGCGCGGTCAGCCGCGGCAGCACGGCCATCTGCAGAATGTGGGTTTCCAGCAGTTTTCGCACGCCGGAAATGGACCAACTGACGGCGATGATTTTGGGCAGTTTTTCCGGCAGCGCGGACACATGGTCGGCGGTAAATGCTGGAGTCCCGCCAAACGATACAATGGCGTCGGCCTGGGGATAACGTTTGAGGAGTGATACGAACACGTCACCGGGCACGTTGGGCAGTTCGCTGGTCACCTCGAAATATTCGGTAGCGGCGATGCTGACGCCGCTGAATTTTTTGAGCCGTTTTTCAAAGGCCTCGACTTCCGCTACCTGACGACCTTTCATGGCCAGGACAACGACTTTGCCGCGTTCCTGAAGCAACTTGGCGGTTTCTTCGGCCACGACGGTGCCGAGGGCGTCCGAGGGTTTGGTTCCGACGCTCGGCGCACAGGAACAACTGCGTGTGGCGATCCAGAGCAGGGAAAGGGCGATCAACGCCAGACAGATTCCCGCCACCATCGGTTTTTTTTGTTCGCTAACGTTTAGCAGGGGCATGGTCGAACTCCTCTCGTGGTTTCAGCACGATATTCATACCGCAGGAACCCGCCACCGCCAACCCTAAAGTGTGTCAGGGGTAACGGCGGGCCTGGAGGATCTCCAGAGCGATGAGGCTGTAGGCGGTACAGAGCACGGGGTCGTTCTCCCACCAACGGTTGTTGTCGTTCTGCCAGAAACCGTCGGCCTTTTGGAGCGTGACGAATTTTTTCATCAGCTCGTAACGCCAGTCGTGTTTGCGTCCCTTGGCATCGGTGAAGGTGTCCTCCCCGTACACGGTCAGCGCCTTGGCCATGGTGTGGAAATAGTAGTACAACCCTTGCGCGCCCAACCCCGGATTCTCGTCGAGCGTGTAGGTGCGGGACAGCCATTCCATTACGGCCTTTACGCGCGGGTCGTCCTTCTTCAACTCGGCGTAGATGTAGCTTTTCAGCCCCGCGTAACTCATCGAGCCGTACGAGCGTAACGGCGTTTTTTCGTCGGCCGGCGGCGTCTCATCGGCGAAACTCAATCCCGGCATGTACACGAACCCGCCGGCGGCGGCCTCGCGGACGTTTTTGGCCCAGGGCTGGTCGTTGTGTGAGGGGAGGTTCTGGCAGCGTTGGAGGAACTTGATCGCCTTGTCCCAATGCAACCGCGTGCCGGTGTGGGGCGACTCGTCGCTGGCGCGTGTTTCCAGCGATTCGGTCAGGCGAATGGCTTCAAGCGCCCATTGCGTGTTGGAGAGGTCAGGACGCTCTCGTTTGCCGTAGCCGATGCCGCCGTAGCTCTTGTCGTCCTCCTTGACGTTTTCGCCGGCGTCGAATTGTGACTCCAACAGGAAGCGTCGGGCGGCCTTGATGGTGTCGGTCAGTTCCGGCCTGCCCGTGGCCAGCAACGCCATGGTGCAAATGGCGGTGGAGTAGTTTGGATACTTGTCGGTCTCGCCGCCGCCGTAGATGGCGCCGTTGGATTTGACGTTGGAGAGGATGAATTTCACTGCGCGATCCATCACCTCCTGCGGCGGTTTCTCGCTGCGAGCCAGTGCCGTCAACGCCAGTCCGGTAATGGCGGGATGGTGGCGCCATGAGCCGTCGGGTTCCTGTTGTTTGATGAGCCAGGCAAGACCGCGTTCCTGGGCGCGGGCCACCTCCTGCAACAGGGAGATGTCGCTCTGGCTGGGAAGTTCTGCTGCCGCCGCGACCCCGGCGAGCAGCAACGCAACAAGCGGCGAGGTCTTCATAGTTTGAAACGTAAGCGGTCTTTTTGCTCCTTGTCAAACATGCTTTCAAAACCGGAGGTCGGCGGTGAGGATGAAGTTGCGGCCGGGTTCGTTTATGCCGGAGCCGTGGATGCGGTAGTCCTTGTCGAGAAGGTTCTCCAGCGCCACCGACAGGCTCGCGTATTTGTTGATTTGCCAACCGCCGCGGACGGTAAACACGCCGTAGCCGGGCGTGCCGCCGGGCGGGATGCGCTGGGTGTCGCGCTCGTCATCGGGCGAAAGTTCGTGTTGCGCCGCGGCCATCAGGCAGACGGCCTCGATCCAGAGACGCGGTTTGGGCTGTTCCCAGCGCAGGCCGATCTGGCCGCTGGCGGGCATCAGGCGGCTGAGCGGTTTGCGCTCGGCCAGCGGCGCGGAGGTCGGGTAGCTGTCCACTTCGCCGTCCATCCAACTGAACCAGCCGAACGCGCTCCATTGTGGCGCGAACTCGTAGCGGCCGCTCAATTCGACTCCGTGGAGGTAACCGTTACCGGCGTTGCGTTTGGTGACTTCGAGGGCGCCGAGCACGATGTTGCCGGTCGGGGCGCGAACGATCATGTCGTGGATGTCGGTGTAGTAGTAAGCCAATTCGGCGGAGAAACGGTCATGGCGGGTTTTCAGGCCGATTTCGCCGGTGACGAATTGTTCGGGGCGCAGGCCGGGGGCGGCGGTTTCGATCTCGCCGCTGCGGGCGATGTCCAACCGGGTCAGGTCGGAGAGGTTGGGGGCGCGGAACCCTTGCGATACACCGGCAAACAGATGCCAGCGATCCTGTTTGTCCAGTTGGTAGATGAAATGTCCGCTGCCGACGACAGAGTTCCAACTGTCGCTCAGCGACATGACGCCGCCGGTGACGGGATTGCGGACCTTGTTGGCGTCCACTCCGGCAAAAGTATAGCGACCGCCGACGATGAATTTGAGGCGTGAATTCAAGGGAATCTCGTCCTGTACGAATGCGCCAAACAGATCGTAGCTGGCGTCATCGGCAACGGGTCCCTGGATGTCGGTGGAGGTAAGCGTGCCGGCGGCGTTGTAGTTGTATCCGTAGGAATCAACGATGTCGTGATAGTACTCCAACCCGTAGGTCCAAGTGCCGAGCGGGCCGGGGGTTTGGGCCTGGACCCAGAAACCGGGGGTGCCGACGTTGACGCCTTGTTTTTGTTGGGTGCTGTTGTTTTTGATGCGCCAGAGAAGCTCATCCTGTTGTTGGAAGGAAACGCTGACGGTCAACGATTCGAGAAGCGGGCTGAGTTTCAGGGCGCGGTATTGGAGATAGACAAGGTCGCGCCATTGGTCGTAGCTAAGCTGTTTATCGGTGCCGATGGTTGTGCCTTCCCACGGGATTCCGTAGATGGTGCGGTGGGTCCGCCAGACGTCATTCTGGCTGGCGTGCTGGTAGCCGAGCACCAGTTTGGAGTCCGGATGGAAACGGTATTCGGCCTTGATGTCCACGTTCCACTCGTCATAGCCGGTTTTGGGCTGGTCATTGAGGTCGCCAAACGCCTTGTAGGTGGCGCCGACGGTGATGCCGACCTGTTGATTGCCTGTGCCCGCTTCGCCGCGGCCGATGTGTGAGTCTTCCGCGCTGGCAAACCGGTAGTACGTCCGAGCGGCAAGCGTGTCGGGCGCATCAAGTGTGATGGCGTTAACGGTGCCGCCGATGGCGTCGCTGCCATACAACACCGACCCCGGTCCTTTGACAACCTCCAGCCGTTGCAAGGAGAACGGGTCCACCGTGCTCCAATACTGATTCGGCCCATCGCGGAAGGTTGAGTTGTTGAGGCGAATACCGTCCACCAACATCAGCGTTCGAAACCCCGTAAATCCGCGAATGTAGGGTGACCCCTGGCCGTACGCCGTCTTCTGGATCATCACGCTCGGAATCTCTCGCAACGCTTCCGGCAACGTCCGCGACATGTGCTCATCCTGAATGACATCGCGCGAAAGTGATTGTGTCGCATACGGCAGATCAAATGCGGGCGTCTCGGAACGAGTCGCTGTCACCACCACTTCCGGCATTCGGAGCGGCACTTGATTGGTTTCCTCGGCAAAACAACTGCCGATCACGACAAAAATAACCATCACGAGACGTTTCATTGAGTGGCCGTGTATAAAACAGATACCGTGCCATCATGCTTCCATGTAACCCTAATTACCTACAGCGCAATAACATCTAAAAACCTCGCCAGATTCCAAACCCGGTTGTGAGGATAACATTTATCCCGAACAGATGGCAGGCGTACAAATTTTAGCCACCCACCGAAGATCGGTATTACTTCTCAACCGGTGTTTCGGGTACGTAAACGACTTCGCCGGATTTCAGGCGATAGGCGATACCGAGCCGTTGGCCTTCGCCGCCGAGTTTCTCATGGGAGACCCGATAGCGGTCGAGCGGGATATTCCGCTTGGAAACAGTCTCGAGCGCGGGCGCGCCGAGGTGAGCCAACACCGCCAGCAGGATGCCGGCGGCAAAGATGATACCCAGATCCAGGAAGTTGGCCATGCCAGCCAGCGGATCGTCGGTATCGTGTTCGCCTGCGTGGATTTCTCGAACCATCCTCTACTCCAGTCGTTTGGTGATGAACTCAATATCGTTGAGGTCTTGTGTGTACCAACGTTGTCGAACGGTGTGCATGACGTAACAGAGGCTGCCGACAAACAGGCCGACCACCGTGGTTGTGAACGACACAACGAGGTTACGGGCAAACTCCGGCGTGTTGCCACCGGCCAGCGCCGCCAACGCCGGGCCGAGCGGGATCAGCGTGCCGGCCAAACCAAGGATCGGGCCGAGACGGATGCCGAAGTGAAGCTGAGAAAGGTTGGCTTGCATCGCAAGTTGGATGTCATCCACCCATTTCTCAACATTACCGGGCGCGACTTCCAACGCCAGGCGCGCAGGCCAACCATGGTGGCGCGGGATGTCGGTGATCTTGATGCGCCGCGACGGGTCGCGTTTCAATGCGGCCAGAAACGCGCGAAACGCCGCGCCGTGACGGCGACGGTTCACGGCTTCGGCAACGAAACCGCCGAAATACGCAATGGTCAGCGCGGTAAACGCCAGCAGCAGAACCATGTCGGGAATCAACAACGTATTGGAGACAACCAACAGGGCGTTGGAGAGAATTTCATGAATCATGACGGGGCACTCCGAGTTTTTTCCAGATGCCGACGATGAACAGCAACACCAGTCCGCCGATCAACAACAGCGGGAACAGCGGCGACGAACGCGTCGCTTGGGAGGGTGCTGCGGGCTGTGCCGGCGTCAGTTTCTGGCCGCTCACCTGCTCGGTCTGCGTTTCGGGCTTGGGAGAAGCCTTTTCGGCGGCGGTTTTTTGTTGGTACTGCGCCAGCAATGCCTGCCCGTCCTGCGCGGCGCGCGGGTCTGGGCCGGGCGCGCTCAGGATGTGAGCCAGCAATGCATCCAGTTTTTCGTTGGACTCGCCGGCTTCGCGGTGGCCGTGGCGCACCACCGACTCGGCATAGGCCACGGCCATCTCACGCAATGTCGCGGCGTCGGGTTTCCAGTATTCCTTGCGGGCGGCTTCAAGTAGTCGTTCGACGATGGACTGGAATGCGTACGGATTTTTTGTCTCGAACCATTCGCGGAGGTTGAGATTTTTTTTGTCGCGAAGGTAAATTTCGACAATTTCCTGCCAGATATCGTCCGAAATGCTGTTTTCGCGGTTGATGGCCCAGCCGAGGGTGGAGAAGACTCCACCGGCCATCTGTTGCGCTCCGGCGTACCCCTCCTTCATCAGGTTCTCGATCCATTTTCGATTGAAGAGCGTGGCCCGGTAATCGCGTCGTAACAAGTCCTCGGCGCGAGCGACGGTTTCTTCGCCCGGCGTGCGAAGATCGGAAAGAAAGTAGTCGGGCTGTTTGCCGGTCAGTTCCTGGATGACAAGGCAGAGGTTGCCGCCGTTGTACCAGGCGCAGCCGAGCGGGCCGCCGCGGGTGATGTTTCGAAGCACAACCTCCGTACCTGCCAGATGGCGTTTGTAGGCTTCGGGCGCGGCTTGTCCCCAACAACCGTCGGTGTAGGCGTAATCGCGTTCGGCAAGATAAACGTCCACCAGTTCCCGCCGCGAATCCCACTTGCCGGTCTCTTCCAACAACAGGAAATGCGTCGCGCTCACAAGTTCGGGTGGCATGGCGAAGATACGGGCGCGTGACAGAGTCTCCGCTCGTTCCGCCGGTAGGCCGTCGGCCTGGAGGTCGCGCAAGGCTTTCGCGCGATTGGCAAAGACAAAGTTGTCCGGCTCGTTCAGGTCGGCAACGAGGCGAATGGCTTTGTCCCAGAGCCGCAAACGGGATTCGAGGTAGTCGGCGTAGTAGTCGTAGGTCTCGATGAACACATCTATGCGCGGGCGGCCAAGTTCTTTTGCGGGTATCAACTCGACATCGAGCACCCGGTTGGCAGCGTCCCACACAGGACGGACGCCGATGAGGTAAAGGATTTGGGATTCGAGCACGCCGTAATCCATCAACGTGCTTCGGAAATCCAGCGAGAGGCCGATTTTTTCCGGGTACCGTCCCGCGGCCTTGCGTTTCTCGGCAAGGAGTTGGTCCACGAGTTGTTTGCCGAGTTCCCACGAGGCTCGGCTGGGAATTTCCTCGGGATTAAGAATGTACATGTTGCGGCCGGTCGGCACGACGGACGGGTTACGTTCCGGCAGGTTGCCGGGGCCGGGCGGCACGAACCGTCCGTTCAACGCCAGCAGCAGATGGTCGAGTTCCTTCGGTGTCTGCGCAAAACCGTCGTGCAACCGTTTCGCGGCCTCAAAATTTTCCTTCAGCTTGTCGGTCCAGGCGGTACCGCCGACGGCGATAATGGCCTCGGCGGGCGCAAGGTTTTTGCGAAGGACAAGCGCGATGGCTTCCTCGGCTTTGTGGCGCAGAAAGGTTTTCCGTGAGCCCGGTAGCCGGTTTTGTTCCGGCGGCACCGGGATCACTTCGCCCAGCGCATCGAGGAAACGTCCACCCAGGCAACTCACAAGATACGGGATCAACAGGTCATCGCGTGGCGGTTGACCGAGCACGTGGGCGCTGACGTTCACCTTCTCGTGGTGAATTTCGCTCAGGTAACCGGCCAGTTTCCTCGTCTGGTCGGCGGTGAGCGCTTGATCGTCCTTCAACTCGAAATGTAGATCGCGATCAAGGCGCAACGCGCGTACCTGTCGGGTAATGGATTCGCGGAATTTTGTTTCGAGCGCGCCTTCCGGCAACGAATCCCATTTCAGGAGATCGTTCTGGAGGTTCAACAGCTCGTCGGCCAGCCCGGCCGTTGTGTCCGGCGCCACGAGATGATCTATCAACACCGAGGTTGTGCGCCGTCGCGCCGGCAACGACCAGTTCAGTTCGCTGATTGGCCACGGACGGAAGTTCGGCAGGTTGCCCATCAGGATGTCGGGCCAGTCGGCTTCGCTCAAGCCGATCATCTTGCGCGGAAGCAGGTAATCCATCAGCAGAAATTCCCAGACGATCATGGCGTCGGCTTTGAACTCGTGTTCGATCCAGAAATTAACGGCCAGTTGATTGTGGCTGGGCACGATGTCGTAGGGATTCTCGCGGAGACGTCGCAACAACACAGCCCGGTTTTTCTGGTCGAGAATGTCCCCCAGTTCCGGTCCCTGCGCGGGCACGAGCACGACGTTGCCGAGGTCAATTTTCGGAATGACAATGAACGAGCGGCTCTGCGCGTCTTTCCAAACCATGAATTTGCCGGGAATCGCGCCCCATTCTTTGATGACGGCGGCGCGCTGTTCGGCGGGCACATTGGCTTCAAACCAACGCCGATAGGTTTCCACCGGCACCAGTGCGGCGTGGCCGCTACGGGCAAGCCGGTCGAGGTCAGCGGGCGCGGTGGTGGGAATTTGCATTCCGTGGTTGGTGATCAGGCGAATGAGTTCGTCCTGGTTCTTTGGCACGGAGTGAACGGTGTACCCGTCCTGTTTCATCCGGTTCAGCACGCGGATAATGCTCTCGGCATAAACCGTGTCCGGCGTGCCGACGAGTATTTCGTCTTTTTCGGGTGGCGCAAGATACTGGATGGCGATTTTCTTTTGTGGGTTTTGTTTGCGGGCCAGCGTGGCATACGCCACGGCACGGGCGACGAATCGTTCCAGCCGATCGGGAATGGGTTGGTTGGGCGTTGAGAAGTCCCGGTGGGGCGTTGGTTGCCCGGCCACGACGCGCGGTTCGATGACGCCCTGGCTTTCGCGGGCAACCAGCATCATCCCCCAACCGCGATTCGAGGCACGCTTCGGATCGTTGGTCGCGGGTTGACGCCATTGGGCAATGGACTCGCCCATCAAAAACATCGGTTGCAACCGCGGCGCGCCGAGCGAGAGATAAAAGTCGAGTTGCCCGCTCTTGCCGGTCAAGAGCAACAGGATGTCCGGCTTAAATTCGCGCAGGCGCGCCTCATAGTCGTCGTCAATGGTGTTCATCGCCGCCGCCAGCAGACCGCGTTTCTCGAACGCGCGAATCAGCGTGTCAACAACCGGCTTGTTGAACCCGGTAATGTGTCCCATGTTGCTCTCGATCAGCGCGCGGGGCGCGTTCGTGTCGCCACCGCGTTCGCGCGCCCAAGCCAGCCACTCCGCCGCGCTGCCAAATGTCCCTTCGTGGTCGGGATGATAGAACCGCCGATTCTCGTATTTCTCCGGTGGCTCGACTTTGCCGGGACGGCCAAGATAGGTCACGGCCAGATATGTCAGCAGACGACGCGAGTTTTCCGGCGACATCGCCTGAAATCCCAGGTACGCCTCAATCGCCGCGTCTTTCTCCACGATCTTGCCATCTATCAACTCCGGCGCGTTTTGCGCCAGGAAATCGCACGCCCGACTGCCGGCGATGACGCGCAGGGCGGGCTGCTGTTTTTTGGCGGCAAGAAAGAATTCGCGGAACCGTTTTTTATCCTCCGGCCCCTCAAAGCCGCGGAGTCCCGGAATCATGACGAGTTTCCAAGCGGACAGATCCCAATCCCTGTTCATCTGCTCATCAGTCAACGACCGGACCTGAATTCCCAGCGATTCTTCCAACGCTTGGAACCGGCCCACAAGCCCTCCGCCGCCGTACACACAGACGATTTCTTGACGGTCGGCCCCGTCCAGAGCGGAAACCGCGGCCACCAACGCAACCAACGCAGCAAACATACGAGTCATGTTAGCCTCCTAGAACGCGAGTCTGGCGGTGAGCAGAAAGTTGCGCGGCGCCCCCGGCATATAGCCGTACGAGCCGCGTCCGCCGAGCGCGATGTTTTCGTCAAACACGTTATTGAGCATCGCCCGCAACGTGAAGTTTTTGCAGGTGTACGATGCTCCGAGATCGAATGTGGTGTACTCGGGATACGGCGGTCCGGCAAACCCGGTGAATGGCTGTCGTTCGCCGACATATGTAACCCCTCCCATCACCGAGAAACCGCTTCGGCCAAAATCCACTCGGGTCCACAAACCGGCCTGATTTCTGGCGACGTTGGGCATTTGTTTGCCGACGTTCGATGCGGTGCTGTCCTTGGTGATATGGGCGTCCGTGTAGGCGTAGTTGGCCGAGACGCTCCAATACCTCGTCAACCGGCCGGTGATTTCCAGTTCGAGTCCTTCACTTTCCTGTGCGCCGATGGTGGCGTAGGTGTAGCCGCTGGGATCGGTTGGGTCGAGCACAAGGACGTTGTGTTGCTCGATGTGGAACAGGGCCAACGCGGTTGTCAACCGGTTCTCCAGCCAGGTGCCCTTCCATCCGGTTTCAACCTGCCAGCCGGTCAGCGGCTGAAACGTCATGGCTTTGACGCCAGCAGGCGCGGCGGGGTTGTACCGCGGTTGCGATTGCGGCTGGTAGCTTTCGCCGTAGCTGACGTAAACGGAAAGATCGTTGAGGACAGATTTTGATTCCTTGATGAGATCGTACAAGACGCCGCCGTTGAATGTCCACGCGCCGCCGTCATCCCAATAAGGCGCGGTCACGCCGGTGGGATCAAACTGTTTGAGTTCATACGTGTCGTAGCGGGTTCCGGCAGAAAGATGCAGGCGTTGGCACAGTGTCAACCGATCCTGCGCGTACCCGCCGACGCGCCACATCTCCATGTTCGACAGAGTGGGCGCGCCGAACACGTATCCCGCGGGGCTGGTATCGTACACCGGGTTCCAGACATAAATGCCGGGCACGCCCTTGGTGGCGCTGCGGGTCACGTTTTCGTTTTTCAAAAAAGTCACTTCCGCGCCGCCCAGCAAGCGATTCTTCACAGGGCCGTCGCCGGTTTCCCAAATCAGATGCGTATCGCTGGACACGCCGGTTTGATCGAGCCAACTGTCCGTGTAGGTACGCGAAAGGATCCACGTATTCGTGTTGAGTGTGCCGGGGAAATGAAAATGTTGGTCGTTGTCGCTGGAAAAGACCCGTAATCCGCTCTCCACGGCGATCTCTTCGGTGATCGCCAGACGCCCGCGCATCTCGCCGTAGCAGGCGGTCGTGGCGGTAAAATCCCACGGGGAATTGCTGTTAAAGCTGCGCGGCAGCACAAAATAGTTGTTGTGAATGGCGGGGATACCGCGGTCGGATTGTCCGTCGCGCCGATCGTTGATGTAACCAAACTCGAAGTCAACACGGCAACGATCGCTCGCCAGCCAGGTCAGCGCCGGCGTGATCTGCAGGTTCTCGGTCTTGACGAAATCGCGGAAGTTACCAGCGTTTTCGTAGCCGATATCCAACAGGTACAGTAAGTCCCTGTTTTTTGTCATCGGCCCGGTGGTGTGACCGTGCGCCCTGTACAGATCATCGCTTCCATAAGAAAAGTCCATTTCGTGCGCAAATTCGCGTTGGGGTTTGCGGCTGACAAAATTGATTACGCCCCCCGGATCACCCGAACCGTATAAAACCGAGGCCGGCCCTTTCAACACCTCGACCTGCTCCACATTCCACAGGCGCGGCACGCTGAACCCGCCATACGGTTGCCCGCGCAGGCCGTTGAAGTAAATCGGGTAACTGAACGCCGCGCCCGGTCCGCTCATGTTGAAACCGCGCAACGTCAGGTTTCCACCGCCGCCAGCGCCAAATGCCGTGTGAGCACCGGCCACGTTGCGCCAGACATCCTCAACCGTGGCCGCACCCTGTTCTTCCAAAAGGGTTTTTGGTACCACATTGACTGTCAGCGGCACCTCTTGAAGCGGCGCACCAGACTTGGTGACCATTGGTGTTTTTGGCGTCGCTTGATCATCGTCCCTGGTCTCGGTAACCACTACTTCGGATAACCGCGTTACGGAATTCGTCACGAAATTGGTCTGTGCGTCAGCCAATCCGGCCAACAAAATAACTGGTATCAGGAAAACCATAATTCTCATGGAACGTCGTGTATAGGCACGCGCCATGCCTGCCTGAACAATCAAATCTCAAGTTGTTGATATTCAACATAATCAAGTAAAAACCATCGTTGGTGTTTTCATGGAAGTCTGAATACTTCTTGTTCATTTATATGTCTTTTGCGTATAGTTTGTAGTCATGCAGCAATCCCAAGTATGGTTTCGTGTAGCCATGCCGTTCCTCTTGTTTGTTGCCACAGGCACGGTGGGGATTCTCATGCTGTTGAATGCAGCCTACCAACATCGGTCCTCCGCTCAGTTCGCCGCACTCGCCAAAGCCAACGCCGAGTTCATCCGTGACGCTCATATCCCGCCAACCGACCGGTTTGCCGGCTATCTCAGCCAGGTCCTCGGCGTCGAAGCTCAATTTCGACGGGTTGCCTCGCCCGATGCGCGTCACGAAGCTGTCACGGTTGCCGTCCAACCCGGCGTCGAACTGACGTTGATTCGAGAGCGGCCCAACTTATTGTTCCGTCCCGCCACGCTGGGTGCGCTGGCGGTTTTTTGGGCGCTTTCGCTCGCGCTGGCGTGGGCTGTTGTTGTCCCGTATCTGAAAACCCAGCGGCTTGCCATGCTGGGCCAGATGGCCACCTCGCTGGCGCACGAAATCCAAAATCCCGTGGCCGCCATTCGACTTCACGCCCAGCTTGCCGGCCACAAGACCATCCTCGGCGAGGCCGCCACCATTGAGAGTCTTGTCAACCAGTGGATGTTTCTGGCCAGACCCGACCCGCCACAGAAGAAACCGGTCCGGCTCGACGAAATTCTCGCCGACGCGGTGGCTGCGCTTCGTCCGATGGCCGACCACGCGAAAGTCCGCATCGAGTTGGCCGCCGACAATGCTGCAACCGTCGAGGCCGACGCCCGCCGTTTGGGGCAGGCCTTTCGCAATCTCATCGTCAACGCCATCCAAGCCATGCCCACTGGCGGGGCGCTCACCGTTGTCGCGCAAGGCCGATCCGTTACCTTCGCCGACACCGGTCCCGGTTTTTCCGCCACCGCGCTGGCTCGTTGTCCGCAAATGTTTTACTCGGAAAAAGAAGGCGGCATGGGCATCGGGCTGGCCGTCGCCAATGAAATCGTCAAAGCCCACGGCGGATCGCTGAAGATCGGCAACCACCCGAACGGCGGCGCGGAAGTGATCGTTCAGTTATGAAAATTCTCATCGTCGAAGACCAACACGCCCTCGCCGACGCGCTCGGCGAAGTTTGCCGCCAGCTCGGCGCGGAACCGGTTTTGGCTGCCAGCGGCGCGACAGCAAAACAACACCTGGCGGCGACAAACTTCCATGCCGTCATTCTCGACATTGGCCTGCCGGACATGAACGGCTTGGAGTTGCTCGAACGGTTGGGCGACACGCCGGCGTTGGTTATCACGGCGCACGGCACGCTCGACAACGCCGTCGCCGCCAAACGCCTCGGCGCGACGGCCTACATGGTCAAGCCGCTCGACCTGCCGCAACTGCGCGAGACCTTGCAACAACTGCTGGCTGGTGGCGCTTCCGGGATACGCCCGGCAGCGAACTCGTCGGCGGTTGCTCCCGCTGCGGTGACAACGGCGGAATCGTCGCTGTTGATCGGCGCCTCACCGGCCATGCAACGGGTGTTTGTGGAGATTGCGCACGCCTGTTCGAGCGATGTCCCGGTGCTGCTGACCGGGCCGACCGGCACGGGCAAGACGTTGGTGGCCCGCGTCATTCACAATAACAGCGCCCGTCGCAACGGGCCGTTTGTGTCGCTGCACTGCTCGGCGCTGCCGGAGACACTGTTGGAAAGCGAGTTGTTCGGGCACGAGAAGAACGCTTTCACGGGGGCCGCCGCGATGCGGCCCGGTCACATCGAGCGGGCGGCGGGCGGCACGTTGTTGCTCGATGAGATTGCCGACATCCCGCTGGCGATCCAGGCGAAACTGCTGCGGTTTGTTGAGGAACGGACGTTTGTGCGGGTGGGCGGGCGTGAAGACCTGCGCGTGGAGGTTCGCCTGATGGCGGCGACGAACAAGGATTTGTCGGCGGAGGTGGCCGCGGGCCGGTTCCGACAGGATTTGTATTTTCGGTTGCGGGTGTTGGAGATCGAATTGCCGCCGTTGTCGGCGCGCAAGGAGGATTTGCCGGCGTTGTGCGCGTTTTTCCTCGGCAGCCTCGCGCCACAACGAAAGGCCGAGATGTCGGCCGACGCGCTGGCGTTGCTGGCGGCGCACGCCTGGCCGGGCAATGTCCGCGAGCTTCGCAACGCGCTGGAACACGCGCTCGCCGTCTCAACGGGCCGCGTGATCCTGCCGCAACATCTGCCGCGCCATTTGCGGCCGGCGTCGGCAGCCAGCGACAAGTTTCACGCGGCGCTGGCCAACTGGCTCGATGCGCGGCTGCGCAGCGGCGCAACCTACAAGGAAATCGCCGCCGATCTCGACGCGGCGGTCCTGAAACATCTGTTGGCGCGTTTTGAGAACAGCCCGACGGCGCTGGCGCGCGCCCTGCAGATGAACCGGGCCACGCTGCTGAAGAAGCGAAAAGCCGCCGGTCTGCCGTCGGCTTGAGACGCCTCTTTCAGGGGACGGCAAACCACGGTTTGGCGAGCGGGTCAGTGGCGAGGAAATTCAACAGTAATTCGGCCACTTTCTGGCGGCCACTGTCGCTGGGGTGAACGCCGTCGGGGCCGAAATCACTGCGTTCCCAGACCAATCCGTCCAGTTTTCGGCCTTTTGTGCCCTCGGCCCAGAGATACGGTCCCCAGAGCAGCAACGGCGATTTTGTTTCGGCCAGTTCGGGATCGCCCTGAATCTGTCGTTGGATGAGCCAGCGGACGGCAAAGGCGCTTTCGTAGGCGTACGGTTCGGGGTTGAGGCTGCCAGTGGCGTAGCCACCGTAGGTGCGGCTGGCGAGGTAGGCGATGCGCAGGTTCGGAAACATGGCGCGGGCGTTGTGTAACACGGCCAGGGTGTCGCGCTCCAGTTTGCGGGCGTGATCCGATAACGAGCCGGAGGGAGCTTTGTTGGCCAGTTTGATCCATGCGACCTGCACCTGTTGCGGGGAGACGCCCGCCGCTTGAAGTCGTCGGGCGGCCTCCTGCCACGGACGCGCGTCGGGCGGCGCCCACTCGGCCATGGCCTGACCGCCCTGGGCGCAGTCCACGATGGTGACTTTTGGCGATTTCCGCGGCGACCGGTCGGCAAGCCGTTTGAAATGAGAAAACTCCTGGGTTGCGTTGGACATGCTGATGGAAACGAACCCGATCGTGCCGTTGTCGTCGGGCTGGCCGGCGGCGTTGAGCGGACGGATGCGGGCCAGTTGCGCGAGGGCGGCGTTGTGGTGCGACGGCGGCGGAGTGTTCCGGCCGCCGCCGTAGAGGCCGCCGTCTTCGCCCTCGTAGCGGTCGGCGGCGGTCATGTCGCAGAGTGGGATCAGTCGTTCGGGCGGTTTTCGCTGGTTGAGGGGGCGGGCGGCGCGGGCGGCCAGGGCGCGTTGGAGGTAGGCTTGTTCCGCGGCGGTCAATGTTTCGCCCTGTTGACGGCGTTGGAACAGGGCGCGGGCTTTCTGGAAGTCAATCGGCTCGTTGGTGGACTGGCCGCGCAACGGGACAAGACCGGCAAGAAAAAACAGCGCAAGGAGAAGACCGGTTTTCATGCGAGGATGAAACACCGTCGGGTGCCGACAGGTTGCGGTGTGTAAAAAATTCGTGAATAATGGCAGACAGTTTGACATCCCAAGAATGGGCACTGTATCGTGCTGGCGGATTGTTTATCGCATGGCAAAACTCGTATTCAACCCAGACAGCGCCGACTCGGAAGTCGTGGTACTGGAAGCTGACTCGTTGACGATCGGCAGCGCTCCGGACAACGACGTTCGGGTGGACCTGGTGGGCATCGGCCCGCATCAGCTCCGTTTCGAGCAGCGAGAGGGGTTGGTCACGGTCATCAATCTCGATGCGACCAACGAGTTGCTCGTGGACGGGCGGTCGGTGCAACGGTTTGTGCTGGGGCATCGGGCGGTCGTGAGCGTGGGCAAGCTAACGATCCTGTTCCTGGAGGAAGCGGCGGCGACCGCCGCCTCGACCACGGCCCTGATGCGGGTGAACGATGGCGCAGGGGCGGCGTTGAGCCAGCAGACGCAATGTCCGCACTGTGGCGCGATGCGGGCGGCCAACGAACCGACCTGCCGCCGTTGTGGCATGATTCAGCCCCGCAACGCCGAGGCGGCGCCGCTGGCGCCGACCGACCTGTACATGGCGCCAGAACAGACGCCGCATGCGCGGGGCGCCGGCATTTTGCCGATGCTGAGTTTCTTTTTTGGGTTGTTCGGGCCGGTGGTGCTGGGAATCGGTTGGTTGCTGGGCATTATCTTTGGGTTCACCAGTTTGTCGCTGATCCGTCAACGCGGCGGGTTTGTGCGAGATCGTCGGTATGCCCTCTGGGGGATCACGTTGGGATTTCTCTGGATCGCCGTAATGGCGGCAGGAGGGTTTTGGTACGCGAACTACCGGCAGGAACGGCAAGCGCTCCAACGAGCGCAAGCGTCGGTGAAATTGAACGAAGATCAGGCGGCGTTTCTGTTGAAAGAAATCGCCGTGGTCCAGGAATACCTGAAGGCGACCCGCGCCATTCCGTTGGAAGGCGGAGGCAGCGCCTATGCGTCCCTGGAACAGTTGCAGCAGTTGCCCAATCCATTCCTGCCCAACAAACAGATCGTCGAGCGCGGCGACGGTTATCTGTTCACGGTCAAGGCGCAAGGCGCGGACGGGTTCGTCGCTTCAGCCACGCCCGAACGTTACGGGGAGACGGGACGGATGACATTTTTGATTGATCAGACCGGCGTGTTACGCGGTGCCGATATCGGCGGGCAACCGCCGTAGCATTCGCAGACGGTTTTGCGCACGCTGGAGATGGGTCGCAGCGTGTACCTAGAGGCGCGCGAGCGGATTGCGCGTGAGCTGCTGGTCGAAGCCCGCCGCCTGGCGGAAGAGAAACAGTTCGACAACAGCCAGTTCATTTTGCGGGAATTGCAAAAGCATTACATGCTCACGGAGACGTTCAAAAACTTCGAGAGTGTCGCCCGCGGTGTCGAACAGTTGATCATCAACGCCCACGCCGAACAGGAAGCGGCCAAGATCGAGCCGTTGCTGGCCGCGAACAAAAAGGCGGAGGCACTGGCCCTGATGAAGAAAATCATTGCCGCCTACCCGCGCGCCGTTCAGGTCGAGGACCTCAAGGCCAAAGCCGCCGCCATCGAAACCGAATTCGCCACGGCCCGCAACCAGCTTGCGGACGCCCAATGGCACGAGGCCATAAAACTGGACCGTGCCGGCCAGTTGGCCGAGGCGCTGGCGGCCTACCGCGCGTTTGCCACGCAGTTTGCCGATACCAGCGTGTATCAGGCCCGGAAAGTTTCCCTGCAAAACAATCTCGCCCGCCTCGAAAACAAACAGGCCACCGAACTGCTCACCGCTTTGACCGCCCTGAACATCCGTTCCAATGCCACCGAGGCCGTCAAAATCGTCCGCGACCTGCAAGGCCCCTACGCTGCCACTCCCACCGTCCGCCAAAACATCGCCTTGATCCAAAACCTCGCCCAACAGGCTCGCTCGTTCGTGCTCGCCGAGGAAGGCGCCTCGCTGCAGCAACAACAACAATATGTGGACGCCGCTGACCGTTTCGATCAGGCCCTGACCTTGAACCCGTCGCTGGCCACCGAATTGGCCACCGCCGCCGAGGAATGCTATCTCAAAGCGGGAGAAATCTGCCTCCAGACCAACAAATTGATCGAAGCCGCGGCTTTTTTTGGAAAATTCCTGCAACTGACCCCAAACCCAGAAAAACTCGAGCGCGAAAAACTCAAACAGCTCTACCTCGCCCTCGGCGAAATCAACTATCTCAACCGCAACTACACCAACGCCATTTCCTACCTGAAAAAAGGCGCCGAATTTTTCGGGACCGAACCCAAATACTACCGCATGTACGCCCAGAGTCTGTTGCGCCAGAAACAGTACGCCGACGCCCTGCCCGTGTACAACGCCCTCATCAACCTGACCCCCACCGATCCACAGGCTCGCTTCGAACGCGGACTCTGCAGCCTGGGTATCTCGCATCTCCTCCAAAGCAATATCGTCGTTACCCTCAACGCCAACACCACCAACATCGTTGTCGCCGGTGCCGATACGCGCTCCTCGTCCGACTCCAGCAAAGCCATCATTGGCACCATGATCTCGGCGGCCAGTTCCCCCATGTACAGCAGCTCCAGCAAGGCTGTTCGCGCCCAACAAGCCGGGATGCAGGTCCAACAACTCGACATCCAACGCAAGGCCCTCAGCCTGTTGCGCGACAAACAGTTTGAAGCCCGACTCAATGACACCCTCGACCGCGTCAGATCCTACACCCCGCGCACCCCGGAAGCCATCATCATCCGGGAAGCCGTCCGCCTCGTCAACGACATCCAGGCCGCCTATGACGACTTGAAGTCACTCAGCCGCGACGCCCGCAACGACGAGGCCCAAAACAAACTCGACACCGCCCGCAACCAACTCCTCTCCATCTTCACCACCCAACAGGATTTCTTTGACAAAATCATCGCCGAAAAACTCGCCGCCAAACAAGACCTCCTCACCAACCTCGACCGTTGGCGCGCCCTGTTCGACACCATCGTGGCCGACTTTAAAGTGGCTGCCACCCTCGAAGTCTATCGCGGTCCCCTCGCCGAAATGAACGACCCGCTCCAAAAGAAACTTGCCCTCTTCACCGAAGCCTACGACCTGCTCAAACCCACGCTCACCTCCGAATCCAAATCGCTCGAAGAAGCCCGCGAACTCATCCGACTCGCTGTCAGCAAATTCAAAGGCTGGACCATCGGCTGGGACCTGAATGACCGTATCCAGAAATTCTTCTTTACCGGCTACAGCGACATCTCCGATAAACACGACGCCGGCGAAAAGAAACTCCGCGAAGCCTCCGCGATTGCCGTTCCCTTTGAAAAAAATATCACCCCATGAAACACCTGGCCCTGTTTGCCCTGCTCCTGCCCACGATGGCCGCCACCGCAACCCGCGCGACGACCGTCCCACCGTTTGTCTTCGTCAAACACGCCGTCATGGGCGGTTCCCACTACGCCTACACCGAAGGACAGTCCGACGCCCAGGCCGAACGCCATTTCACACCCGGCGCCGCCCTCTGTCTGTTCGACCCGACCACGGGAAAGGTCGAGACGCTGCTTGAAGACAAAACCGGTGTCATCCGCGACCCCGACGTCTCCTTCGACGGTAAACGTATCCTATTTGCCTGGAAAAAATCCCTCAACAACGACGACTATCACCTCTACGAAATGGACGTCGCCACCCGCCAGATTCGCCAACTGACCCACGGCCTCGGCCATGCCGACTACGAAGGCTGTTACCTGCCCGACGGCGACATCATCTTCAACTCCACCCGTTGCGTCCAAACCGTGGATTGCTGGTGGACCGAAGTCAGTAACCTCTACCGCTGCGACAAGGATGGCCGCCACATCCGTCGCCTCACGTTCGACCAGGTTCACGACAATTTCCCGACCATCACCTGGGACGGACGCATCCTCTACACTCGTTGGGAATACAACGACCGCGGCCAGATTTACCCGCAACCGCTCTTCCAAATGAACCCCGATGGCACCAGCCAGACCGGCTTCTACGGCGTCAACTCCTGGTTCCCCACCACCATCCTCCACGCCCGCGCCATCCCCGGCTCGACCAAAGTCGTTGCCATCGCCACCGGCCACCACAGCCGCCAGCCCGGCAAACTGATCCTCATTGACCCAGCCAAAGGCCGCGAGGAAGCCGATGGCGTCACCCTCATCGCTCCCGTCCGCGAAACCAAGGCGGTCAAAGTGGATGCCTACGGCCAGGACGGCGAACTCTTCGCCTATCCCTACCCGCTCACCGAAACCGAATACCTCGTCAGCTACAATCCCGACGGCTGGAAAAACAAAAACAACTTCGGCATCTACCTCGTCCACATGGACGGCACCAAACAACTCCTCGTCTCTGATCCCGCACTCCCCTGCAACCGCCCCATCCCCCTGCTGCCCCGCACACCGCCTCCGCCACGCCCCAGCCACGTTGATTATCGCAAAACCGAAGGCACCTGCTACATCCAGGACGTCTATGTCGGCCCCGGCCTCAAAGGTATCCCTCGCGGCACTGTCAAAACCCTCCGCGTCATCGCCCTCGACTACCGCGTTGCCGGCATCGGCTCCAACGGCAATGGTGGCCCTGGCGGCGGCGCGCTGATCAGCACCCCCGTTGCCATCGGCAACGGCACCTGGGACCCGAAAATCATTCTCGGCGACACTACTGTCCGCGACGACGGGTCCGCCTTCTTCCGTGTTCCTGCCCGCACACCGATCTACTTCCAGCTTCTCGATGCCAAAAACCAGATGGTCGCCTCCATGCGAAGCTGGACCACGCTTCAACCCGGCGAGAATGCCGCCTGCGTCGGTTGTCATGAAACCAAGAACAGCACCCCCATCGCCGCCAACGCCTACACCAGTGCCCCCGAAACACTCCGCCCGTTTTACGGACCAACGCGCGGCTTCAGTTTTCCACGCGAAATTCAGCCGATTCTTGACCGTCATTGTGTCCGTTGCCACAACGCCGGCCACAAGGTTCCACTCACCTCTGACGAGCTTTTTGATGAACGCGCCAAACGCCACTGGTCAGTTGCCTATCTCAGCCTGACTCACGCCGATCTGAAACGCAAAAAAGACTTCACCGGCAACCCAAACCATCCCGTCGTCAACTGGATCAGCGCCCAGAGCGCGCCGCCGATGTTGCCGCCCTACTCGGCCGGTTCTGCCAGGAGCAAGCTCATCACCATGATCGAATCCGCCCACAACCAGGTGAAACTTACCGTCGAGGAAATGGACAAGCTCAAGGCATGGATTGACCTCGGTGTCCCCTACTGTGCCGACTACCGCGAAGCCAACGCCTGGACCGACGAAGAGCACGAAAAATACAACCGTTACCAGGCCAAACGAAATCGTCTCGCGGACGAAGAACGCGCCGCCATCGCCGAGATGCTGCGTGTGCCTTGAGTACCTTCAACGCCCCTGCGCCAGGGCTGTGCATTTGTCCGCTGTCGTGATGTTGTCGGTGACCGAGCCTCTGGAAAAATAAGTTGCCATGATGTTCTTCTTTCGTTCTGACGGTTATCATTGTCCAAACCCGCACGGAAGTTTAGTCAACGTTGCGCCGGACAGTGGTACAGTTTGAAAGCCTGACAGCACCACGCAGGGCTTACCTTCGACTCGGCACCGGCGGTATTCTCCGCGCCGAAGGAGAAACACAAGTCACATAAACCAATAACCCAAAACCAATTCGCGTAGCTTCGGCCTGTCCACTACGAAACCGGATATTTCGATCCACAGACGGCGTTGGAAGCGCGCCCCGTTTTGTTTGGCTGTGGCCGATGGATGTGCGGCAACAGGGAGAAGATACCGCTATGAGACACATCACCGACAAGATGATCGTCACAGCCATAAACCAGATGGAAGAAAGATTCGATGCACACGATCTGGAGAAACGATTATTGCGCCAGAATCCCGTCGCGGTGGCGCGGGAGATTATCGAGCACCGTCACAACCGAGACATCCTCCGAAGTTTCAGCGCCAAGTTTGCCAAATATGTGGACCGAACATTCGCCGGCCGGATTCGGAAGACAGCGAAGGTAGATTCGCCAAATCTTGGGGGTAGAGTGACCAGGTGCCAACAATGGATGAAGATAACAGCCATTTGCCTCTTGTTGACTGGCTCTGCGTATGGGCAGGCGACACTCACAATTACAACGACTAATCTTCCAAACGCCATCGTGGGATCGAACTATACTGCTTACGTTTACTGTCATGGTGGGCTTTAGGATGGTGGCCCCGGTATCTATTGGCTCGATATCATCAGCGGCGGCTTGCCATCCGGCCTTGTTTGGATTGATTCCGGTTACAGTATGGCCACCATCAGCGGAACAGCATGGCAGGTGACAAACGTGACTTTTGAAGTGCAGGCATCCACTGCATTTTCTGAGTACGCGTACAAATGGCTCAATCTGCAAGTCGTCACCGTACCGGAACCGAGTTCGTGGCAGTTGCTCTGTGCAGCACTTCTGACGATTCCGTTGCTTGCAAAGAGACGCCGCCAGTAAACTCACGAGTCAATTATTCAGAGATGCCTCGACAGGCTCGGCATGACCCCAACGAATGTTCCGGTTTTGTTCCGTCTGTGTAAATTCAAACTAAACCGCTACACGGTCTTCCGCTCTTACCGCAGCACGCCGCCTTCGCTGGCGTTGGTGACTTGTTTCTGGTAGCGGGCAAGCCAGCCGGTAATTCCGTTCTGGCGGGTTGGCTGAAGATGGTGTAGAAATCAGGTGGAGTTGCACGATGAACCAGCTTGAGATTCCAGTTGAGTCGCTCCGGGCGCTTTGCCGGCGCTACCGGGTGGCAGAACTGTCGCTGTTCGGTTCGGCGCGGCGAACGGATTTCGGGCCGGAGAGCGATGTGGATTTGCTGGTGGAATTCGAGCCGGACGCGGAGCCGACGTTTCTCACGCTGGCCCGGCTGCAACGGGAACTGGAGGAGGCTCTGCACCGCAAGGTGGATTTGGTTCCGAAGGGCGGCTTGAAACCGCTGATCCGCGAGGAGGTGCTTGCCAGCGCCGAGGTCTTGTATGCGGCGTGACAAGCTCTACTTGGCGGACATCGTCGAGGCGGCTGATGCCGTGGCGGCGTTTCTTGCGGGCGCGGAGCGCGAGCGGTTTCTGCAGGACGACCTGCTGCGGAGCGCGGTGCTGCAAAAGCTCTCCATCATCGGCGAGGCTGCGGCGCGGTTGTCGAAGGAACTCCGCGATCGCCATGCCGATGTCGAGTGGCGGGACATTGTGGCATTCCGAAACATCGCCGTTCATGCTTATTTTGCAGTGCAATGGAGCATCGTGTGGACGACGGCAACACAAGACGTGCCGGCGCTCCGACAGAAGATTTCGCAAATTCTGGCCGCCGAGTATCCCGACGACGTGTCACCGAAGTCACTCTTCTGAGTGAGATCATGTTTTAGTTTTGTTCCGGCTGCGTTTCTTACCGCAGCACGCCGCCTTCGCTGGCGTTGGTGACTTGTTTCTGGTAGCGGGCAAGCCAGCCGGTCAGGTCGCGTTTCACTTGCACGGGTTGGCGAGCGGCAAATTCGGCTTCGGGCACGCAAATGTCAATCCGCCGATTCGGGAAATCAATCCGCACGCGGTCGCCGTTTTGCAGCCGCGCGATCGGACCACCTTCCGCCGCTTCGGGGCTGACGTGGCCGATACAGGCGCCGGCGGTGCCGCCGCTGAAACGGCCGTCGGTGATGAGCGCCACTTTGTCGCTGAGTCCCATGCCGACGATGTAGCTGGTCGGCGAGAGCATTTCCTGCATACCGGGGCCGCCGCGCGGGCCTTCGTTGCGGATGATGACGACGTCGCCGGCTTTGACTTTGCCGGCAAGGATACCGGCGCAGGCGTCTTCCTGGCTTTCGAAGATGACGCACGGGCCTTCAAAGACGAAGTCGGGGCCGCAGTTTTGTTTGAAGGTTTCGCTGATGCCGGCGGTTTTGACGACGCTGCCCTGCGGGGCGAGTTGGCCGTAGAGAATCGCCAGGCCGCCGTCTTTGGAGTAGGCCGTGGTGGCGGTACGGATGCAGTCGTCGGGCTTGAACATGAACGCGGTGTCGTGCGGTATGAGGCCGGTGGGCTGGACTTTGGCGAGTTTCTTGGGGTCGGTGATGACGCGTGCGCGGACGATCTGCCAATTTTTGAGACGGAGCACCTGTGTCATGGCGATGGGTTGTCGGTTGCCGTTTTTGTCGTATTGCCAGGTGATGAGGACAGGTTGGTCGCGGAAGGAGCCGACTTCTTCGCGCCAGAGCGGGTCGGGCTTGGCCAGGTGCGCGGCAATGGCGTCGCGTCCGATGATCGGCTCGTGTCCTTCGAGGTCGAGGCGGGCGTTGTCGGCGAAGAGGACGAGTTGGGCGTCGAGGTTGGCGGTGTTGAAAGCGGCGGCTTTGCGCCAGAGGGTGATGGCGGTGAGGTCGCCGGGGAAGGCGCGGATGGGTTTGTTGGCCATTTGGCCGTTGATCATGGGGAAGCAGGCGCCGGAGACGCGGGCGGTTTTGGTCCACGGCTCGCATTGGTCGGAGCGGATGTCCCATTCGTCAATGTTTTGGCCGATGGTTTTGCCGGTGACGGTCTTACAGTGGGGGTGGAGCAGGCCGAGTCGTTTCAATTCGCCGAGGATGGTGTGGATGCCGCCGGCGCGATGGACATCCTGAATGTGGTAGGGCGAGGAGGGCGAGACTTTGCAGAGGCATGGGACGCGACGGGAAATGGCGTCAATGCGCGCGATATCGTAAGCGATGCCGGCTTCGCGGGCGATGGCCAGCGTGTGGAGGACGGTGTTGGTGGAGCCGCCCATGGCCATGTCGAGCATGAACGCGTTGTCGAAGGCTTCTTGTGTGGCGATGTCGCGCGGTTTGAGGTCGAGCGCGATGAGCCGCAGGATCATTTGGGCGGCTTTGAGGTAGAGGGTCTCGCGTTCTTTGGAGACCGCCAGAATCGTGCCGTTGCCGGGCAGTGCCATGCCGAGGGCTTCGCAGAGACAGTTCATGGAGTTGGCGGTGAACATGCCGGCGCAGGAGCCGCAGGTGGGGCAGGCGGTTTGTTCGAGTTGTTTGAGTTGGTCGGCGCTGATCTGGCCGCTCTGGAGTTTGCCGACGGCCTGGAACACGGAAATGAGATCGGTGGATTGTGAGGGATTGTCGGGAGCAACGCCAGCCGCCATCGGGCCGCCGCTGACGAAAAGGGTGGGGATGTTGACGCGCATGGCAGCCATCAACATGCCGGGGATGATTTTATCGCAGTTGGGAATGCAGATCATGCCGTCGAAACAATGAGCTTTGAGCATGGACTCAACGCAGTCGGCGATGAGTTCGCGCGACGGCAATGAGTATTTCATGCCGGCGTGGCCCATGGCGATGCCGTCGTCAATACCAATGGTGTTGAAGATGAACGGCACGCCGCCGGCTTCGCGGACGAACCGTTTTACCAGATTGCCAACCTCGTCGAGGTGAGTGTGACCGGGAATGCAATCGGTGAAACTGTTGCAAATGGCGATGAAGGGTTTGTCGAAATCGGCTTCCGATTCGATGACGCCGGCGGCGCGCAAGAGACTGCGGTGCGGGGCGCGTTCGGGACCTTTTTTGATGATGTCAGAGCGCATGATGAATTCCTTCCGTTGATTGACCGCACACTTTGCCACGACCCGCTTCATCCGGCAAGAACACATCACGGTTCGGTTGGTTGACAAATCCACCAAACGGTTGCGATATCAATCATCCGATTTCTTGATGAGTCGTTTACGTTCGGCGCGACAATAAAACCCGCCGGAGGTTCATCAGGTCGGGTGGGGCGCGGACCACATTCATCAACGGACGCGCGGCGGCTGTCAGATGATATTCACCGCGATTGGCCAGCGCGGAGGCAGAGAGATAACCGGCTCTCGCCAACAGTTCCTCACGGTCCTCGTCGAGCACACCGAGATGTTAACCATCTGGATTTGAGCGCTGCGATGAAGAACGGGGGGAGAGTGGGAGTGTTTGCGAGACAGCGCGAGCATGTCGAAACCGAGTCGGCGAGGTGAGTGTGCCGACGCGGAAGAGCTTGGCGGGTCAGCCGAGAAGCTGGCGAGCAAGCGCGATATCGGCGCGGATTTGTTGCTGGAGAGCGTCCGCGGAAGGAAACTTCAGTTCGCCGCGCAGTTTCTGGATGAGGGCGACTTCGAGGTCCTGACCATAGAGGTCGCCACTAAAGTCGAGGATATGAACTTCGATGAGGCGACGGGGGGTGGCATGTTGAAACGTAGGGCGGAGGCCGATGTTGACAACCGCGGGGCGATGTCCGACCCGGCCGGCATAAACACCGTCGGGAGGAAGAACTTCGTTGTGGAGGTTGAGGTTGGCGGTGGGGAAACCGAGACTGCGTCCGCGATGGTCGCCGGGTTCGACGGTGCCGAGCAACGAAAACGGTCGGCCGAGCATGGCGGTAGCGCGGTCGAGGCGCCCGTGGAGAATGTGTTGGCGAATGGCGGAAGAGCTGATGGTCTCGCCGTCGGGGGTGGCCACGGCGGGGATTTCGGTCACGGTGTAACCCAGACGGGGCGCGAGTCGTTCCATCAGACGGGCGTTACCGGTGCGATTGTGACCGAAATGGAAACGAGCGCCAACACAGATGCGGCGGAGGCAATGCGCGGGCGCGGCGAGTTGTTGGAGAAAGGTTTCCGGGAGCAGGTCGGCAAACTCTCGCGTGAACGGCAACAACAACACAGCGTCCGGACCGAGCGACTCAATCAGGGTAAGCTTGTGCGGCGTCGAGGTGAGCAGTGGCGGCGCTTTGTCGGGCGCGAGGACGCGCATGGGATGCGGGTCAAAGGTGAGGACCACGGCAACGCCGTCGCCGGCAACGGCTTCGCGGATTACGCGTTGGTGACCGAGGTGAACGCCATCAAACACGCCGATGGCCACATGAATGGGGCGGCCCAGCGTGGCGAGTTCGGCAAGTGTGTGCAGGAGGCGCATCAGACGGTCTTGACGAGTTTGAGAATGGGGATGATCAACGGCTGGAGCTGGTTGCGGTTAAGTTGGAGAAGCTCGGCCAGCGGTTTGGCGTCCTTGACATCGAGCGAACCGGACCGTGTGCGGCGCAACGCGGCGAGATGGCCGCCACAACCGAGGGCCTCACCCATGTCGTGACAGAGAGTGCGAACGTAGGTGCCTTTGGTGCAGGTCACCCGAAAATCGGCGCGAGGCGGATCGAACTTCAGCAGGCGCAGATCGTAGATGTGGACGGTGCGAGGCTCGCGTTCGACGGTTTTACCTTTACGGGCGAGTTTGTAGAGCGGAGTGCCGGCAATTTTCTTGGCGCTGACCATGGGTGGAATCTGACGGATGTCGCCGGTAAACCGGGCAAAGACAGCTTCGAGATCGGCCGTCGTAAGCGGCGGAACCGGTTTTTCAGCAATGATCTCGCCGTCGGCATCCTGCGAGTCGGTGGTGATGCCGAGATGGAGCGTGCCCTCGTAGGTTTTATCGTCGGCCATCAATTGGTCCTGCAGCTTGGTGGCCCGTTCTAGGACGATGACCAGCAGCCCGGTGGCAGCGGGATCGAGAGTACCGCAGTGGCCGACTTTCTTGAAACCAAAATGACGCCGCAACCGGTCCACCACATCGTGAGAGGTCAGTACGGGCGGTTTATCCACCAAGAGAACGCCGTCAAACGGGGAGAGTTGGAGCGCGCTCATGGCTCAGAGTCCGGCGTCCGCAATCGCTCTGGAGATGGCGGCGATGACGCGCCCTTCGATCTCGTGCAGGTTGCAGGAGATACGGGCCGCCGCGGCTTCCCGGTGCCCGCCGCCACCGAAATGGCGCGCAATGGAGTTGACGTCCACCTGGGGGTGTTTGGAGCGGAAACTGATGCGAACACGGTTGGGTTCGGGAAGTTCCTCGAAGAGAACCGCAACGAGAACGCTGTCAATGGAACGGGCATGATCAATCAGACCCTCAATGTCTTCGCGCTTGGCGCCGGAGCGTTGAAACATGTCGTTGGTAACCCAGTAATAGGCAATCCGGTTGTGGTCGGCCAACGTAAGATCGGCCAGAGCCATCTGAAGAAGCTGAAGGCGGGCGTAAGGATAACTCTGGTAGATGTGACGGGACAATTCGCCGACGTTGACACCGGCGTCCACGAGAGCGGCGGCGGCTCGCAGGGCGGCGGCCGTGGTGTTGGCGTAGGTAAACGACCCGGTATCGGTGGAGATGGCGGCAAACAGGCAGGTGGCAATCTCGGAGGTGAGCGGAAACCCGCCGCGATGGATAAGGTCAAAGACGATCTGGCCGGTGGCAGGAGCGTCGGGAACGACCCAGTTGATCTCGGCAAATTTCTCGTTGCTGACGTGATGGTCAATGTTGATGAAATGATGGCGGCGGCCAATGCGGTTGGCGGCGACGCCAACGCGTTGCCAGACAGAGGTGTCCACCACAATCACCACGTCGAAGTCCTGGGCCGTGGCGGGGGGAGCGGTGATCAGGTCGCTGTGAGGAAGGAATCGGAACTTGGTCGGAACGAGGTCGTCGTTCCATGCGGCGACGGTTTTGCCGAGGTTTTTCAGAAGAATGGCCAGAGCCAGTTGCGAGCCGATGGCATCGCCGTCGGGCCGAAAATGGGAAAGCACCAGAAAACGCTGTTGCTGGCGGAGGATCTCGGCAACGGGCAGACAGGGATCATTCATCGGTGGACTCGATGTGGAGTTCGTCCAGAAGATGTTCAATGCGCTGGGCGCGCGACTCGGTTTCGTCGAGCACAAACTTCAGTCGGGGCGTGTATTTGAGGATGACGCGGCGGGAAAGCTCGTGTTGGATGTGAGAGTGTTGTTGTTCGAGGGCTGCGAGCGCCGCCTGTTGTTGTTCGGCGGTGCCGATGACACTGACATAAACGCGGCCTTCGCGCAGATCGGGACTGACCGCGGCAGCGGTGACGGTGACAAAACCGCAATCGGCGAGATAAAGTTGTTGAACAATCTCGCTGATTTGTTGTTTGACCAGCTCCGAAACTCGTTGGACTCGCCGTTGGCTCATGGCTCGCGGCTCACCTCCATCGTAACTTACAGCGTGGCGGCAACTTTCTCCACCGTGAAACATTCAATGATGTCGCCGACCTGAAAATCCTGGAAATTATCCAGCCGCAAACCACACTCGGAACCGGCCTTGACCTCCTTGACGTCATCCTGGAAATGCTTGAGGCTGGCGATGCGGCCCTCGTACTGGACGGCTTTGCGACGCAATACACGGACACGCCCCGACCGCTGAATGCGACCGCTGTTGACATAGCAGCCGGCGACAAGAGGGCCTTTGGAAAGCTGAAAAACCTGGCGAACCTCGGCGCGACCCACAACCACTTCTTTCGATTCCGGCTCCAAAAGGCCTTTCATCGCCTCTTCGATCTGTTCGAGCAATTCGTAGATGATGGTGTACAGCTTGATCTGAACGCCCTCGCGTTTGGCCACGTCGGTGACGCCGCTCTCGGTCTTGACCCGGAACCCGATAATCACGGCATTGGACGCACTGGCCAGCAACACGTCGTTCTCGGTGATGTTGCCGACGGCGCCATGAATGATTTCGAGGTCCACCTTGTCGCTCTGCAGCTTGCCCAGAGAATCCGTGAGCGCTTCGAGAGAACCCTGTACATCGGTCTTCAAAACGATGGGCAACTTCTTCTTTCCCCCTTCGCCCATCTGGCTGAGGAGGTCTTCCAAACGGGTCCCACGCCGCTGATTGGTCTCAGCCACGGCGGCTGCGCGCGCCTCCAATTGCCGTTGCTCGCAAAGCTCGCGAGCGTCCTTTTCGCTCTTCACCACCTCAAATTCCGCACCGGCATCGGGCAGACCGGTAAACCCGACCACCTTGACGGGCATGGCGGGACCGGCTTCCTTCACGCGCTTGCCCTTGTCGTCAATGAGCGCGCGAACCTTGGCCATGTGAATACCACAAACAAGAGCCGCCCCGGTCTTGAGGGTACCCTTGCGAACCAAAACGGTGGCGGTCGGCCCCAAACCGGATTCCATTTGAGCTTCGATGACGTTGCCCTTGGCCGGGCCTTTCGGGTTGGCCTTCAGTTCCATCATCTCGGCCTGCAACAGAATCATCTCCAAAAGCAGATCAATGTTCTTCTTGGTGGCGGCCGACACATCCACCGTAATGGTGTCGCCACCCCAGGATTCGGGATTGAGTCCCTGTTCTTGAAGCTGTTTTTTGACGCGATCGGGATTCGCCGCCGGCAGGTCGCACTTGTTGATGGCCACAATAATGGGAACCTTGGCGGCACGGGCATGATTGATCGCTTCCAACGTCTGCGGCATGATCCCGTCGTCGGCCGCCACGACCAGCACGGCAATATCGGTGACGTTGGCGCCGCGGGCGCGCATCTTGGTGAATGCCTCGTGACCGGGCGTGTCGAGGAAGGTGATTTGTTTGCCGTCGGGAAGAGTGACCACGCTGGCGCCGATGTGCTGGGTAATGCCACCGCTCTCATGGGCGGCCACGTCGGTCTTACGGATGGCATCCAACAACGAGGTCTTGCCGTGGTCAACGTGCCCCATCACCGTGACCACGGGAGGACGCGGTTTGAGATCGGTTTCCTTGTCGCCTTCTTCAAGGACAACCACTTTCTTTTGCGGCGGATGCGCCAACCCGGCGCCGCGCTCGCGTTTTTCCAGCTCAAACAGGAACCCGTGCCGCTCGCAGACCTTGCGGGCAATATCTTCACCAACCGTTTCGTTGAGGTTGGCAAAAACGTTCAGTTGCATCAGCTCAGCCAACAACAGGTGAGCCTTGATGCCGAGACGCTGGGCGAGATCGCGAACCACCACCGGCGGTTTCATCTGGATGAGACGATTGCCGTTCTCATCCACGACAAATTGCGGTCCGCCAGCGGCAACAGCAGGAGCGGGTCTCGGAGCTGGCGGCGCTGCCGGTTTTTGCGGAGGCGACACCGGCGCGGGCGCCGGCGCCGGTTTGGACGGCATTGGCGTCGGCTTGGGCGGCACCGGTTTGACCGCAACCGCGGGCGATGGAGAAGGCGATGCGCTCGGCGGCGGCGAAGGAGGCGATGGCCGCGTCACGGTGACAACGGGTTTTGGCGGTTCCGCCTTTGGAGTCGGAGGGGGTGGTGGTGGCGGCGGCGGTGGAGGTGGAGGCGTGGGAGCCGGCGGTGGTTCGGCAGGGGCGGGTGACGGAGGAGGAGGGACAGACGCGGTAACCGCAGGTGCGGGCGGCGTCGGTTCCGGCGTGGAAACAGGTTGGGGCGGAGGAGGCGGTGGAGGTGGAGGCGTGGGGGCTGGCGACGGTTCGGCGGGGGCGGGTGACGGAGGAGGAGGAACGTATCCGTATTCTTGTTCGAGCGCTTCGGCGGTAATTTTGTCCACCGTGCTGGAGACGCTTTTTACCGGGTAATTGATGGCATGCAGTTTCTCCAGCATTTCCTTGCCGGAAAGACCGCAACGTTTTGCCAGGTCATATACGCGGATGCTCATGGGTTCCGTTACTGCGCGCCGCCGGCCTCCCGTCGTTCTTGTTCGGCGACAACGGCGTTGTGCACAAGTCGGGCTTTTTCTTCGCCCAGCAGTTCGGTCAGGTCGTCCAAATCGGCCGCCAACAGGCCTTCGATGGAGTGGAAACCGGAGTTGACGAGTAATTGGGCCGTGGCTTGATCCATGCCGGGTAGTTGGGCGAGGTCTTTGATGGCGAGCGCCACTTTTTCCTCGAATCCGAGTTCGGCGGTTTCCGCCTTTTCGATGTCCACGCGCCAGCCGGTCAGTTTGGCGGTGAGACGGGCGTTTTGGCCTTTTTTGCCGATGGCCAGGGAGAGTTGGTCGGGGTCCACGAGAACCTTGACGGTTTTGGTGGCTTCTTCGACGGACAACGATTTGACCTTGGCCGGTTTGAGCGCCTCCATGACGAACTCGCGGATGTTGGGTGACCAGCGATGGATGTCAATCTTTTCGCCACTGAGTTCGCGGACGATGTTTTTGACGCGCATACCGCGCAGGCCGACGCAGGCGCCGACGGGATCCACTTTTTCGTCGCGGGAATGAACGGCGATTTTGGTGCGGTAGCCGGCTTCGCGGGCGATGGCTTTGATCTCAACGGTTTTGTCGGCGATCTCGCTGACTTCCAGCTCGAACAGTTTGCGGACAAAATCCGGGTGGGCGCGTGAGAGGACGATTTCGGGGCCGCGGACGGTGTTTTCGACGCTAAGGATGTAGGCGCGGATGCGGTCGCCGGGCTGGTATTCCTCGATGGGCACACGTTCCCGGCTCGGCATAACGGCCTCAATGCGTCCCAAATCCACAATCACATCACTGCGCTCAAAACGGCGAACAGTCCCCGAAACGATGTCGCCAGCGCGTCCTTTGAATTCCTCAAAGACCATGCTTTTTTCCACCTGGCGAATGCTCTGAAGCATGGCCTGTTTGGCGGTCTGGGCGGCGATACGCCCAAAATTGGCGGGGGTAACCTCGACTTCGATGCTTTCGCCGAGCTGGATGTTGGGGTTGCGTCGGCGGGCGTCCGCGAGAGAAATTTCGTCGTGTTTGTTGACGACGGTTTCGACGACCAGCAGTTGGGCAAACGCGCGGATGTCGCCCGTCTTACGGTCAATTTCTATCCGCAGTTCGCGCGAGGGTCCGACGGCCTTCTTCGATGCTTGAAGAAGGGCCTTCTCGACCGCTTGAAGAAGGGTTTCCTTATCAATCCCCTTTTCGCGGTGTAGATATTCCAACACTGCAATCAGTTCGCCGTTCATAGCCGTATGTTGCCTGGCGCCGCAAGTTCCTTGAAGGGAACAAAAAAGCGGGTACACAGACCCACTTCTCACTCGCAGCCTCCAATTTCTCGACGCGAACTATAGGCAAAGCCCCCCTGACGGTCAAGCGGTAATCCGTCAAAAACTTTGCTCTGGCATATCTTGACGCTGCCACTCGCGATTTGTAGGGCACGATACCCCGTGTCGTTTCGGGGTTACCGCGCCGAAAACCCCGGTCTCCCACCGACACGGCGCCTGTACAACAAGCATCGCGTCCTACAACACATAACACATTGTCCTTGCTGTCAGGACAGCAATCCTCCGATGCGCTCCTTTGTTCCGATTTGCTCTACCGGCAGTCGGGTTGGCTCTCACATGTTTCGTCGGCGGACAACAATCGCCGCCAAAAACCATAATGCGCCGAACCCCACCAGTGCCAGACTGACACTGCCCATCAGGCCCAGGCCCTTGCTTTCAACGGCGAGAAACTGCAGGGTCATCGGTTTCCGAACTTCGGTTTGGAGGGTCTGGGTAAACGTGAGGTGAATGCCGCGTTTGGGCAGGTTGACCCGCAGTGGTAATGTCCTGGCCACGGTGATCTCCTGCGCTTTGGCCACCTTTTCGGCCTGCTGTTCGGCAGCCTCGGCATCGAACTGGAACCACGCCTGAGCGGCTTGCGGTCGTGCCATGGGTTGATTCGCCGCCTGGCTCTGACGGTCGGACTGGAGATAGACGGTATTGGCTGAAATGAATTGCTGCTGTGCCTCCAACAATTGCTGGCCCTGGGCGCGGCGCACGTCTTTTTCGACCTTGCGCAGTTCTTCGTTGGCGCGAAGGTCGTCCAGATTGACGTTGCCGCGGTAGCGGTTCCAGTTTTGTGCCGCTTCGTTGAGTTTGCCGCTTTTCAATTGCTCTTTCACGTTGCTGATGGAGGATTGAAGCTCGGCATCGCGCGCCGCCTTGTTCCGTTGTTCCGCCACGGTGTAATCGCCGAGGCTGAACAATTCCACCGCCGGTTTGGCAGCCACCCGCACCGCGCTCAACAGGTCTCGCTTCATCGTTCCTTCGAACCGGCTGTAGTTGTAATCGGGCGGCAGGTAGAGGTCCCAACGGGCGTTCTTGAACGGCACGTCCAGCGCCGGTGATTGCAACGTTACCGTGCCACGGGTCCGGGGGAACCGTCCTTCGGCGATGTAGGTCAGTTCGACGGCAATCGGAGCGCCGTCGGCGCCGGTGCGTTCCAAGGGTACCAGAAGTCTGCCTTTGTGAACACTGGGGCGGACCGGCTGCCCCGCGACGAAGGCCGACCAGACATTGGTGGCATTGACCGGCAATGTGATTTCGAGATACTGGCGGGCGTTGTTGCGGATGGCGAGACTCATCTCGGTCATCATCTGGCCGTCCTCACTGATTACGGTGGTCAGGTTCATCCGGTCCACGAGAGCCTGCAACACCTCGGCTTCCTCAAAGCGTTGTGCTGCCAGCACGAGCTTGTAGCCGGGCCGCAGGTAACGGTACACCAGCGTCGGCGCCTGTTCCGTCGCGCCGGCCCAGTCGGGCAACTCGCGCCGATCTATTTTGAGCAATTCGACCGACATTCCTTTCGGCTCGACTTTGAGCGGTGGAGGAGCCAACACCGCGATGGTGCCGGTTTCGCGTTCGACGTCGAGGGTCTCCACGCCGGGCAGATCGAGGATGCCTTCTTTGACATTCCAGGGACACTCCCAGGTCACGGTGAGCAGGTAGGCGCCGCGCACTTTGTTTTGTAGTTCGAGGCGCCACTGGCCGTTCTGTTGGTCCTTGCGGCGGATGTTGGCGCCGCTGATCTCGACGTTGCGCCATTGGGTGGGCACTTTGAGGCGGAACTCTTTGGTGGGGGCATTTTGGATGTCGTATCGAATCAACGATCGTCCGCTGAGCAGCGTTTCCGTCACGGTCACCCAGTTGGCCACCTCGGCTCGAACCCACGAATCAACGCGTTCCGTGCTCACCGTGAGTTTCCAGGCCGACGGGCCTGTTTCGGGTGGCAGGAGCTTGAACGCCAGCGCGTTGCCGCCGCGGCCCGCCCAGTTGGTCACCATGGCCGCGGGCACTTCCGTCAGGCCATCGAAACTTTCGCTCCGCAACTGCACACCCTCCTCGCTGTTCGCCAACACAAAACCGGTCACCTTTTGCGCGTCCAACGGCTGCAGACCGGTCAGTTCCAGTTTTCTCGGCAGTTCCGGCAACGTCTGTCGCAAATAAACCTGCAACGTGTACGGGCCCATGGTTCGCTGCTTCAATGTCACTTCCAGAAGACCGTCTTTCTCGACCTGCTGCGCAATGTTCGTTCCTATCGCGCGCTCGACCCGGCACTGCGGCGGCAACGCCAGCCGTAGCGTAAACACGCCCGTTCGCTTGATCGTGTACTCAATCATCGCCGACTGGTTGATCTGCTCTGTGCCGACCCGGATTTGATGGCGGACCGTTGCCTCGACCTGCGGTTGCACCGCTTCGACCCGCGCCTGCAATTCGAATCCCGGTTTCAGGAACCGGTAGGCGCTGTGGACCTGTTTGACAACCACGTCGAAACGCCCGGTTCGCGGCGCGAACAGAACCGGCTTGGTCATTTCGATCGCCTTCAGCGCGTCGGTAAACTCCTGGACATCCACTTTCTGCAGTTCGTTGGCCACGTCCGCCGTGGCGGATAATTCATCGCCGGCCCACAACCCGACCAAACCGGTTTCCCGTTTCACATCCACCGCGTGCGGCACTTCCACCTTGACCGTCGCCGGCGGAGTGTCCATCGGTTTTTCCGTCTCCACCGTCAATCGGTACGACGGCGAGACGCCTTTGACCAGTTCCACGCTGATTGTGTTGCCCTCCAGTTTCCAGGTCCGGATACCTTCGCCCTCAACGCGCATCAACCGGTGAGCCGCCGGCACGAGTACCCGCATCTGTCGCAATTCGCCCTGGGTCACCTGATAGTCAAGCACGGCGCGCGCGTTGACCACCCCGCTGCCGAAGGTCACCAGAGAGGTGTTTTGGCAGAATACGGTCGCCGCGATTTCCGCCTCTCGTTTTGTCCGCGGCGTCCAACTCAAATCCACTTTCTCGCCCGGACCAATGACCGCCTCCACCCGCGTCTTTTGTCCCTCCGTCTTCGTCGCAAACGAGACCGCCGATGGCAACTCCACCACCGCCTGCGGCTCCGCCAGCGTCACCGACAGCCGCGACACCAATGCCGGCGGAATCCCGAACTCCAGTTTCCGTTTCGTCACATCGCCGCCCACGTTCACCAGAAACCGCAGCCGCACCGTTGCCGATCCCTTTTCCGGCAACCACACACTCACCGATCGGCCATCGCGCACCAGCCGCGCCCCGACCGTCTCCTTTCGTCCAAGCCAGGAGAACCAACCGCGTTTCACCTCGCCTTTTGGCCCGCTGAACTCCTGCACCGCCACATCTTCCCCGAAAAGCCGCACCGTCTGGTTCGTCTCCGTCGTGCTCAACTCCAGCGCCGCCTCAAACTGCGCCACCCCGCGCGTCTCGCCCGACACCCCGGCCTCGGTCACCACGCCCGTGTACGACGCCGACACAATTGTCGCCTTCTCCATCGGCGCCGCCGTCGCCTGTGCCGCGCCCAACACGGCCAGCGCCAGTGCCGCCGTCACCGCCGGCGGAACCGGCGCGGACGGCGCACTCTCCTTGTTCTTTGCCGGAATCGCCCGCCACGCCTTGCGCGTCAA
Organism: uncultured Verrucomicrobiota bacterium; assembly: GCA_964541945.1. GTDB lineage: Bacteria > Verrucomicrobiota > Verrucomicrobiia > Palsa-1439 > Palsa-1439 > CAIKAP01. The sequence continues at coordinate 47,022 of CAZISE010000002.1, forward strand.
CCAACCCAACACCACCAGCCCGATCATCGGCGCCAACAGAATCAGCGCCGTGTCCAGCAACCGCGCCGACAACAACCACGCGCCCACCCCGCCCAACGCCAGCGCCAGACCGAACGCGATGAGAAAACTCCGACGATTCGATGTCCGCCACTGCCACCACAACAACGCCAGCCCCGCAACGAACACCAACGCCTGACTGATGCCCCGCGCGACCTTGAAAACGTCGTTGTCCAGCGCCACCGCGCTCACCGAAAGCGGTTCGCTCCGCGCATTGAGCACCTTCGTAAACACAAACCGCATCCCCGTCTTCGGAATCTCGATCCGAATCGGACGCAACCCGGCCACCGACACAACTCCCCCCGCCTCGGTCAACCCCAGCGCGCGGGTCGCCGCCGTCTCTCGTTCCGCTCCCAATCCGCCGCCAGCCCCACCCGCGGCGGCGCCCTGGCCGAGCACGACGACTCCTTCGCGGGCCGCCCGTGTCCGCAAGTCGCCCGGCGCGCCAGGCGCCTCAAGATTTGGAACGCCCCGTATCGGCATCGGCGTGCCCACCAACGACGGTTTCGGCACCTGCACCTTCAACTCCTCCAGTTTCTCGCCGGCGGTGTCCTTGCGCACCGTCCCATCTGTACCTTTGTCGAGAACAACCGCGTTTTCCTCTTTCCGCTGCAGGGTCTCCGTCGTCAACACAGTCGCCGCCGCAATGCGCTCGCTCTCCAACGACGCGTGTTTGACGCGCATCAAGGCCGGCAGCAACATTGCCGATAGCAACACGAACACCGCCACCACGCCGACGACGGCCAGCGCGCTGCGCCAACCGCGCCGGAATGCCGCGGCCATGAGGAACACCAGCATGAACAACACGGCCAGCGCCACAAGGGCGCCGAAATACTCGCGCAGAAACTCGTCGTAGAAACGGACCGCCTCGCGCCAGGCATCGCGCAGGCCGTAGGTGGTGCCGCGCGCGGCGATCATGTTGCCGCCGAAACCGGCCAGCCGCGTTGTGGACGGCACGTACAACTCCCACTCCGCATAGGTCGTCTGCATGTCGGTCACGGGTGCCGACAATTCGATGTCGCGCCAAAGGGTTTTTAGCGAGCCGACGGATTTTTTGTACACGATGTCCACCGCAAACGCCTCGTCGCGGTTGGCCCCGCGCGGCAACGGCACCAGTAGTCGCTCGCCGCTGCGCTCCGGTTTGGCCGGTTCACCGCGGACGTAGCAGGACCAAAACTCCGCGCCCGCCGGCAGGGTGAAGCTTTGGAATTGTTTGTCGTTGTTTTTCACCAGAAACGACGCCTGCGTCAGCGTCTGGCCGTCCTCGGTCACCACGGTCGTCAATTGCGTGCGGTCGGCAACCGCTTCGAGCACGGGTAACTCGTCAAACCGCGTCACCTCGGCAATGATCTCGTAGGCGTCGCCCGTGTACTGATAGGCCAACAAGACCGGCCGGGTGATCAACGCGCGGTCGTGCGCCGCCAGTTCGCTTTCGTCCACGCGACGGAGGGTGGCCGTCGGCGCCACCACGGCGCCGGGAGCGTTCCCCGGCGCGGGCGCGGCCGCCTCGATGCCGGCGGTTTTTTTGCCCTCGGCAATCTGCAGATTGGCCGCGCTGGTGATGGCGATGCTGCCGCTCTCGCGTTCGACGCCAACGCAATGAATGCCGCCGACGGGTAGCGCCGCCTTGTGTGGGTCGAACGCCATGTCGTAGGTCACCACCAGCGTGTAACCGCCCCAGGCTTTTTCCTGCAGACCGATGACCCAGACGTCGCCCTGTTGTTCCTTGCGGCGAATGTTCGGCCCGGTGAACTCGATGTTTTTCCACAGCGCCGGCAGTTTGACGCGAAACTCCTGCACGCCCTGATTGAGGATGGCGTAGCGTAGGGTGGCGCTGCCGCCGACAAGACCGTCGCCAACGGTGATGAGGTTGAAGATGTCGGCGGTGATCCGGGCAGCGAGCCGCTCGGCAGTCAGTGTCAGTTTCCAGTCCGTCTGCTCGGCGTGGTAGGCGAGCGACTCGTCGGTGCGGTTGGGCAGCGCGCTGATCGGAATCTCGCGCAGTCCCACCAGGCCGTCGGTCGCGGTTTTGATCTGGATGCCGGCCACCGCCGCCGCGCCGAGTTGCGCCGTTTCCCTGGCCGCGGCGCTCACGCGCAGGGGCGCGACGGTGAACTGTTCCGGCACGCTTTTCAATGCCTGTTCCAGTTGCACCTCCAGGACGCGGCGGCCAAGCGCGCGGCTGGCGAACGCAACGGTCAGTTTGCCACCGGAGGATTTCCAGTCCTCGACGCCTTCGCCGCGCACATCGGCGACGACAAAACCGGGTTGTGGAACGAGTTCGAGGGTGTAGAGGCCGGCTTTTTCGATGGCCAGCGACAGGGCGTGCGTGACCAGCAACCGGGCCTCTTCCAGCCGCACGGTCACGCGGTCGGCCACGGTGATCACCGGCTCGATGCGCCGCAGTTTCAGTGTCAGACGGATCGGGCGGGCGTGAAACTGGTAGGCGGCAATGTCCTGGGCGGCAGCGTTGACCCGGCGCAGGCCGTCGGCCTTTTCGATTTCAACCAGCACATCTTCGGCGGAAAGCGTGAGCGAGCCGGTTTCGCGTTCGACTTCCAGCGGTTGCGGCGGGACGATGTGGACGCCGGCGGAGGCGCTCTCGATGGTCTGCTCGGAAAACAGCCGGAGCGTGTAGTTTTTCTCAACGGGACGAACAAATTCGAGGGAGAGCGTCTGGTTCTTGATCTGCCAGTCGCGGATGTTGTCGCCCTGAAGTTTGGTGAGCGCCTGATTGGGCGGCAGAGAGAATTGCAAACGGGTGACGCTGCCCTGGAGAATCTCGTAGCGCAACGCGGTGGCGTATTTGATGACTGTCGGCGTGATCTGAACAGTCACGCCACTATCGCAGGTCAACACCGCTTTCCGAGCGATCTCGGCCACCTTGCTCTGCCAGCGCAGGGCAACCGATTGTTCCGCGCCGAGAAAACCCGTGACGCGGGACGGACCGCTGTCGGCAACAACGCCCTTGTGGAGTTGGACCTCTACACCGTCGCCCGCGGCCTGCGCGGTCACGGACGCGATGGCGGCGGCGGGACCGTTGAACGCGATCTGGTTCCACGGCTCGGCCCGTATGATTTTGGCAAGCAAATCGAGTTTGAGTTTGTGGCGGCCTTCTCGGGCGACCAAAAGCGTGTAAGCGGCGCCTTTGCGCTCCAGCGCAAATCCGTCGGGCAACTTCGTTGTCAACACCGCCACATTGCCGTCAAACAACGGCACGACGGTTTCGCCTTTGCCGTTGACCTCGACATCCAGCTCGGCCACAAACCGCGCCTCGCTGTCGGAGAGGGTGCCGCTGTAGCGGATTTCGCGGACAATGGCGGTTGAGCGGGGCGGCGCGATGACTTTCGGAGACGACGTGTTGGTGGCGGCGAAGCTGGCCGCGGACAACAGGATCGCAGCAAGACGAATGAAACAACGCATGGCGACCTCCGGGGTTGAGCGGTTGGTTTCACACCGCGAATGTAGAACCGCTCCGTTGCCGCTGTGAAGTCAAAGTCCTGTAAAAAGACGCTCCCGCGATCATGCGCGGCGGTGTCAAACGATTCGACCGCGCCGCCTCGCGCGGGTGTGATCCGGAGTGATGATCCACTTTCGGCTTGCCCCAATTCGTGTTGTGGACAACGCGACGGGGAGGCACAGCCGTGGGTGGGAAAGCTGGAAGCAGGTCCTACAAGAGAACATGCTGACGCCGCTTTTGATCACGCCCGTTGCGCGCGTGTCACGAGCGGGAGACGCCATCAGTCCGTTGCGTCAACCCGGTCGGCGGCTTTGCCGTCGGAACTGGTGACAGTGACTTTCATGCCTTTGCGGATGGCGTCAAGCTTGGCCGGTTTGCCGTTGAGGAACACCTCGGTGAGCACCGAGATGTTGTAGGTGAGCGGGCGTTTGGGATCGGCGTCGCGGGCGATTTTGAACAGGAGGTTTTGGATATCGTTTTCGAGCACGGTGCCGGTGGTCGGTCCGATGGGCGGTTTTTCCTGGGGCGGTTTTGCGGGGGCAGCCACGGGTGCGGGTGCGGGCGCCGGTGCGGTGGGTTTGGCGAGTTTTGCCGTTTCGGCTTCGCTGGCCTGACCGATTTTGAATTCGATGGTGCGGGTTTGGTTGGGCTGGAGCCAGGCTTCCCAGACCTGGTAGGGGCCGGCCCACGGTCCCCAGAGTTTGGTGCTGCCGGAGATTTCGAGACGGCTTTTGCCGGCGAACCAGATGGTTTTTTGCCAGTTGTTGGCGACGGCGGGGCGAGCGGTGTCGCCCTTGTCGTTCATGACGGTGGTGACGACGGAAGGGTCGAAGATGAGGAAGAAGCTCATGCCTTTGTCCGTTTTGTTGACAATGGTCCAGGTCATGGCGTGGGACGCGAACTCGTAGCGGATTTCGGCTTTGTCGCTGCTGGCGACGAGGGTGTTGTCGGACGACTGGGTAATTTCGGGAAGTTTGAGGGCGCCGGCCTGGTGGAAGTAGGAGCCGCGCGAGATGCTGACGCCGGGCTTGAGAAACTCCTGTCCATCAATGCGCAGGTTGGTCAGGCATCCGTCGGCGGCCACGATGGCCTGATAACCGGGGGCGGTGATGGTGCGGACGTTGTTGGCGTCGGTGGCGATTTTGACGGGGGCGGCGTCGGCCAGCGCGAGCAAAAAACAGGCCGCGCCTGTGGTGGCGATGGAGAATAATTTGGTCTTCATAGGAATGATGTTCCGGTCATGGTTTTTCGGCGTGAACGGCGAGGTCGGAGAACCGAAGGTTGGCGGGAGCAGCGCGTTCGGCCTGGCGGAGGTCATGGAGGAGGGCTTCGACCAGGTCGGTGTTGCGCGCAGTGGCGGCGCCAGAGGAGCCGCCGCTGGCGCGGAGGACGTGGAGGATGTCGGCCAGGGTAAAGGTGTCGGGCGGTCGGCTCGGCTGGATGCGAACCGGTTCGCCGGCGGTGATGGTGAGCAGGCCGGCGTCGGCGAGGCGATTGGCGATTTGCATGATCAGTGAGCCGGGCACGGTCAGGCGTTTGGCGATGTCCTCGACGCTGAGCGCGGGAAGACTTTTGAGGAACTGGCGACAGACCAGCAGGACCAGACGGCAGGCGAGCAGTTCGCGGCCGAACTGGTCAAGCCGTTCGCAGGCGCGTTTCTGGAGGTAGGCGGTGTGGTTTTGGGCGGCAAAAGAGACTTGCGCGCCAAACAGGACGATGAGCCAGGAGAAATACAGGCCGAGTAGAAACACCGGGAGGATGCCGAGGCTGCCGTAAATCTTGCTGTAGGTGACCACGCGGGAGAAATACATGGCGTTGAGGATGCTGTTCAGTTGCCAGAGCGACCCGGCCACAATCCCACCGGCGGCGGCGGCCCACCAGCGAACACTGGTGTTCGGCATCAACCCGTACAGGGCGCTAAAACCGACCCAGAGAATCACAAAGGGAGCTGCCATGAGGCAGAACCTGCCGAGGAGCGGGAAACGAACAAAATGATGGACCGCCTCGGTGAACTCGGCGGTGCCGGTCAGCGCCAGGGCCGAGAGGATGACCAGCGGGCCGAGCGTGACCGATGCCCAGTAGTAGATGACCTTGCGCCAGATGGAGCGTCCTTTGGTGACGCCCCAGATGTCGTTGAACGTTTCCTCGATGGTCATCAAAAGACGGATTGCCACGACGATCAATGCCAGCGAACCAATAAGCCCCAGAGTGCCGCTTTCGATGTTGCCGATAAACTGTTGGATGTTCTGCACGACTTCGTGACGGGCTTCATCGGAGACTTTGATTCGTCCGGTCTTGATGGCGGCGCCGTTCTGGTCGGCCGGCAACACCTCAAGCTGGGGGGCAACCTTCATCACCAGCATGTCAATCATTTGCGGCACGACCGAGGCGGTGTGCTCCTTCAAAAAACCCTTGCTGAAAAACAACACCACCGCCAGCAGCGGCACCAACGCCAATAACGTGGTATAACAGAGCGCCGCCGCCCGCAACGGACCGCGTTTCTCGCGGAAGCCGAACGCGACCTGCTGGAAAAAAAGCCAGACATTGAGCAGCCGCCGCAAGGCGGGCCGATAGGAATCCAGATCGGTCGGATCGTGACGAAGAAACTCTTGCACCTGTTGCCAGAATCTGCCCCACCAGGATGGTTTGCCTGCTGCCATGCGAACCAGATTACGGCGCGCGCCCCGCTAAGTCAACGCGCCGCTCAGGGACGATGACCCACTCGTCGCCTCTTCAAATCCTCGGCGAGACGAGGTTTACCACCAGCAACGCGGCAAAAATCAGAAACACCACCCCGCACCCGCGCGCCAACCACACCAGCGCCTCCGGCGTGATGCGACGGTGGGCACGCGACACAACCCATGCGACCAGCAAAAACCAGACGCTCGCCCCCGTGGCCACGCCCAACGCGCACAACCGCCGGCTGGCGCTGCTGTCCATGTTCACCAGTTGACGCGCTTCCAACGCCGTGACCACGGTTGCCCACAACACGATCAGACCGAGATTGCTGATCGTCAGCAAAAAACCCAACAAAAACGACCGCGGATGATGCCAGCGACGGTCCACCCGCTCGGCCACGGCTTCCGATTTCGCCTCGAACTTCTCCGCCTTCAACATTAAATTCCGAATCCCCAGCCACGCCACCACCACCACCGCCACCGCCCGCAGCGCCGTCAACACCCGCTCATCCCGCGGCAACGTGGCGTGTCCCGCCAGCGCAAGAAAAACATACACCAAATCGGCGGACACAGCGCCCAGCCCGACAAGGAACGCCGCCAGAAACCCCTTTCGCAGAGCCGTGTTGATAACCGTCAGGTTCACAGGGCCAATGGGCAGACAAACCACAAAACCGGTCACAACCCCGGCCAGCCCCGTCACGAGAAAATGTCCCAAACCATCCACGCCGCGCTATCCCTCGGCGGATTCGTCCTCCGCCTCCTCCTCCAACTCGCGCCGCCAACGTTTACTGATCCACGGTCGTACCAAGCCGTAGAGCAGGTAGGCGATAAACAGAAACGCCAGCGTCACCTCAAAATACGTGAACAACATCAGCGCCACCACCACCACCGCCGCAAACGCCGCCACCGATTTCTGCAGCGTCCATTCCACCGTCTTGAACGTCGGATAACGCACATTGCTGACCATCAGCCACGACAACAGCAACATCAAAAACGGCAGCACAAAACGCCACCGCCCCAATGTCCGCTCGTGTTCCTGCAACGACATCATGAACATCGTCACACTCACCACCATCCCTGCCGCCGACGGAATGGGGAACCCAATGAAATCGCTGCTCGTTTTCTTGCCGCCCATCTGAGACAACAAATTGAACCGCGCCAGCCGAATGCCGCCGCACACCAGATAAATTGCCGCCACCATCCAGCCCGTTCGCACAAACTCCTGCAACACAATCCGATACACCAAAAACGCCGGCGCCACCCCGAAACTCACAATGTCCGCCAACGAATCAAATTCACGACCAAACGGCGATTCCTTCTTGGTCACCCGCGCCACCCGTCCGTCAAAAAAATCAAACGCAAACGCTGCCAAAATCAGCCAAATCGCTTTGCGAATTGGCTCGAAATCCACCACCAACGGGTCGTACTTGAACATCCACGTCAACGCAAAAAAACCGCACGCCAAGTTGCCCGCCGTAAACAGGTTCGGCAACAGATAAATCTTCACCCGATCGCCATTCGACAAGGGCGGCGGCGTGTTATTTTCGCCGGGCAACAACCGTCTCACCCCCTTTCACGCGATCGCCAATCCGGACAATAATCTCGGTGTCCGCGGGCACCAGCAGGTCCACGCGCGACCCGAACCGAATCATCCCGATCCGATCCCCCTTCGCCAGCGTCGCCCCCTCCTCCGCCCAACCGACAATGCGACGGGCAATCAGCCCAGCAATCTGCCGCACCCCGTACCGCCGGCCATCCGCGCCCACAATACCGATAAACCGGTTCTCATTGACCGTCCCCGCCGTCGGCTCCCGCACATCGAGAAATCGACCGGGAAAATATCTCACCAACTCGATCCGCCCGGCCACGGGCGCGCGCTGGACATGAACATTGAACACCGACATGAAAATGCCCACCATCTTCGCCTCGCCCCGGAAATACAACGGCTCGTTCACCGTGGCCACCTCTACCACCCGCCCGTCCGCCGGCGCCACAATCAGAGCCGGGTCGGCGGGAATTACGCGGGTCGGGTCGCGGAAAAACGCCAGCACAAACAACCATAACGCCCCCGGCAACACGGGCGCCCAGCGCGACGGACACCACACCACCGTGGCCACCGTCAGCGCAAACAACAACAAAATCGGCCATTTCCCCTCCAACAACGTGCGAACCGTAAACATAAATACCAACCGCATCTTAGCCGAACCCGCCGGTTTGTGAAATGATTTCTGCGCGCCTGATTGACGGCGCAACAACAAACAGTGTATCAAGCCCCCGCACATCATGAGAACCCGTCCCCGAGCTTTTACAACAACAGAACTGCTCGTGGTCCTGGCATTGTTGGCCATCCTTTTCCTGTTGGTCATCCCGGCCATCAACACCCGACGCGAAAACCGCAATCGCGCTGTCTGCGCCAACAACCTCCGCGCCATCGGCGTGGCCCTGTTCGCATACGCCCAGGACCACAACCAGCATCTGCCAACCCTGGAGCAGAATCGCGGCCCCCAAGGGGAACCGGTCGACTGGACCCGTGCCCTCCTTCCACGCTACCTGGCGGCGCCGTCACTATTGCATTGCCCGTCCGACAAAATGAAACGATCCTGCGACGGCCCACCCTGTTCGTACGGAATCTCCGGTGGCGGCGGCGGACTTGGAGGCGTTTTCTGGATCCACGGCGCGCGCCTGGATTGCCCGTACCTGACAAACCGCTCGGAAATCGTTCTGGCCACCGAAGGCTGGAACGGCGGCACACGCGGACCGAGTTGCGTGGGTGACGCCCGTGGATTTTGCGCTTTTGAGCCGAACGAATTTTGGCCGCGGATCGCCTCGTTCCATTTCCATGTCTATCTGGACATTCGCCAAACCTACTCCCGAACCACCCATTACCTGTTTTTGGACGGACGGGTGGAGTGGATCGAAAACCCAACCGTCGAACGCCTCGTCCGAATGTTTCCGCCGCAACCCGCCGGTTCGTCGCCCTCCCACCAACCCTGCCCCTGATCCGGCATTGCCAAACCACCCAAAAACAGGATAGAAGAAATACCCATGAACATTCTCGACCTATTCCGATTGGACGGCAAAGTGGCCATCGTGACCGGCGCCGCGCGCGGCCTGGGACAAGCACTGGCCCTCGGCCTGGCCGAAGCCGGCGCCGACATCGTGGCGGTGGACATCCTCGAAACGACGGAAACCAATGCCGAAGTCCAAAAACGAGGCCGCAAATGCCTCAGCATCCAGGGCGACATCACTCAAAAAACCTGTATCGAAACAATCATCCGCGACACCCTGGCCGAGCTGAAACGCATTGATATCCTTTTCAACAACGCCGGCATCATCCGACGAGCGCCCCTGACCGAGTTCACGGAGAAAGACTGGGACGACGTGATGAACCTGAACATCCGCGCCCTCTTCTTCCTGACCCAGGCGGTGGCCAAAGTGATGATCGCCCAGGGCCAGGGCGGCAAAATCATCAATACCGCCTCCATGCTCTCTTTCCAGGGCGGCATCCGAGTCCCCTCCTACACCGCCTCCAAAAGCGCCGTACGCGGCCTGACCATGTTACTCGCCAACGAACTGGCTCCGTACAATATCCAGTGCAACGCCATCGCCCCCGGCTACATGGCCACCGACAACACCGCCGCCCTGCGCGCCGACGAGAAACGCAACGCCGAAATCCTCGCCCGCATCCCCGCCGGTCGCTGGGGCATCCCCGCCGACCTGCAGGGCGCGGCGGTCTTCCTCGCCTCGCGCGCCTCCGATTACGTCAACGGACACACCCTCGCCGTGGACGGCGGGTGGCTGGCCCGTTGATTGAAGAAAACAAACCTCATTCCGTCCAACCACCAACCCCGGAGAAATCATGAAAAAACAGATTGCTGCTATCATTAGCCTGTTGGCCATTGCTGCCGCTGCCCAAGCCGCGCAACCGTTGAAAGCGCTGCTCGTCACCGGCGGCTGCTGCCACGATTACAAAGCCCAGAAAGACATCCTCAAAAAAGGCATCGAGGAACGTGCCAACGTCATCGTGGACATCGTCTGGGCCAACAAAGACGGCAAGAACGACGGCAGCACCAAACCCGCCCTGCCCATTCTCGGTAATCCCGACTACGCCAAAGGTTACGACGTCGTCATCCACGACGAATGCGCCGCCGGCATTGACGATCCGAAACTCATCGAGGCCGTACTCGCCCCCCACCGCAAAGGTATCCCCGGCGTCAACCTGCACTGCGGCATGCATTGCTATCGCATCGGCAACCCCGGCCAACCCGCCGACCCTGGCTCCCAACGCGCCATGTGGTTTGAATACCTCGGCCTCCAATCCAGCGGCCACGGCCCGCAGGCGCCGATCACCATTACTCACTTGGACAAAAATCATCCCATCCTCAAAGGTCTCCCCGAATGGACCACCATCAACGAGGAATTGTACAACAACATCAAAATCTTCGACAACTGCCGCCCCTTGCAACGCGGCAAACAGGTCCTCAAACAGAAAGACGGCACCGAAAAAACCGTTGAAACCGTCGTGACCTGGACCAGCACCTACCAAAATACCCGCGTCTTCAGCACCACCATCGGCCACGCCAACCTCACTGTCGGCGATCCGCGCTACCTCGACCTGGTCACCCGCGGCCTGCTCTGGGCCTGCGACAAACTCACCGACGACGGCCAACCCGCTCCCGGCTACGGCCCGAAAAAAATAACCTCCCCCACGCCTTCCGTTGTCAGAAACGGCGCGCCCGCCTATAATCCCTCTCACCGGGATGGGCACGGAAAAATGGAAACGTAGGACACTGCTCTGGGTTGCCACGACACTGGCAATCGCAGCAGGTCTGTCAGCCGCTTTTCTGTTCCACATCCACCGGGCGCGCCGACAACGAATCACCATCGGCGCCGTCGAACAGGTCGTCCTCCTGCCGTGGAACATCATCCTCCCGGCCCGCGTGGACACCGGTGCTGCCACCTCCTCGCTGGACGCTCGCGACATCCAAGAACTTCCCGGCAGAAAAGAAATCCAATTCCGCCTCCCCGAACGATGCGGCGGCCTGCTCGTGCGACGACGCCTGCGCGGCTGGCGAACAGTCACTTCATCTGACGGGACCAGCGAACGACGACCCGTGGTGACCGTGGAACTGCAGCTCGGCAGCCACCGTTTCAATACCCAGGTGACCCTGACCGATCGTTCCCGCATGAAATATCCAATGTTGCTGGGGCGAAACACGCTCGGTAACCACTACATCGTGGATGTCACGCAGACCAATCTGCTCTCCGCCGAACTCACGGAGTCGGACCTGCCATGAACGCCCGTCACATCGTCTGGACAGTGACCGCCGCCCTTGTGTTGGCCGGGTTGGCTTGCATCGGGTTGCGCCTGTACGTGCGACAACAGGCACGGTTGTCTTCCGGCGACTCGCTCTGGAGAATCACCTACAAGGTGAAATTCTACGCCGCCCGCACCGGCGCCACCCTGCGGGTCTCGGCCCCACGCGAGACAACGCATGCCCGCGTCTTTCGACACGATATCCAGTACGCCGGCCTGCTCGCCCAGCGTCTCCGCTCCTCCCGCGAACTGTCCCGCGAACTGGCGTTTGCCTCGCTCGGCAGCGGCCCGCACACGATGACCGCCCGTTTCGACCTGCATCTCAGCCCGAAAGACCGATGGCGACCAACCGACCCGACTACACCACTCACACCCGACCTGCAAAACCGCTATCTGCGCAACACCGACGACATTCCCACCGACGCCCCGCTCGTCCTCGAAACGCTCGCTCGCCTGCAGGCGACCGCCCCAACCAACATCGCACAGCGCCTGTTCGATTTCTGCGTCCACGACCTGGGAGCCGGCGACGAGCGCGCGCCACACGACGTCCTCACCGCGTTGCAACAACATGCGGCGTCGCCGATCGGACGCGCCCGCGTGTTCGTCGCCCTCTGCCGCGCGGCAGGACTGCCGGCGCGGCTGGTGACGGGACTCGCCCTCGAACCATCAGCGGCATCGCAACCGCAATACTGGGCGGAAGCATACGTGGGCAAACAATGGGTGCCGTTTGACCCTTCGAACGGACTGTCTGGCGATTTGTCGGAACGTTTTGTGCCGGTGACACGCGATCGCCTTGAGATCGTCCGTGGAACCGACATCTCCGAGTTGGAAACCCGCGTCGAGATTCTCCGCCTGCCACCGGGGCCGGGCGCATCGCGGTTCGGACGAAGCCGGCTCGGCGCCATTTTTGATCTGACACGGTTGCCGCTGGACATGCACGAACCGTTGTCGCTTCTGTTGTTGCTGCCGCTGGGAGCGCTGGTAACGGCGTTGTTTCGCGTCGTGATCGGCCTCCGCACCTACGGCACGTTCACGCCGACACTGTTGGCGCTGAGTTTTGTGTACGCGAACTGGATCACGGGCTTGATGACGTTTGCCGCGGTGCTGGCACTGGGACTGACCAGCCGCGCCCTGCTGGAACAATTGAAACTGCTGGTCGTACCTCGATTGAGCGTCCTGCTGACGCTGGTGGTGCTGGGCATCATGTTCATGGTGTCGGCGCTGGATTACTTCAATCTCACGCCGAGCGCGCAAGCGGTGATCCTGCCGATGGTGATCCTGACGATGACCATCGAACGGTTCTACCTGACCAGCGAGGAGGACAACCCGTTATTTGCGCTGAAACTCCTGGCGGAAACACTGCTGGTCGGAGCCTGTTGTTACGGCGTGCTCCGCTGGAGAACGGTCGGCGAACTGATGTTTACCTTCCCCGAACTGCACCTTTTTACCATCGCCGCGTTGGTGCTGCTGGGACGCTATCCGGGCTACCGCTGGACCGAACTGTGGCGGTTCCGCGACCTGAAGAAACCATGAAACTCCCGTTCCTGTTGCCCCGCGACCTGCGCGCGCTCGGCGTGCTCGGCATGAACCGCCGCAACGCCGAGTTCATCCTGCCCGGCAACCCCCGCCATCATTACCCGCGCGTGGACGACAAGTTGCTGACCAAACAACTTTGCGAATCGCACGGCATCCCCGTCCCCAAAACCTATGCCATCCTCGAATATCACAGCGATCTGCGCCAATTTCGTCGTCTTGTCGCCGCGCACTCCGAGTTCGTCATCAAACCGTGCAAAGGCGCCCAAGGGCGCGGCATCGTCGTCGTGGCGTCACACAGCGAAACAACGTTCACCACGTCCGGCGGCGAGACGTGGACATGGCCGGACCTGCACTATCATCTCGAAACCATTCTGGCAGGATTGTATTCCCTCGGCGGTCAACCCGACCGCGCGCTCGTCGAGCAACGGATCGTCCCCCACCCCATCTTCCTGGCACTGACGAAAGGCGGCACGCCCGACATCCGGGTCATTCTCTACCGCCACGCTCCAGTCATGGCCATGGCCCGATTGCCAACCCGCGCCTCACGCGGACGGGCCAACCTCCACCAGGGCGCCGTCGGTGCCGGGATTGAATTGGAGAGCGGACAATTTTTTGGTGGCGTCTGCCGGGACCGAGCCGTGACCGTTCACCCCGACACTGGTGCGCCCGTGGCCGGACTGGTGGTGCCACAGTGGAAGGAACTGCTGGCGGTGGCGGTGCGGCTGGCAAAGGTTCTGGAATTGAATTATCTCGGCGTAGATTTTGTGCTCGATGCCGAGCGCGGTCCGGTGGTGTTGGAAGCCAATGCACGCCCTGGTTTGGCCATCCAAATTGCGAACCGGGCCGGACTGCTACCCCGGTTGCGGGAACTGGACCGTGGAACGGGTGTTTCACCCGCAGTCTCCACCTGATAACCAGCCACGCCCGCCGACTATCCGACCTCCCGACCACAGAGACAACACACCACAACTCGACACGACATAACACCGCAACACGACATAACACACCACCCCTTCCATTCCTCTCTCCCCACACACATTCATTACACAATTTTGAGACGATCGTCTCAAAATTGTGTAATCATTCGTCAGGTAAGTTTTTTACAGACGAGTTTTTCAGGGCGGTTTTTTAGTTCAGGACTGTTTTTTAGAAACGGAGTTTTCAGGAACAGGTATCAGGTCGGGACAGGGTGGTGAATTTCGCTCGGCGTCTTGTGCCCATGCCAATGGGGTGGGAAAGACGCGCGTTTTCGGCAGTGCAGACCGGTCGTGCCGAGCCGCGTGACGTGAGAGGAAGGAGGTGGCCATTTTTGACGGCAAAACTGCCAGCGCCGACTTGTTCTCGACGGGGCCAACACACGCGAGCAAGCAAACGTCTCAACACGTTCGTCTGCGATGACGGAAGAAAAAGGGTTGTCAATCCGTCATATCTGATTTTGTTGAAAAACTCCGTCCGTGGGGCAATACCTCATGAACGAAATGACTTGTGCGGGAGCGTATTTCCGAAGTGCTGTGTCTGCCCTGTGATTTTCTGTGTTCACCGGGCTTTTTCAGCCGAATCCGCATCTGGGGCACCCGCTTATTTCTTTTCTTTGTCCCAGCCCTGCGCTTTGATGAGGGTTTCGAGGTCGGCCCTCGGAGTAAAGGCAGCGGGGACGATGTTGTGTTTGGTGAGATAGCTGAAAATGCGGAAGATGGATTTTATTTCGTTCTTTTTGCCTTCGAGTTTGTCGGCGGAAAGCGCTTTTACGCTGGCGACGTATTGGGCGGCCATTTGGTCAACCTTTTGGAAGGTCGGATCGTCCTTTTCGTACACGAGCGATTCGGCGTATCGCAGCATCTGGTCCAGTGATCCGGCGGGCTTTTTGGCGGCGTCCTCACGGATGGCCGCGGCAATCTGTTTGCGCAGGGCCGCGGTTTCTTCGATGCTCATGGGTCCGTGGATGCCGGGTTCGGGTTCGGTGCGCGGCGGAAGCGGTTTCAACCAGATGTTGCGGAATCGGACCGGGTTGCCGTGGTCCTGGAGTTTCAACGGGCCGTCGCCAAGCGGACAGGGTTTGGTGCGGCGCATGTGACCGCCGGGGCCTTCGAGTTGGGTTTTGTCCTGCACGAGGACACCGTTGCAATAGACGGTGACGTAGCCGGGGCAGATGCACTGGCCATCCTTGTAGATGGGGCGGCGGTAAAGGATGTCAATCTGCTGGAATTCGCCCGGTGGGCGCAACGCGTTGGCCAGGGGTGGCGCGGTGCCATAGACCGAGCAGGCAAATCCGTCGGCGTAGGTGGGGTTGTTGTAGTTGTCGAGCACCTGGATTTCGGGGCCGCCGGGCAGGAAGATGCCGCTGTTGCCGCGGCCCTGGCTTTCGCCTTCAATTTTGGTGGGGGCAGCCCATTCGACGTGCAACTGGCAATCGCCGAAGTTCTCTCGGGTGCGGACGTAGCCAGATTTCGGCACGCATTCCATGGCGCCGTCGCGCACAATCCACTTGGTCGGAGCGCCATCCTTATCGGCGACCCAGTTGGCGCGCAAGGAGGCTTCGGTGCCGTCGAACAACACGATGGCGCCTTCGGGAGGCGGGCAGGGTTTGTACGGTTGCGGTTCGACCCGTGGCGGTTGCGGGCGGTTCCAATCGTGAACGCACCATGGATGTCGTTCATCGGGCGGGTCGCCGTAAAATGGAGAGCCGGTGGAGGCGGCAAAACTGGTGGCGGCGAGTGCCAGGGCGGCGAAGAGAAGATGTGCTTTCATGGGAGAATTCCTACCGCGTCTTTGGTCGCATGGCAAGAACGGACATTGCGGCGGCTTTCGAGCCGGGCTACACTGCCGGCCATGAAAATTCTTTTCATTGGCGGCACGGGAAACCTCTCGACGGCCTGCGCGGCGCGCCTGCAACAGCGGGGCGACGATGTCACGTTGTTGACGCGTGGGCGTGCGCCTGTTCCCCGCGGGTTTCGGTCGGTAAAGGCCGATCGCGGAGACGTGACGGCGTTGCGCGCTCTTGCGCCGGAGGTGGTGGTGAACTTTCTCGGTTACGAACCGTCCGATCTCGCGCCGCACCGGGAGGCTTTTGCCGGTCGAATCCGCCAGTACATCTTCATCAGCACTGCGGCCGTGTATGTGAAACCGCCGACGGCATTGCCGATTACCGAGCGCGAACCGCTTGGCAATCCGTTCTGGGATTACGCCCAAAAAAAACAGGCCTGCGAGGAATGGCTCCGTGCCCATCCCGATTTTCCGGTCACCATTGTTCGTCCGTCCCACACGTACGGCCCGCGCTGGTTTCCCAACATCGTCGCCAGCGCCAGTTACACGCTCGCGGCGCGGCTGCTGGCGGGCCAGGCGCTGTTCCTGTGGGAGCATGACAATCCGTGGACATTGACGGCCGCAAGCGATTTTGCCGTTGGCCTTGCCGGGCTGGTCGGCAACGAGGCCGCCATCGGCGAAGCGTTTCACATCACCAGCGACGAGACGTTGACCTGGCCGGAGATTTACGCCGAAACCGCCGCAGCGCTGGGCGCGCCGCCGCCGAACATTGTGCGAATACCGTTGGACTGGCTTTGCGAGAGGTTTCCGCAACTGGCCGGCCCGCTCAAAGGCGACAAAGCTAACCCCGCCGTCTTCGACAACGCCAAAATCAAACGGTTCGTCCCCGGATTCGCCTGTCAAACGCCCTTCCGCGACGGCATTCGCGAATCGGTCGCATGGGCTAAAACCCATCCGGCCGATGTCGCGGTGCATGCCGAGTACAACGCGCTTTATGACGTCGTCGCGGCAGCATGGAGGGCGTCATGACGATGAGCATCAAGGGGCTGTACCGCGACGAGCTTCTCCAGCGGGTCCAGCCTTCCTACCGCGCCGATCAGATCCTGCAATGGGTGTATGAAAAACAGGCCGACTCGTTCGACGCGATGACCAATCTGCCGTCGGAATTGCGCGCGAAACTGGCGGAGCAATTCGAAATCAACGCCGTCCACGAGTTGCAGACCCGACATGCCACCGACACGACGGAAAAATTTCTGTTTCGGCTTCGCGACGGCGCGTTGATCGAGACCGTGCTGATTCCCGCCACACCGGGTCTGACCAGCACCGATGATCGCCAGACCGTGTGCATCTCGACGCAGGTCGGATGCGCGTTTGGCTGCAAGTTTTGCGCCAGCGGGCTGAACGGGTTCAAACGCAATCTCACCGCCGCCGAGATGGTGGACCAGGTCTGTCACGTCCAGAAACTAACCCAACAAAAGGTCAACAACATCGTCGTCATGGGCATGGGCGAGCCGTTGGCCAACTACGACAACGTTCTGCGGGCGCTGCGCATCCTCAACGCCCCGTGGGCGCTCGGCATCGGCGCCCGCAAGATGACCGTCTCCACCGCGGGCCTCGTAACCGGCATCCGCCGGCTGGCCGAGGAACCAATGCAGATTCGCCTGGCGGTGTCGTTGCACGGTGCCACCGACGAGGTTCGCGGCAAGATCATGCCGATCAACAAAAAATTTCCCTTGAGCGAGCTGCTGGCGGCCTGCGAATACTACGCCAAGGTCAAGGGCAAAATGCTCACTTTCGAGTACATCCTCATCGAAAACGTCAACGACTCGCTCCCGCAAGCCCACAAACTCGCTGCGTTGGCGCGCCGGGTCCGCGCGAAGGTGAACCTCATCCCGTACAATCCCGTGGAAGGTTTGCCGTGGCAGCGCCCCGACCGTGACCGCTGTAAGGTCTTCCAACACGTCCTCCGCCAGGCGGGCATCTCCGCGACGTTGCGCGTCGAAAAAGGCACCGACATCGCCGCCGCCTGCGGCCAGTTACGGCTGCAACATGAATCCAGGCACGTGTAACCTTTTGCCCGTCGTTCCCGTCTTACAAAGGTAAAAGGAGCAAGTGAACCGATGAGAAACACGACGAATGTGCTGACGAAAGCGGGTTTGATCACGGCCCTGGCAATCGGGGGATTTTCCGCCGCGCCGGCCCGCGCCGCGGAAGCGGAGACGCCCCGTTTCGAGGCTGTCGAGCAATTTATGACGGAGAAACTCAATGCCGTCCAGGAACTGAGCGCCGAGCAGCGCGACAAAGTCCGCGCGGCGGTCCGCGAACAGTTGCCCGCTCTGAAAAAGACCGTGACGAAGTTTGCCGAGCAACAACGGGCGTTGCGCGAAATGCTCGCCGACCTGAATGTGGAGGAGAAGACCATCCGCGCCGAGGCCGCCAAACTCGCCGACGCCCTGGTGGACTACGCCAAACAACGCGCCCAACTGGTGTCGAAACTCAAGGAACTGTTGGAAGTGACCGACCGCCCGGAAGCGATCGAGCGCCTCACACGGTTTGTGGATGAGATTGCCAGACAACTGGGTCGGGAGTAAAACCAGTGCGTGATGGGCGCCCTCAACGGAGAACCGTCCGATGAACGCCTCATTCAGTCCACCCTCGCGGGCGAGGATGAGGCGTTCGCCGCGCTCGTCGCCCGACACAAACGCCGCGTCATCCGCATCGCTGCCCGGTTCACCCGCTCCGAGGCCGAACTCGACGACCTCTCTCAGGAGATTTTTATCAAGGCGTATCGGCACCTTGACAAATTCCGGGGCGAAGCGCCCTTCGAGCACTGGCTTGCGCGCGTCGCCATCCGCGCCTGCTACGATCATCTCCGACGCACCCGACACGACCGCGAAACCGTGGCGCTCAACGAGATTACAGCGGCCGACGATGACCATGCTGCTTCGCAACGCGCCCGTGACCTGTTGGAGTTTGCGCTGGCCAAACTCTCCCCGGAGGAACGTCTCGTGATCACGCTGCTGGAGTTGGAAGAGCACACGGTGCGCGAGGTGGCCGCGTTGACCGGCTGGAGCGAGTCCAATGTCAAGGTCCGCGCCTTCCGCGCCCGTCAAGCCCTGAAACGAATTTTGGAGACGCACCATGAACGATGAGCAACTCAACAACCTGTTCGCTGCTGCCCGCCGCGCGCAGCCCGACACCGCGCGCGTCGAGCGGGGATTTGAGACGCGGTTGCTGGCCCGGCTGCGCGCCGAGCGCGCCGCCGCCGTGCCGTGGTTTGTCTGGACCTGGCGGCTGGCGCCGCTGTTTGCCGTCATCGTGATCGCGCTCGGCATCTGGAACTACGCCAGTTCCGGCAACCCGCTGGCCGAACTGACAACCGATTACAGCGGCGAGGCCGCGCTCGTCGTGATGCTGACAGGAGACTGACATGAAACACTGGAAAGCCATCCTCGGTGTAATCGGCATCTTCGTGCTCGGCGCGCTGGCGGGCGCGTTGCTCACGCATCGGCTCTACATGAACCGTGTCCGCGCCCTGGCGCGTGGCGAGGCGGTGGTGCCGGCGGAAACGATCGCGCGTCGCATCGGACAGCGGTTGGGCTTGACGGCGGAACAGCGGGCCAGATTGGTTCCCCTGATCGCCGACACCCGCCAGCGACTGAACCGGATTCGCGCCGACACCGAACCGCAGGTGCGCGAGGCGTTTCAGGAACTGGAGGGCCGAATCCGGCCGTTGCTCACGCCCGAACAACAAACCCAATTCGACAAACTGCTGGCGGAATTCAACCGCCGCTGGCCCAACGTCACGGTAACACCGTCCCTATGATCACACTCCTTGCCGTTGCCATGCTGTCCGCCACCAACCTCACCTGGCGCGATGCCGGGCGCGACCGGGAGATACCGGTCAGGATTTACGCGTCCGCCAACGCCACAAACGCGCCGTTGATCGTGTTTTCGCACGGCCTGGGCGGCTCCCGTGAAGGCTACGCCTATCTTGCCCAACACTGGGCCACCAACGGTTACCTCTGCGTGGTCGTTCAACATCCCGGCAGCGATGACTCGGTCTGGCGCGGCCAGCGCGACAAACTCTCGGCCATGCGACAGGCGGGCAACTGGGAGAACGCCCGGCAACGGGCGCTTGATGTCAGTTTTGTCATCACCCAGATGAGCAAGGACCCGCGCGTCAACCCCAACGCCATCGGCGTGGCCGGGCATTCCTTTGGCGCACAAACCGCCCTGCTTGTCGTCGGCCAACGGCTGGCCGCCAAGAGCTACCGCGACCCGCGTGTGAAAGCCGCCATCCCCATGTCGTCGCCCCGCCCCGCCGTCGGCGAGGTGTACCGCGACGTGACAACGCCCTGCCTGCACCTGACCGGCACCAGGGACGACAGTCTGATTTTCAACACCACCGCCCGGGACCGGCGGTTTGCCTTCGACAACATCAAGGGACCGGGCCAGTGGCTGGTGACTTTCGAGGGGGCGACGCACATGACGTTTGCGGGTCGGGGCGAGCCGCAACATCTCGCATGGATCCGCGAGATCACGACGCGATTTTGGGATGCGCATCTCAAAAATGACCGGGCCGCCCTCGTCTGGTTGTCCGACGGCGGGCTGGAGAAACTTGTCGGCGCCGGCGGTGTTGTAGAACACAAGTAACCCGACAAAAGGAGAACCGACCATGAAAACCATCCTGTTGACCACCCTGATTGTTGGCGGGGCGCTGACCCTGTCACCGACCGCGCGCGCCGAAGAAGCCCGGCGCGGCGGCGAGCGCGGCGAGCGCATTCGCGAGCGGATGCAGGAAGTGAGCAAGGAATTGAACCTCACCGACGAGCAGCGAGAGAAACTCAAACCGATCTTCCAAGCGCAGGCGGAAAAGATGAAAGAGCTTCGCGCCGACACGACCCTGAGCCGCGAGGAAAAGATGCAGAAGTGGAAGGCCATTCGCGAGGAGTTTGCGCCGAAGATCAAGGAAATCCTCACGCCCGAACAATTCGAGAAGTGGCAGAAAATGCGCGAAGAGATGCGCGAAAAACTCGGCGAACGCGCCCGTCAACGTCGCGGCGACGAGAAGAAGTAACCCAATGGAGACTTGTCGGCGCCCGCCCGAACCCGTCGGGTGGGCGCCGTTGTGCGCTTACGCACAACGCGAACACCGTCTCCATTTTATATTACCTCTGGTCGCAGGATTAGGACGGGACGGGCCTTTCAACAGGGGGCCGAAGCCACGGCATGAGGTGAACGAAGCATGGTAACCTTTTGAGTGGCGAGGAAGTATGAATAGAGGAAGGAGCCATTGTGCCATGAAGACAAGCTTCGGTTTGTTGGGGGTTTTCCTGTTGACTGTTGCGTCGTTGGCTGTGGACGCCGCCACGGCACCGGCTGCGCCGACCGCGCCGACCGTCTCGCAGGAAGAATCGTTGCGAGCGCGGGTAAAAAGCTACAACGAGGCGTTGGTTCGGGAGGATTACGACGCGGCCATCCGCTACATCAACCCCGATCTCGTCGAGTTGGTGGGACGGGACGAGATGAAAAAGAAGCTCAAGGAGATCATGGGAGCCATCATCGGGTTGAACGCGCTGGTGGATCGAAAACTGACGGGTTGCAGCATCCGCAAGGTCACCATCGAAAAGGACGGCACCAACGCCACCGTCCAACTCTTCTTCTACAGCGTGGATCGCAAGGGCGGCGGCAATCGCAAACAGTTCCCCGGCGAGCAGAAATGGGTGCTCGTGGACAAAGCCTGGTACTGGATGAAATAACTGGCGATCGGCCTCAGTATTTGGTGATGATCAGGCGTTTCAGCACGGGTTCCTGACCGGCTTCAGCGGGCACCAACACGCCCCACACGCTCCGACCCGTTTCAAGGTCTGTGGCGCCGCCCACCGTGCGCCGGGTGTATTTCATCTTCTCCGATGACTTGATGGTGATCGTTTTCTCACCGACCAACACCGTCAGCCCGTCGTCCTTGATACGGAGAATGCCGACGCAGTAGTTCTGTTTCTCGTCAATCACCTTGTAGGTCCGGTACGAGTCGGGCAATTTCTCGACCGTGGAAGCGGTGATCACGGCTGTCCCGTCGGAGAATTTGCCCGTTACCTTGACGGGGGAACCATCGGGCACGTCGTTCGCTTCAACCAGTGTGATCACTTCAAAAACACTCTTGTCGTTGTACCGGATCACCTGTTCGTTGTCCCCGGCTTTCACGGTGAATGTCTTTGCGTCGGCGTCCACTTTGGTAATCTTACCGGAAACGGTCGGTTCGGCCGCTCCCGCGCCGAGGACGGCGGCCAACAAAATTACAGGAATGAATGTGTTGCTCTTGAACATGTGCGTTGTCTCCTTTTCCTCTCAACCATAATCCCTCATAGGGAAGAAAAGCAATTTTGCCGTAACGGTTACGCCTTCAAACAATTCGCTTGGTTGGCGGCGTCGGTTTGGCGTAAAAACGTTTTCATGAAGAAAATCCTTGGTTTCATCGCGGGTTGGCTGCTTGGAGTGGGTTTGACCGTTCTTGCCGACGCCCGGCTTCTCATCGAAGCGGAGAGCTTTGCCAACAAAGGCGGATGGTCGGTGGACCAACAGTTCGTGGAACAAATGGGATCGCCCTATCTCATCGCTCACGGGCTTGGCCAACCGGTAAAAAACGCCTCCACTCGCGTGAACGTCCCCGCCGACGGCTCCTATCGCGTCTGGGTCCGAACCAAAAACTGGGTGCCCGGCGACTGGAAAGCGCCCGGTCGGTTCAACGTGCGAATTAATGGCCGCCGGTTGTCGCCCGAATTCGGCGTCCTCGCCGGCTGGCAGTGGCAGGACGGTGGCACCGTTGAACTGAAGGCGGGCGAGGTCTCCATTGAGTTGGAGGATTTGACAGGCTTTGACGGGCGTTGTGACGCCATTTACCTGACCACGGACCTCTCGGAAACCCCTCCCAACGATCTGAAATCACTCCGCGCTTGGCGGGACCGTTTGCTCGGAATCCCCGCTGTCCCGCCGTCGGCCGGTCGCTTCGACCTGGTGGTTGTCGGTGGCGGCATCGCCGGATGCGCGGCGGCACTGGCCGCGGCCGAGCAGGGACTGACCGTGGCCCTCATTCACGACCGGCCGGTTCTCGGCGGCAATGCCAGCGGCGAAGTGCGCGTCCACACCATCGGTATTACCGGTTACGCCGCGCGAATCCTCAAGGGCATCAACTCCAAACACTGGCCCAACGGCTCGGAATTGTCGCTCACCGACGACCGCAAACGCCACGCCACCATCAACGCCGTCGCCGGCATCCGCCAATTTCTTTCCTGGCGCGCCTATGGCGTCGAAATGAACGGCGACCGGATCGTCCATGTGAACGCCCGCCACATCGAGACCGGGGAAGTCCGTTCTTTTGCTGCGCCGGTCTTTATTGACTGCACCGGTGACGGTTGGATTGGATACTGGGCTGGCGCCGAACACCGATACGGACGCGAGGCACGCGACGAATTCGACGAGGGCTGGGAACAGCACGGCGACATGTGGTCGCCCGCCGTCCCCGACAAACGGGTTATGGGCGTCTCCCTGCTGTGGAATTCGGAAGCCACCGCCACGGCCACGGCGTTCCCCGAACTGCCCTGGGCCGCTCCCGTTGCCAAGGACAACGTTGCCATCAAAGGCGAATGGTTTTGGGAGTACTCCCGCAACGACCTCGACATGTTCGAGAACGCCGAGGAAATCCGCGACCACCTGTTGCGCGCCATCTACGGCACGTTCGCCAACGCCAAGAAAAAACCGCAGTACGCCACTCATGCGCTTCGATTCGTCGGCTACATCAGCGGCAAACGCGAGTCTCGCCGCCTCATTGGCGACTACCTGTACACCCTCAAGGACATGACCGAGGGACGCACCTTTCCCGACGCCGTTGCCACCGAAACCCGCGAGGTGGACCTCCATTACCAGCGCAACTACAAGGACCCCCGCTATCCGTACGATTTTTTTTCCACCGCTCTTTTCAAGAAAGTCCCCCGTTATTACATCCCGTTCCGGAGCCTCTATTCCAAAAATATCGCCAATCTGATGATGGCCGGACGCTGTTTCAGTTGCTCACACGTGGGACTGGGCGGCCCGCGCGTCATGAACACCTGCGGCCAGATGGGCGCCGCCACCGGCTATGCCGCGGCATTGATCAAAAAACACAACACCACCCCGCGCGGCGTGTACCAAGATCATCTCGCGGAACTGCTCCGCCTGGTCCTGCCCGACCCGGCCAAGGAACCCGCCGAACCCGCGGAAAGCCCGCGCCCCAACCAAATCCTCATCCATGCGCCGGGCGACGAACTCTACCGTGTCCTCCGCCAATTCCCCATCGAAACACTGCCCGCCATCGTGCACAACGCCATCCGCCTGATTCCTCAACGCGGCAGTTCCGCCAAACCGGCGTCGGGTTACCATTTCACCGTCAATGCGCCCGTGGATGTCTGGATCGCCGTTCACCAGCGAGGCAACCCCAACATTCCCGCCGAATGGGAAAAAACCAAATTCACCCTCTCCTGGAAACAGGGACGCGATACACTTTATCATCGCCAATTTCCCGCCGGCGTGGTCGCGGTGCCGGGCCATTCCGGCAAGGAAAAAAATGTTTACGGACTACCTCATCTGACGTTCGTTCTCCCCTCCGGCCCCCTGCCCGCCGAAGGATTCCAAATCACCAACCCGGCCTTCGACGAGTAACCGCTCAATCGCCCCGCAGATCGTAACAAAGCAACCGCGGCGGCGTCTCCTGAAACGGGTCGCGGCTGTTCTGGCAGACGTACAACAACCCGCGGCTCACCACCGGTGGTGTCCACGTGTCGCGCGCGGTAAACAACCGTGTCCGCGCCAGTTCCCGATACCCCTGCGGATTCAAGTCCAACCAGAGCAAATGCCCAAACTCGCCCAGACACAGACACCGCCCGTCCACCAACAACAACCAACCGCGCGCCGTGGCAAACGATACCGTTTGCGGGCCCTCTCGCCCTTTGATGACCTCTTCCCAACGCGGTTTCGCCCGCCAAAGTTCTCTTCCGCTGTTCACCTCCACACAAACCAACGCTGCCTGACCTGAACCATAACCGTCCACGCCATAAAGATGCCCGTCCTTCACCACCGATGTCATAAAATGCGTCCCAAACCTCGGACTTGTCCAGGCCGCCTCGCAACGCCCGTCCGCCTTCACCGTCACCAGCGCCCCGCCCGCGCCGTAACACTCGGAAATAAACACCTGGTTGCCAATCACCACCGGCGTGGACGCATTCACCGACTCGAATCGCCGTCCGCGCCACGGAAACGATCCCAAAATCTTCCCCTCATCCAGCTCCAGCACCAGCAACCCCCCGCTCGGCGGATCGCTCTCTCCGCCCGCAAACACAAACAACCGCCGACGCCCTTCCACCGTTGCCGCCACCGGCGTGGCGTAGCTCGGTCCCCACGGGTGCGGCGCGCCCCAGAGCATTCGACCCGTGCGCGTGTCGAAAGCCGCCACACACGGCCCGTCGGGAGCGCCGACATTGACAATCAATTTGTCGCCCTCCACCAACGGCGTGGCGCCAACGCCGAAAAAGTTTTGTTTCAGCTTGAACTCCTTCACCAGGTCGCGCTGCCAGCGCACCCGCCCGCTCTCCAACTCCAAACAATGCAATTGACCGTCGGCGCCGAACGTGAACACCGCGTCGCCCGCAATGACCGGGCTGCAACGCGGCCCCTGGTTGTAGCCGTAACGGTCCCGATACTCCGTCGGATAACAGAACCGCCAGTACCGTCGTCCATCCAGCGCGTTCAGACAATCCACCACCGCTTCATTACCGACCCGATGAAACAACACCAGTCGCTCCCCCACAACAGCGGGCGCGCCATAACTGTCGCCCTTTTTCATCTCCCAGACCAATCGCGGTCCGCCAACGGGAAACTCCTTCAACAGTTTTGTTTCCGCCGAGATCATGTTATGGGTTGGCCCCAAAAACGACGGCCAATCGCTTGTGACCGCGCCCGGCGCCAGGGGTTTGGGCGGCGTGTGAAAGATCGCCTCCGGATTCGGTTGCGGTGCCGCCATCGCAAGCGCCAGAAGGGCTGTGGTAAAAAGCGCGTTCATCCTGTGCTGACTACTCTCACACCCACCCGCC
>CAZISE010000002.1:73056-222781 GCA_964541945.1 uncultured Verrucomicrobiota bacterium
GGCTGTGGTAAAAAGCGCGTTCATCCTGTGCTGACTACTCTCACACCCACCCGCCACCCGTCAACCAGCAGGAGCTTGACTTGCCCGTTTGCGTTTCTACTCTGGGGTCAAACGGGTCATGGCATCGGAGCTCCTCCAACGGATGCGCGACTGGAAACTGCGGCTGAAAGCACGCACCGTGGTCCGCGCAGGCGTGTGGTGGCGCGGCGCGCCGGTCATTGCCGTGACGGGCACCAACGGGAAAACCACGACGGTTCAATTGATTGACCGAATGCTGCGCGAGGCCGGCTACAAGACCGCCCGTTGCACCACGTACGGCGTCTGGCACAACGGCGTTCGCGTCGCCGGTGGCGACCGGGCAGGTCATCGCGGTGTGTGGCGGGCGTTGCATTGTCCGGGCTTGCAGGTTCTGGTGGCGGAAGTGGCTCGCGGCGGGTTGCTGCGGTATGGAACGGGATTTGCGCGTTGCCGGGTCGGCGTGATCACGAATGTGTTGGCCGACCACCTCGGCGAGGGAGGAATCGGAACACTGGACCAGATGGCGGCGGTCAAATCTGAGGTGGCGCGGCGCGCCGATCCGCGCGGTGTGGTGGTATTGAATGCCGATGATGCACGGGTGCGCGCCATGGCACAGGTCAGTCGCGCCCGTCCGATTTTCTTCACCATGGAAGGACGCGAGCACGAGTTCGAGCGCGGCTGGTTTCTGCGTGAGGGTCGGCTCTGGCACAAACACGGCGCAAGCGAGGAGCCGCTGATCGCCGCGGCGGAGATGCCGATGACCTTGGGCGGCCATCAGCGGCACAACATCGCCAACGCGCTGGCGGCGCTGGCGGCCATCGAGGGAATCGCTGATCTGTTTCCCGTGTCGCGCGCAACGCAGTTGGCCGCGCTGCGGGCGTATGAACGCGATCCGCGCGAGTATCCGCCTGGTCGGTTCCTGCTGACGCGGTTTCGCGGCCAGCCCGTGTTATTGTTGCACTGCAAGAACCCCGAATCACATCGGCTGGAGGCGGCCATGGTGCGCCGTGTCCAATCAGCACTAGGTTGCCGGTATCTGGTCGGGGTGGCCACGTCTGCCGGCAATCGTTCGGAGGAATACCACCGTGAGGTCTCGGAGGAAATCGCCCGTTTGAGCGATGGCGTGTTCTTGTGTCCGCCACACCGGCGATTTCTTCGCGGTCTGACGCCGGAGGAAATCCTCCGTCGGCTTTCGGTGGCTTTGAAACCGGAACAACGGCTCGGCGTCGAGGCGTTGCCGACGGCAACGATGATTGAGCGGGCGCGGGCGCGGTTCGGGGATTCTTTTCTGCTGGTATATTTTCTTGCCTACGCTGACCCGTTATTTCAACTGGATGAATTCCTGCGCGAAGCCGAGTTCCTGCCTATTCCCGCCGCGGCGTTGGAAGGGGAAGGCTGACACGACAACGGGCGGTCGCGCACAGGATCGCGCGGACGGCGGGCGCGATCAGATGAACAGCGTGGCGTTGGATTGATCGGCTTCGCCGAGAAACGCAGCCACGCCGCCGAATTCCACGCCGTCCACCAGTTCTTCCTTGCGCAGGCCCATGACTTCCATGGTCATGGTGCAGGCGATCAGTCGGACATTGTTGTGGCGGGCGGTGCTCACCAATTCGCTCAAGGACGGGACATTCTTTTTGCGCATGGTGTTTTTCATCATGGCGGTGCCGAGGCCGAACAGGTTCATTTGGGAGAGTTTCAACGCTTCCGCGCCCTGGGGCATCATCCAGCCAAACATCCGGTCCAGAATCGGTTTTTCGACCGGAGGCGGGTTTTGTTTGCGCAGCGCGTTCAATCCCCAAAAGGTGAAAAACATCGAGACCGGCTGCCCCATGGCGGCGGCGCCGTTGGCGATGACGAAGGCCGCCGTCACGCGGTCAAGGTCGCCACTGAATACCACAATGGTTTTGCGTTTTGCCGCCGTAACAACGGGGGTGGGCGGCGACGCGACGACGGCGCCGATTTTGCGGATGCGGGCCTGCCAGAGATGGCCGTCGCGGCGCATTTCGACGAGTTGATGACCGTTGGCGACACACCAGGCGCGGGCATCGGACTCGAAGCCGGGATCGGCCACGCGCGCAATAATCTCGTCGCCGACGGCGAGGCGGTCCATGTTTTCCTTCAACTTCATGATCGGGCCGGGACATTGCAGCGTGGTGCAATCCAGCGTCACCACCTTGCCGCTGGGCGCCGCCAATTTTTCCTCGGCGTAGGCCACAAACGGCGTTTTGTCTTCTTTCACGGTCATGGGACCGCCGCGATGGCAGGCCTGGAAGGTGATACTGCCGCCGGCAAGCGTGGCGACGTCGCGGAACCCGCGTTGTGTCAGCAACCGGTAGGCAAGGTAACTGCGGAATCCAACCTTGCAGTAGAGGCGGATGGGTTTGTCCGTCGGCAGTTCCGAGGCGCGCCGGCGAAGTTCACAGAGCGGGATGTTGATGGCGCCGGGAATGTGCCAGGCGTCGAATTCGGGTTTGCTGCGGACGTCCACCAGCACCGCTGCCTCGGTTTTGGTCGGATAATCCTCGGCGTACCAGAAACGCACGTCGCCGCGCAACAGGTTGGCGGCGATGAACCCGGCCATGTTGACGGGGTCTTTGGCCGAGCCGAACGGAGGCGCGTAGGCCAGTTCGAGCTGTTCGAGATCATAAACGGTCAAGCCCGCCCGTAGCGCCGTCGCCAACACATCTATTCGTTTGTCCACACCGTCGCCGCCAACCACCTGGGCGCCGAGGATTTTACCGTCGCTGGGCGCGAAGAGCAGTTTGATGTGCAGCGGCAATCCGCCGGGATAGTAGGCGGCGTGGCTGGTCGGGTGCAAATAGACCTTGTGATAAGGTCGGCCGAGTTTCTGGAGAGTTTTCTCCGAGGCACCGGTGGCGCCGCCGACAAGGTCGAACACTTTCACAATGGCGGTGCCCTGGGTGGAACCGTATGTGGTGGCGCGTCCGGCGATGTTTTCGGCCACAATGCGTCCCTGGCGGTTGGCCGGGCTGGCCAGCGGGATCAGAGACGGTTCGCCGCTCACGGTGTCCACCACCTCAACGGCATCACCGGCCGCATAAATGTCAGGGTCGGACGTGCGCAGGTGCGCGTCCACCTTGATGCCGCCGCGTGGGCCGAGTTCGAGACCGGCAGCGCGGGCAAGCGCCGTTTCGGGGCGCACGCCGACGGAGAGGATCACCAGATCGGCGGTCAATGTCTCGCCGTTTTTCAATTCAACGCTCACCCGTCCCTCTGCGTCGCGGAAGGCCGCCGCAGCGGTACCGAGGTGGAGCTGAACGCCGTTGCGTTGGAGGGATTGCTGAAGCGGCCAGGCCATTTCCGGGTCCAGCGGCGGCATGATCTGGTCGAGCATTTCAACCAGGGCAACAGCGAGGCCGCGTTGGCGAAGGTTCTCAGCCATTTCGACGCCGATGTAGCCGGCGCCGATGACGACGGCCGATTGGGCGCGGTTGTCCACAATGGATTTGATGCGGTCCATATCCTCGACATTGCGGAGTACAAACACGCGCGGATGCTCCAGTCCCGGCAAGGGCGGACGCACCGGCGTCGCGCCGGGGCAGAGGACGAGTTTGTCGTAGCGTTCCGAGTACTCGCGACCCGATGCCAATTCGCGAACGCGGATGGAGCGGGCTGCCCGGTCAATGGCAATGACCTCCTGACCGGTACGGACATCGAGATTGAGCAAGTCGCGCAAGCTCTGCGGTGTTTGCAACAACAACGCCTCGCGCTCCTTGATATCGCCACCGATGTGATACGGCAGGCCGCAATTGGCAAACGACACATGCCCACTGCGCTCGAACACAACAATCTCGGCGCTCTCATCGAGCCGTCGCAAACGGGCTGCCGCCGACGCGCCACCCGCCACACCTCCGACAATCAGGACTTTCATGCTAGGAACAGAACCACGAACGCCCCAAAGGTTACAAGTTGAATGGCGCCGCAACGCAGCCTATAGTCATCCCTCCATGAACGCCCTGCTTGCTTTCCTGTTGCTGGCCGCCGTCCCGCGCGCCGACATCGTTTCGTATGCTGCCGACCAGAGTGAAGGCATCTGGCGCCGCTGCGAAAACCCCGACAAATTCGATCTCTCCACCCGCGACCTGTTCACCGTCGCCCTGGCCTGGTGCGAAGCCAAACGTCACCCCGACCGCCTCACGCGTCTCTTCGACCTCGCCGCCCAACTCCAAGACCGTGACCCGAAAAGCCGCACCTACGGCAATTTCCGCTGGTACTGGTCCCATCCAAACGTGGACGACCATAATGCCGTCGAATTTTGCATGCAAGCCGGCACGCTCCTCTGGATCCGCCACCGCGACTCCATGCCCGCCGACGCCCGTGCCAAACTCGAACCACTCGTTCGCCTCGCCGCCGAAGGCTGCCGCCGCCACAAAGTCCGCCCCTCCTACACCAACATCGCCCTCATGAATGCCGCCAACCTCATCCTCCTCGGCGAAAACCTCGGCCTCCCCGACATCGCCGCCGAGGGCTACCGTCGCCTCGACGACATCGTCCGTTACACTGCCGCCAACGGCACCCACGAGTATTGCAGCCCCACCTACTACGGCGTCAACCTCGTGGACCTCGGACTGCTCGAAGCGTTCTGCGCGCGCGACCGCGAACGCCAGATTGCCCGCGCCCTGCTCGAACTCCTCTGGACCGACATCGGCGCCAACTGGCTCCCTTCCGTCCAACGCCTCGCCGGCGCCCACAGCCGTACCTACGACTACCTGCGCGGCCTCGGCGAACTCGACACCGCCCTCTGGGCCAACGGCTGGATTGACGGCAAACCGCGCGGCGGTCCCGCCGCCATCTATCACGCCCTCATCCGCTGGCATCCGAACGACTCACTCCGCGCCCTGAAACTCCCACGCCTTGTCTGCCAATGCTGGGGCGACACCCCCGAACAATTCCGCACCCATTACCTCCTGCCCCACATCAGCCTCAGCACCGCCGACGCCTACTACGGCGGTTGGATGGACATGCCGCTGACCGTGGATTTCGCCGGCGAACGCGAATCCGTCCGCGGCTACTTCATCCCCGATGGCCGCAACGATCCCTACGGCAAAATCAAAATCCCCGCCGGGCCACACCAAAAAGCCCATCACCTCTCCTGTTTCTTCGCCGCCACACAACGCGCCGCCGACGCCGTCGCCCTCGTCGTCTATCGCGCCACCGACATCCTCACCAACTGCCCCTCGCTCCAAACCCATTTCGTGCTGCCCCGAACCGCCGACGCCTTTTACATCGGCGATAAATCCGTCGAGCCAACCAGCCGCCACCTTATCCCGCCCGGCCAACCACTGATCGTCCGAAAAGGCACCTCCGCCGTCGGCATCCGCATCCCATGGACACGCGACAACGCGCCCGCCGCGCTCATAGACGACGGCAACAAATTCGGCGCCATCCGCCTCTCCATCCAACATCCCGTCCGCCCCAATGCCGCCGCCGCACTCTGGGTCCGCATCGCCGACGGCCTCGACACCGACGCCGCTTTCCACCAATGGCGACACGCTTTCGCCACCGCACAACCCGAGGTGGACGCCGACGAAAACCGCGTCTCACTCCGTGTCCCCGGCGCCGACGGCCCTCTCGCCATCATTGCCCAAGCCCCGTACACCTTCAAAGCGGGCGTGACTCTCCAGCCCGCCCCACGCCGCGTTATCCTCGAAGTAAACGGCGTGGACCTCGGCCGCCAGATTCTGGAAAAACTGGAACCGCCAAAATAGCGGCGTGACAGCGGCAGAACGCCATCCTATCCTGCGCGACATGAAAATCAGCGTATTCGGACTCGGCATCATTGGCAGCATCTGGGCCGGGCATTTCCACCGCGACGGCGACCCGGTGCGCGGCTGGAATCGCACCCCAAAACCAGAATTGCCATTCTACACCCCCGACGCGCGCGCCGCCGCGGCCCACGCGGATGTGCTGTTTATCGTTGTGGCTGACCCGCCCGCCGTACAGGAGGTGCTCGACCGGATCAAACCACAGTTGCGACCCAGCCAGATCATCGTCCAATCCAGCACCATCTCGCCCGACGCCTCGCGCCGGTTTGCCGCGCAGGTCGAGGCCACCGGCGCGGCTTTTCTGGAAGCGCCCTTCACCGGGAGCAAACCCGCCGCCGAACAACGAAAACTGGTCTTTTTCACCGGCGGCAACGCCGCCACGCTGGAACGCGCCCGCCCGGCCTTGTCACGACTGGCCGCCACGATCGAACACATCGGCCCGGTCGGCAGCGCCTCGGCCCTGAAACTGGCGTTCAACCTCAACATCGCCCTCATCGCCGAGGCGCTTGGCGAAAGCCTTTCGTTTGCGCGGGCGGCGGGCATTTCCGATGAGCGTTATTTCTCGGCGCTCAAACTCAATGTAGGCCGTTCGGGACTGGCCGACCTGAAAGAGCCAAAACTGCGCGCCGCCGATTACACACCGCAGTTCTCACTCAAACACATGGGCAAAGACCTGCGGCTGGCGTTGGAAACCGCCAGGGGCCACGTGCCCCTCCCGCAGGTGCAAACATTGCTGAAACTCTATCAGGACGGCATCGAACGCGGCTGGGGCGACGATGATTTCATCGGTTTGATCCGCCTTCTGCAAAAGAGCGAATGAGCGCCTTCGAGTGGAACGCGGCGCACTGGGCTTTGGCGGTGGCCGGTGCCCTGCTGATCGGCCTGTCCAAAGCGGGGTTTGCCGGACTGGGCGTGTTTGCCGTGGCGATTTTTGCCATCCTGTTTCCACAGGGATTCTCGTCGTCGGGCATTGTGCTGCCAATGTTGATCTGCGCCGACGTGCTGGCCGTCGGCGTGTACCGGCGACACGCGGTCTGGTCGCACGTTGGCAAACTCATGCCGTGGGTGATCGTCGGCATCGTCGCAGGATGCGCCCTGATGTGGTGGCTGCGCGAACACACCGCGCTGGCCCGGCGATTGATCGGCGTCACCGTGCTCGTGATAGTCGCGCTTCATCTGCTGCGACGGCGAGCTGATGCGTCGGTGCCTCACACCTGGTGGTTTGCGGCGCTGACAGGTGTGGCGGCAGGCGTGACGACGATGATGGCCAACGCCGCAGGTCCCGTGCTGGTGTTGTACATGTTGGCGGTCGGACTGCCGAAGATGGAGTTCATCGGCACGGGCGCGTGGTTTTTCCTGATTGTCAACGTGTTGAAGGTACCGTTCAGCCACGGACTGAACCTGATCACGCCGGGGACGCTGCAATTCAACCTGATTCTGGCGCCGGTCGTCATCGCGGGATTGTTCCTGGGACGCGCCATTGTCGAGCGGGTCAACCAGCGCGCGTTCGAGACGGCGGTTCTCGCATTGACCGCCGTGGCGGGTTTACGATTGTTGTGGTGAAATTTATTGTTGTGTTGTGAGGTGGAGAGCGGCGCGGTGCGGTAAGACACGGTGAGATACGGTGTGGTGTGTTGGTGAAAGTTGTTGTGCATTTGTCAAAATCAATTTCGTGGCACGTGCTACGAAATTGATTTTTTAGTCGGCCTGGTTGAAACCGCTACGGTTTCGGTCAAGGCGCCGCGGTTCTCCATCACGCTGTTCGGAAATCTCGTCGTTCCGAATCAGACAAAAGCGGCAGCGACTTCGTCGGCAAACAGCAGGCCGCGACGGGTCAGTTGAAGTCGGTTGTCGCGCCACTGGACAAGGCCATCGGCAAGAAGCCGTTCGACCTCGGCGTCCCATCGTCCCCGCACCAGTTCCGCGGGCACGCCATCGGTCATTCGCAGGCCGAAGGCGACGCGTTCGGCCTGTCGCAGTTCGGGTGTGAGTGTTTCTTCGAATTCGATGGTGCCGGGGGCGGCAATATAGCGGTCGGTGTTGGCGACATTTTGCCAGCGACGCATTCCGATGGTGGAACAGGCGCCGGGGCCGAGGCCGAGGTAATCTTTGCCCTGCCAGTAGGCGAGGTTGTGAAGGCATTCGTGGCCCGGTTTGGCAAAATTGCTGATTTCGTAATGCCGGTAGCCGGCGGCGGTGAGGAGTTGGATGGCCAGTTCGTAGTGCGCGACATTCTGTTCATCGTCGGGCTGAAAATGGCCACGTCGGTAGAACTCGGTGTCTTCTTCCAACGTGAGGCAATAGGTGGAGATGTGTTCGGGTTGAAGTGAGACGGTTTTCTCCAGTGTTTGGCGCCATTGTTCCAATGTCTGGCCGGGCAATCCGAACATGAGGTCCAGGTTGAGGTTGTTGAAACCGTTGTCGCGGAGCAACCGATAGGTGTCCACGGCCTGACGGGCGGTATGGATGCGACCGAGGAGGCGAAGCAGTGTGTCGTCGAAGGACTGCGCGCCGAGTGAGAGACGGTTCACGCCGAGGCGGCGCCAGTGGGCGGTCTTGGCGGCGTCAACGGTGGCGGGGTTGCATTCGATGGTGAACTCGGTGGAGGGACGGGGAAGTGAGAGTTGTTGCCAGAGTTCGAGTGGGAGGAGGCTGGGGGTGCCGCCGCCGATGAAGATGGTTTGGAGGGCGAGTTGGTCGGTGTAACGATCCAGTTCTGTTTGGAGGGCTGAGATGTAGGCGCGCATTTGGGTGGTGGTACCGGGGTGGGAATAGAAGGCACAGTAGTGGCATTTTGCGGCGCAGAACGGGACGTGGATGTAGAGGTGGGCGATCACGGGCGAGGAGCGTTTACGGTTGGTCGCCGGCCCAGCCGAAGGGCATGGGTTTCCATTCGCCGTTGAGGTCGCAGCGGAATACTTCGCGGATTCGTTGGTGGCTGCCGTCGGGCTGTTGTGTGTATCGTTCGATGATTTTGCGTTTGGGCTGGAGTTCGCCGCTGCCCGGTGGGGTCAACCGGTCGTACAAGCCCGGACCGTATTCGATGGTTTCGCGCTGCCAGGAGCCGTCGGGTTTTCTTGTTTCCGTACTGATGGAGCGTCCGACCAGGCGGTCCTGGTCGCCGACGGTGCGGCGGGTAATGGTTTCGGCGCGGATGATCTCTTTTTCGGTGTGGATGCGGGTTGTTTGGACGGCAGTTTCGTCAATCCGACCGCGGAGATGATCGAACGAGCGGATGCGTGTTTCCATTTGTGTGTCGGTGGGGCTGATGGTCTGGATGCGGCGTTGTTGTTCTTGTTGGAAGGTCATTTCGCCGTGCACATTTCGACCTTGCTCGGCCACGCGGACCAGAAGGGAGCCGTCGGGTTGTCGTTGTGTTGTTTCTTCGACGATTCGAACGTCGGCCACTTTGCCGAAGGCGTTGGTGGTGATTTCGGTGGTGCGACAGATTTCGGTGTCGGCGGTTTTCTCGCGGGTTTGGGTGGACTGGATGGTCTGGGCGGGTTGTCCCTGGAGGCTGGTTTGGACGATGTTTCGCACGGTTTCCGTCAGGCCTGGTTTGATTTCGCGGGTGACGCTGTGGGTAGTCCGCCAGGGGGCGTACTGGCCGTCTTTGAGTGGGACGCGTTCAATGGTTTGGGCGCGGATGACTCCGTCGGCATTGGTGGAGACGCGTGTTTCCTCGATGAGCGGGATGGGAGATTCGTTCGCCCACGCCGTTGTGGCGGCTGCCAGTATGACGGCGCGGATGGTTTTGGCCTTGTTCATTGCCTGTGTCCTCCTGCCGGTAGTGTAGTCTTCTTTTGCCGATTGTCACGAGGCGAGCGGGCGGGCATACTGCGCGGCAAGATGAACATTGACGACAAACTCGTGTTGATTCTGGCCAGCGGTTCGCCGCGGCGGGAGCAATTGTTGCGGGAGATGGGGCTGCGTTTCGTGGTGGTTCGTCCCGACGACGTGGAGGAACTTGAAGGCGGGCTGGCGCCGGAAGTGTTGGCGGTTCACAACGCGCAGCGCAAGGCGCGGGCCGTGGCTGGAACGCGACGGGATGCGTTGGTGCTGGGCGCGGACACCATCGTGGTACTCGATGGTGTTGTGTACGGCAAGCCGCGCGACATGGCAGAGGCGGAGGCGATGTTGGGCCGTTTGGCGGGCCGGGTTCACGAGGTTTTCACGGGGGTTTGTCTGGTTTGTCGGGTGCGCGGGGTGGAGAAGAGTTTTTGGGATCGGACGCGGGTTTGGATGAAGACGTTGTCGGCGTCGGAGATCAAGGAGTATTTCCAGAAGGTGAACCCGCTGGACAAAGCCGGTGCCTATGCGGCGCAGGAACACGGCGGGACCATTATTGAACGGATCGAGGGAAGTTTTTCCAACGTGATGGGGTTGCCGGTGGAACGGCTGCGAGAAGCGCTTATTTCGCTTTGATGCGGATCACCATTCGTTTGCGGCCGCCTTCTTCACCGGTTTCTTCGCTGATGGCTTCCAGTTCGGGGTCGCGTTCGATGTGTCGGTGAATGATGCGGCGTTCGAACGCGCTGAAGGGGCCGATGGTAACGGGGTCACCCCAACGGCGGACCTTGTCCACGGCTTCGAGGGCTTTTTTGATTAGTTCGTCGCGTTCGCGTTCGCGGTATCGTTCGCAATCCACGATCACGCGCGGGGCATCGGGATCGGCGCGTTGGAGGATGCGGTTGAGGAGGAACTGCAACTGGTCGAGTGTCTGGCCGCCGCGTCCGATGAGTCGGCCGGGGTCGGCGGTGGCGATGTGCAACAGCGGGGCGTCGTCCTGCGTGTATTGTTCGACCTTGGTTTGGAGGCCGAGTCTGTCGAGCATGGTTTGGAGGATGGTTTTGGGGTCGAGCGGTGTGGTGGGTTTGGCGGGGGATGTCGGGTTGTCCATGAGAGGGTCCTTATTTCTTGGCTTTCGGAGCCGGTGCAGGCGCGGGTGGAGTTGCCTGGCGCATGCTCCACCATTGCTGGCCGATGGAAAGGAACTGCTGGGCCGTCCAGTACAACACCAGACCGGAAGCGGTGGAATAGAAGAAAAACAGCATGATCAGCGGCATGAACATCATCATTTTTTGCTGCTGCGCGTCGCCGGTGCTGGGAGTGAGTTTTTGCTGCCAGATCATCGTCAGCGTCATCACCACCGGCAACGGATTGATGGCAAAACCGGCGATGGTGGCGACGGTATCCGGCTGGGAAAGGTCCTTGATCCAGAGGAACGGCACGCCGCGCAGTTCGATGGCGTTGGAGAGCACCTTGTAGAAGCCAAACAGGACCGGCAACTGCACCAGCATCGGCAGACAACCGCTGAACGGATTGATCTTGTGCTCCTTGTAGAGCTTCATCATCTCCTGATTCATCCGTTGCGGGTCGTCCTTGAATTTTTCCCGGATCTTCTGCATCTGCGGCTGGAACTTCTGCATGTCCTTCATCGCCTGGATGCTTTTTGCCTGGATGGGCCAGAAGATGATCTTCAACAAAATCGTGACCAAAATGATCGCCACCCCGTAATTCGGCGCCAGTTTGTGGCACCACGCCATCCCCTTGAACAACGCCAGCCCGAACAGCCCGGAATAAGCGTCCATCCACGAACCAAAATCCATGACCTCCTGTTGTCGTTCCCCCAGCGCCGCCAGCCGATCGTATTCCTTCGGTCCGGCGTACAACTGAAACGTCAATACCCCTCCGACGGATGTCGGCCACTGCGCCAACGCTGTCACGCCATGCGGCGGCTCCTTTGCCTTCCAATCGGCCAGCGGCGGCAACACCACCGGCGCGTACGTCACCGCGGTGGCATTGGTGGCGCCCGTCAATACCATGGCGAAATACTGGCTTTTCACCGCCACCCAGCGGGCATGAATCGGCTCGCGGTTCTGTCCTTTGCCGGTGCGTTTGGTCACGACATTCAGGTCGCGATTGTTCCACTTCGGACCGTCCTGCCAGTCCACGTTCAGATACAACGGCGGTTCCTTGGCAAATGTCGGCCCGACCGTGCCGACAACCACACTGGCCGAGGAAGCGTTTACCCCTTCGATTCGCGCATCCAGCAGATAATCTTTGCCGAGCGAGACGGTTTTGGTCACCTGCCCCGCCCGCATCACCATGGTGGTCGGGCTGGATGGTTCCAGCGTGAACACCGCGTTGGTGTCGGCGCCCGGCAAGCCCGTCAAACCCAGCGCTGGAGCCGGCGCGTCGGCATTGAGCACGACATGGCCGTGACCGTTGGCTTTGTGTCGAAGCAACTCGACCTTGCGAATCCCACCTCCCCAACTTGTGAACTCAACCCGGAGGTAATCGTTGCTCAACGCCACGATCTGTTCCGGCGGCCGTTCCGCGGGTGTCGTTGGCGGCGCTGGCGACGACACCGTCGGCTCATTGGTGGCCGTGGCCGCGGCAACGGTGGCCACGACGTTGCTGACCGCGTGGGGCGGGGTGGCTGGTGTTGGCCGCTTCGGGATGGGCGGAAAAATCCAGTTGGCCACGTAGTTCCCGCCGACCAATATCAGCAGGCAGACGACCATGATGACGATGGTTCGTTTATCCATCATGATTCCGGCACCGGGTCCAGCCCGCCTTCATGCCACGGATGACAACGCGCCAGGCGCCGCACCGCCAGCCAACCGCCCCGCCAGGCGCCGTGCCGTGCCACCGCTTCGGCGGCATAGTGCGAACAGCTCGGATAAAACCGACAACACGGTCCCAACAGCGGGGAGATTCCCCACTGGTAGGCGCGAATCAACATGAGCAGGAGATGTCGCATCAATAAGCTCGAACAATGCCCGCTTTTTGCCACAAGGACAACATCTCCGCCTCCACATCGCGGAGCTTGCGGTCCCGAATGGCGCTGCGAGCGACCATAACGAGTTGAAGATGATCGTTCAATTTCTGTTTGTTGAGGCGATAGGCTTCGCGCAGCAGGCGACGGGCACGGTTGCGAACGACGGCGTTGCCGATGCGGCGGCTGGTGACCACGCCGACACGGGTGGGTTCCGACGGTTCCGCCATCACATACAGCACCAGCAAGCGACCTCTCAGGCATTGTCCGGCCTCGTAAACGCGCCGGAATTGCCAACCGCGCTGAAGCCGCTCCGCCTTGCTGAATGTGCCTGTTCCATGCAACGTCAGACCTGCGTCAGGCGTTTGCGTCCCACACGGCGGCGGTTGCGAAGAACCGAGCGGCCGCCCTTGGTGCGTTTGCGCGCCAGGAACCCGCAACGACGCGCCCGACGGCGTTTGGATGGTTGATAGGTACGTTTCATGACATTGTTTTCCTTTGAAGGGGAGGCATCCTAACAATCCTTCGCGGATTGTCAACCCGCGCCTCCATTCCAAAACGCCAAAAGGCCTATTTTGACACTGCCACCCTGGATTTGTAGGGCGCGATGCCCCGTGCCGTTTCGGCGGTATCACGCCGAAGCCCGGATTTCTCAGCGACACGACGCGATGCCTGCACGACAGCCATCGCGCCCTACACCACGTTGTCCTTGCTCCCAGGGTGGCAGTGCTCCGATGCGCCTACTGTCAAATCCGCCCCCTGACGGTCAACCGAGAAAGACTGCACAGAAGTATTGACTGTTGGCCGTAAATCTGGACACTAGCCGCCGATTATGAATCCCCATCGCAAACCCATCATTGCCGGCAACTGGAAAATGTACAAAACAGGCGCCGAAGCCGCGGCGCTGGTCAACGCCCTGAAAACCGAGGTCGCAGGCGTGGAAACCTGCGAAATCGTTGTTTGCCCGCCGTTTACCGCGCTGGCCGCGGTCGGCCCGGCGCTGGCCGGTTCCAACATTCAACTGGCCGCCCAAAACGTCCACTGGGAAAAAGAAGGCGCCTTCACCGGTGAAATCTCCGCCCCCATGCTGAAAGAACTCGGCGTCCGTTACGTCGTCATCGGCCACAGCGAACGTCGCCAGTTCTTTGGCGAGACCGACGCGGGCGTCAACAAGCGCACAAAAGCGGCTCTGGCCAACGGGTTGCGCCCCATCGTCTGCGTCGGCGAGACATTGCAGGAACGCGAGTCAAACAAGACCGAGCAAGTCGTCCGCACCCAGGTCACCGGCGCGTTGGCCGGCCTGAGCAAAAACGAAATGCTGGAAACGGTGATCGCCTACGAGCCGGTCTGGGCTATCGGCACCGGCAAGACCGCCACCCCCCAACAGGCACAGGAGGTCCACGCTCTCATTCGCAAACTGATCGGAGCACTGTTCGATACCGACACCGCCTCACGGGTGCGCATCCAGTACGGTGGCAGCGTCAAACCCGACAACGCGAAAGAATTGCTCGCTCAACCCGACATTGACGGCGCGTTGGTGGGCGGCGCGAGCTTGAAAGCGGACAGTTTTGCCGCGATTGTAAAGGCAACCCAGAGCCAAAATCAGGAGTCAACATGAATGTATTGATTTGGATACTAACAACCATCCACGTGCTGGTCGCCGCCGTGTTGATCGTGCTGGTGCTGATGCAGAAATCCTCCGAACAGGGCGTCGGCGCCGCGTTTGGCGGTCAAATGACCGAAACCGTGTTCGGCGGCTCCATCACGCCACTGGTCAAAATGACCATCTACTGCGCCTGCATTTTGCTGGCTACCACGCTGACGCTGGCCATCCTGCATTCACGGCGCAGCAGTCAGTCGCAGGGCAGTTCTTTGCTCCAGCGGCTGCCGCAAACAGCGCCCGCCGTTCCGGGTAGCCCCCTCACGCCGGCAACCGCTCCCGAATCGGCCCCCGTTCCTGCGCCTGCTCCGACGGGAACGCCGACCCCGGCTCCGACTCCGGCGCCCGCCCCGGCCCAATAAACAACCGTTTGAAAGCGACGATGCTCTCCGTCCGCGCTTTGACAGCGATTACAGCGGCGGGGAGCATCCTGCTTTTCGCAGGAACAGGATGCGCCCCCAAGCCGGAAAAAACCGCCTCCACCCTCTATCTTGTCGGCGGCGATTTCAAGGGATTCGACCCCGCAGACAGCGGTGACACGGAGACGGCGGAAGAAATCTGTCGGGTGTACGAAGGCTTGATGGAGTACTCGTACCTGGAACGCCCCTACAAGGTCATCCCGCGCTTGGCTGAGGCGTTCCCGGAAATCTCGCCGGATGGATTGACCTATACGTTCCGCCTCCGCAAAGGCGTCCGTTTCATGGATGACCCCTGTTTCCCCGGCGGCAAGGGGCGCGAGGTAACGGCGGAAGATTTCATCTACTCGTTCAAACGGTTGCTCGACCCGAAACAACAATCCGACGGCGACTGGATTTTCATCCACCACGTTCTCGGCGCCAAACCATGGGCGGAAAACGGCCGTTTCGACGATCCCCTGCCCGGCTTTGTTGCCCTCGACACCCACACCCTCCAAATCAAACTCACCAAACCCTACCCGCAACTGCTCTGGGTCCTGACAATGCCCTACGCGTTCGTCGTGCCCCGCGAAGCGGTCGAGTTCTACAAAAAAGACTTTCGATCCCATCCCGTGGGCACCGGCCCGTACCGCCTGGTCTCCTGGCGACGCCGCTATCGGATCGAATACGAGCGCAATCCCTCTTTCAGCGGCCAACGTTACCCCGACGTGGGAGAACCCGGTGACCGAGAGGCGGGATTGTTGGACGACGCGGGTAAACCGTTGCCGATTGTGGATCGGATTGTTCTGTACGACGTAAGCGAGTATTACACATTCTGGCAGATGTTTCTTGCCGGCCAAATTGCCGCCTCCGGGCTGAACAAGGACTATTTCGAGAAGGCCATCACCCCGCAACTGGGACTGACCGAAGCGTTGAAACGACGCGGCATCCGCCTCTACAAAACACCGGAACCGAGCACCTGGTACATCGGCTTCAACATGAAAGACCCCGTGGTTGGCGGCAGCGATCCGCGGTTGCGCCAGGCGTTTGCCTGCGCTATCAACGTGCCGAAACTCTGCGAGGTCATTTACAACAACCGCAACACACCCGCCAACTCCATCATCCCGCCGGGCATCGCCGGGCACACCGACAAACCGTACCCGTACCCCTATGACCTCGAACGAGCCAAACGACTCATCGCCGAAGCCGGCTACCCCGGCGGACGCGACAAAAACGGCAATCCGCTGCGTCTGACCATGATCATGCCCGGCGCCGGCAGCACCGATGCGCGACAAATGGCGGAGTTTTTCGTGGACCATCTCCGCGCCATCGGAGTGGAACTGGTCGTGCAACGGCTGGGATTCTCCGAGTATCTGCGCCGCGAACACGAGGGCAACTACCAGGTCATGTATGCCGGATGGATCGGCGACTACCCCGATGCGGAAAATTTCCTGAAACTGTTTTACAGCCCCAACAAATGTCCCGGCGTCAACGCCACCAATTACGAGAACCCCCAGTTCGACCGTCTCTACGAGCGCGTTGTCGTGATGCCGGATTCGCCCGAACGCACAGCCCTGTACGAGCAGATGGCCGATTTGGTAATGAAGGACTGTCCGTGGGCGTTGATGACCTATCCGCTGACCTACGGCCTCTATCAACCGTGGTTCCAGAATTACAAACGCCATCCGTTCTCGTACGCCAGCTCGAAGTATTACAAGGTGCTGCCCCACTGACGCCATGACCGCCTATCTTCTACGCCGATTGCTCTCTGTGATTCCGATTGCGCTCGGCGTGTTGTTGTTGACGTTTCTGTTGTTTCGCATCATCGGCGGCAACCCCGCCATCCGTCTGGCCGGCAAAAACGCCACGCCGGAAAAAATCGCCCAGATCACTCGCGAACGCGGCTACGACAAGCCGTACTTCCTCAACGTCGAAAACTTTCCACATCAACTCTTCGACGCCCAGTTCCCGCGTCTGGTCGGGCGATTGTTGCGTGGCGATTTCGGCGAGTCCATCACCACCCGACAAAAGGTGAGCGACATCCTTGTCGAAGGATTCTGGCCGTCGTTGTGCGTGACGGTGCCGCTATTTTTGCTGAACCTGACGCTGGCCATTGCCCTGGCCCTGCTGGCGGCGTACTACCGCAACACCTGGGTGGACCGGTTGTTGGTGGTGCTTTCGGTAATGGGCATGAGCGTCAGTTCACTGGTGTACATCATGGTCGCCCAATACTGGCTGGCCGGAGAATGGGGGATTTTCCCGGTCTGGGGTTTTGAAGGGCCGCAATATCTCCTCCTGCCGGTCCTGATTGGTGTCGTGGCCGGTGTCGGCGGCAGCGTGCGTTTTTACCGGACCATTGTGCTGGATGAAATGTACCAGGATTACGTCCGCACAGCCCGCGCCAAAGGGGTCTCGCCCGCGCGCATCCTGTTCAGTCATGTCCTGCGCAACGCGTTGATCCCGATTCTCACCAATGTCATCATTGCCCTGCCGTTCCTCTACACCGGGTCGCTTTTGCTGGAGAGCTTTTTCGGCATCCCCGGCCTCGGACGAATGCTGGTGATGGCGATTCCCAACGGGGATGAAGATGTGATTTACACCGAAACTTTTTTGGGTTCGATGCTTTTTGTGCTGGCCAACACGCTCACCGACATCGCGTATGCGTGGGCTGATCCGAGGATCCGTCTGCGATGAGCCGCGTTCCCGACAAACCAGAAAGCCTCTGGGCCATTGCCTGGCGCCAGTTGAGACGCAACCGTCTCGCCATGCTCTGCCTGGGTATCCTCGCAGTGTACGCGGCGGTCTGGTTCTATGCCGAAGGCGTTTTCTGGACCAGCCGTATCCGCGACAGCATCCCCGCCTACAAGATTGCCCACTACGACATCCGTAACCAACCCCCCAGTCGGGAACACTGGCTCGGCACCAACTACGCCGGCAAGGACAACCTTCTTCTGGTTGCCCAGGGCACTCGTATCGCCTTCGAAATCGGCTTGCTCACCTCGCTCATCGTCATCCCCATCGGTTTCGTGCTCGGCGCATTGGCCGGATATTTTGGACGCCGCACCGATACCGTCATCACCTATTTGTTCAGCGTCGTCGGCAGCATCCCGGACATCCTGCTGATCATCGCCATCGCCTACGTCGTGCATGGCGTCGTCGAACGCAGCGCCACCATGCAAACACTGACCCGATTCATTGACAGCGGCCTGCTCTCCGTCTGTGTCGCCATGGGATTCACCGGCTGGGTCGGCCTCTGCCGCCTCATCCGCGGCGAATACATCAAACACCGCGACCGCCAGTACGTGCTGGCGGCTCGCACCCTGGGCGTTAGCCACCTCGGTATCATGTTCCGACACATCGCGCCCAATGTCTTGCACATCGTGATCATCAACTTCTCACTTCGTTTCCCCCACCTGATCCTCACCGAGGTCATCCTCAGCTTCCTCGGCGTCGGCATCGCCAACGAACCAAGCTGGGGCGCCATCATCAACGATGCCAAACAACGCCTCTGGCTC
Source organism: uncultured Verrucomicrobiota bacterium (assembly GCA_964541945.1). Lineage (GTDB taxonomy): Bacteria > Verrucomicrobiota > Verrucomicrobiia > Palsa-1439 > Palsa-1439 > CAIKAP01. The sequence goes on from CAZISE010000002.1 coordinate 91,215, forward strand.
GGCAACTGGTGGGAACTGGCCGGAGCCACTGCCGCCATGTTCTTCCTCATCCTTGCCCTGAACCTTTTCGGCGACGCCCTCCGCGACGCGCTCGACCCGAAACTGCGTTCCGCCGATTGATGGAAACGCAACATCTGATATGATGTAAGAGCCAATGAGACGTGAGAACATCCAATTTGAAACCGCCGTGCTGGTGTCGTTGCTCCTGCACATCGCCTTCCTCGGCGGCTGGGCGCAACGCGACACGCTCGCGCGCCTGCCCGTTGTCGGCGTCCTGGCCCAAGTGCTGACTCCGGCGCCCAAACCCGCGCTCCTTGCCAAAGCCAACTCCGAAGAAACGCCCGTCGAACCGGTCATCACCTTCGTCGAAGAACCCACCTCACCCACGCCATCCCCCACCGCACCCACGCCGCCGGCTCGTCCCAAACAGTTCATCGAGACTGATGACACCCAGGTCAGCGGCGAGAAACCCAAAAACGCCGATTTCTACTCCGACCGTTCCACGGTGGCCGCCAACCCCGTCAACCCCACAGGCAAGAGCGGCGACACCCCGTTCCTGGACGGCACGGAAACGCGAATGATGAGCACGGCGGATGTCGCACCCAAACTGTCCCCAACGGGCGCGCCGTTACCACCAGGGCCGCCACAAATGCCCCGTCCCGCCACCCCGGCAATGCCGGCCTCACCGGCACCGGCTCCGGCACCCTTGTTGAAACCGGTGGATTTGCCCTCCCGCCCCACACTGGAGGCAAAAGCCGATACAAAACCAATGCCGGAAACGAAACCCGACCCCGACACAAAATCCGAACCGGAACCAAAACCCGAACCAGAAATAAAGCCCGTACCAGAAACAAAGCCTGGCCCGGACGCGAAATCGTCTTCGGAAAAAGAACACAAGGGTGTGAAGGAAGGAACCGAACCGGACGGCGCTCGGGAAAAACCGAAACCGGTGCCGGAAGAAGGGTTGACCACGCAACCGGAAACAAAACTGGCCATGCTCACGCCGCCGCCAACGCCCAAAACCGTGCCCATGCCGCCGACGCCGCCACCGGCGCCTCCGCCGATGCCGGACACGCCGCCGGCAAAACCGGAACTTTCCCTGCAACAACCGCCTTCACCCGGCTCGGCTGGTTCGCCGCCAATTCCTGACGCGGGTGGCGGCGGTGGCGGAGGAGGAGCAGCCGGCGCGACCGGCAGCGGTTCGGAACGCGAGATCGCGGCCCGTAAATCCCGCCTGAACACCGTCGGGGTAACCCGCCTGGGAGTGGCCGCCTTCAACGTCGAGAGCAGCCCGTTTGGCGCGTATGACAAACAAGTGGTGCGGGCGGTGCAAAGCCGCTGGTACGCGCTCATTGAAAAGAACGGCCTGTACGAGCGGGCCGGCGAGGTGACGATTCATTTCCAGTTGTTGCCGGACGGCTCGGTAACCAACGCGACCGTCAAAAGCACGTCGGCGGGAGAGATTTTGGCGTTGTTTTGCCAGAAAGCTATTGTAGAGTCCGCTCCGTTCGCGCCGTGGCCGGAGGAATTGCGAACCTACCTCGGCAACGAGCCGCGCGACGTGGATTTCACGTTTTACTACTAACCCAACAGAATCTGGAGAAACGACATGATACCCGAATGGTTTCACCAAGGCGGCGTCGCCATGTACCCGCTGTTGTTGTGCTCGGTCGTCGGCCTGGCGATCATCCTGGAGCGCGTCTGGGCGTTGCGCCGTTCGCGCATCATTGCTCCGTCGCTGAAGGAGTTGATTGACCGGTTGCCCGCCACCGGCGAAGGCCATGAGAAAATCAAGGAACTCAGCGTCCACGACACGACGGTGCTCGGCGAACTGGTCCGCGCCATTTTCGCGCATGCCGGGATGGCCAAACACGAGAACGTCGAGGCCGTCCAATCCATCGCCCGCCAGATTGTCGGACGAATGGAGCGGGGCCTGACAACGCTTTCCATCGTGGCCGAGATCAGCCCATTGCTCGGTCTGCTCGGCACCTGCAGCGGCATGGTGAAACTGTTCGTGGACGTCTCCCAACACGGTCTCGGCGAGCCGGCACAAATTTCGCGCGGCATTTTCGAGGCGCTGATCGCCACCGTCACCGGCCTGGCCGTCGCCATCCCCGCGCTGGTCGCCTACATGTACCTGCGCCGTCGCGTGGAACTGCTGGTGCTGGAAATGGAACGTTACACCAACGAACTGCTCGGACGATTGTACCGGTAACCCGCCATGCGCCTGGTCGAAATGTCCCAACGCCACCGGACCCCCTCGATCCGGATGATCAACCTGGTGGACATCCTGCTGAACCTGTTGATCTTCTTCATCGCTTCGACCACGTTTCGCGTCGCCAAAAAAGAAGCCACCGCGGTCAAACTGACCCTGCCCGACGCCCGCACCGCCGAGGCGGTCGGCAAAACCGAGATTCCGCGCCTGCGCGTGGTCGTCGCTCCCGACAACAAAATCTACCTCGATGGCGAACCCGCCACGTTGGCGACGCTGGAAAACGCCCTGACCGCCGCCCGCCGCAAAAACATCCACACCATCCTGGAATTGTCTGCCGACAAGAGCGCCAGCTACGGCACCGTTGTCGGCATTGTGGACGCCGCGCGCGTCGCTGGTATCCGCGACATCACGGCGTTCACCAAAAAAACGGTGACAACGGCTTCTCCCGAGCCAACCCAACAACCCTGAATCCCGCCGACCGGCGCGTCGTCGAAGCGCGCTCCAACCCTTTGCGGACAGCAAAAAAGCGGCCCCAACCGAAGTGGGGCCGCTTTTCACGATTGCGGACGTGCCGCAGAGACATCGTTACTTCTTCAAGATGGCATCCTTGGCCGCCTTGGCGATCCGGAACTTGACGACCTTCTTGGCCGGAATCTTGATCGCTTCGCCAGTGGCCGGGTTGCGGCCCATGCGGGCTTTGCGATTGACGAGCACGAGCTTGCCGAGACCCGGGATCGTGAAACTGTTCTTGGCTTCCTTGTAGGCGAGCGCGACCAGTTCATCCATGAAGATGCCGGCCTGTTTCTTGGTGATCCCCGTCTTCTCAGCGAGGGTCTTCAGGATCGCGGACTTCGTCATTTTAGCCATGATGTATCCTCCTTGTTTGGGTTTGGTTCTTGGCTTGGCCTGATTCCTACCAAAAGCCGGATAGCTTTGCAACCCCTGATTTTCAAGGCGAAAGTCGCTCTCGCCCCGTCAGGAACGGATTGCGAAACCGCTCCTGCCCGATCGTCGTGGCACGTCCATGCCCCGGCCAGACCCGCACCTCGTCGTCCAGCGACAACAGTTTTTCCCGAATCGAACGCAGCAGCGTCGCCAGATCGCCGCCCGGCAGGTCCGTCCGCCCGATTGCGCCGGCAAACAACACGTCCCCGGTAAACACCATCTTCTCGTTCGGTTCGTACAACACCACGCTGCCCGGACAGTGCCCCGGACAATCCAAAATCTCCAATCGCAAATCGCCAATCGAAAGCGGTTTCCCCTCCTCCAGAAAAAAGTCCGGCCGACAGTCCGGCATCTCAACGTCGAAGCCGAACATCCGCGGCTGCGGCATCGCCAGCCACGGCAGCGCGTCGCGGTGCAAACCGTATTTCGCGCCCGACCGGCGCAGCAATTTCGCGTTGTCCAGCAGGTGATCCCAATGCGGATGCGTCGTCAGCAGAAACGCAATCGGTGTCTCCCAGCGGCGGGCCTGTTCCACCATCGCCTCCGCCGTGTCCAACGGCGCGTCAATCACCGCCGCCGTGCCGCCATGGCGGTCGGCCAAGAGATAACCTTTGGTGGCAACGGGACCGCCTTCAAACGATTCCAGCAACATCACTCCTCCTCGTCCATGTCCGGCTCCTCTTCCCAGTCCTCCTCCTGCGCCTCGCTCAGGTCAAAGCCGCAGATGGGACAACGCAGAAAGTTCCGCTTCAACTCCTGCGGATCCACATCCACGTTGCAATTGGGACAAGTCAGTTCTTCCATGGCGCCGTCAGAATAAGAAAAAACCTTCCCCGCGCAAGGCCGATTTGCTCTAATGTCCGCGATGCGTTTCCCTCTGCGCGCCATGGCCGACTTATTGCGGCTACCCAATCTTTTCACCGCGGTTGCCGATCCGCTGGCGGGCTGGTTCCTCGCCGGACAAGCCGCGCCACTGGCGCCCGCGCTCGGAGCCTCCGCTTGTCTGTACGCTTCCGGCATCGTGTTCAACGACGCGTTTGATTATGCCGCCGACTGCCGCGACCGGCCCGAACGACCGTTGCCGCGTGGTGACCTCTCGCGCCCGTTCGCGTGGACGCTGGCCGCGGTGTTGATGCTCGGCGGACTCGCGTTCGCTCCCAACGAGAAAGGATTGGCCATCGCCGGGTTGATGCTCTTCTACAACGGCGTCCGCAAATGGCCGTGGCTGCTCGGTCTCTGCCGGGCGCTCAACATGACACTCGGCATGGAGACCGTCATCCCCTGGCCGCCGACGATTCTCGGCGCCTACGTCGTCGTTCTCTCTTTCATTGCCCGGCGCGAGGAAACTCTTCCCCGATTGCGCCCATTGGTAAAAACGCTGTTGCTGGGCATCATCCTCCTGGATGCCGCGTTGGTGGCCGCCGCCGGTCACTGGTCCGGCGCCGCCGTGGTATTGTCCCTCTTGGTACCGGCGGCTTGTTTGGGTAAAATCCTGGCCATGACATGAACCGGCGCGTCGTCATCCTCAACGTGGTCGGGCTGGCGCCGCATCATCAGCGGCAGATGCCGAGCCTGACCGGGTTTACGTGGCGACCGATGCGGCCCAGTTTCCCCGCTGTCACCTGTTCCGTGCAGGCCACGCTGCTCACGGGCACGCCACCGTCCGAACACGGCATCGTCGGCAACGGCTGGTTCTATCGCGACACATTCGAGGTGAAATTCTGGGAACAACCTGGCTCGCTCGTCCAACGCCCGCGCCTCTGGGACCTGCTCCCCGGCAGGAAAACCGCCGTCCTCTTCTGGCAACACTCGATGTACATCAACGCCGACATCGTCATCACGCCGCGCCCCCTTCACGCCCATCACAAACTCATCCAGTGGTGCTACTCCAAACCGGCGGGCTACTACGAAACGCTGACCTCTGAGATTTCCGATTTCAAATTGCAAACCTACTGGGGACCGCTTGCCGGACTGGCCTCCAGCCGCTGGATTGCCCGCGCTGCGCAGATGACCTGGCAACGACACAAACCGGACCTGATGCTCGTTTATCTGCCGCACCTCGATTATGCCTTCCAGAAACTCGGTCCGGACCAGCCGACAGCGTTGCGCGAGATTGACGCCGTCCTCGCCGAACTGCTGACGGCGTTCGGCCACGAGACCGCCGTCATCGTCTGCTCCGAGTACTCGCTCCTGCCCGTCACCGGCGCGCTCTACCCGAACCGCCAGTTGCGACGGGCCGGGCTGTTGCGCGTGCGCGAGATTGCCGGACACGAATATCTCGATTTCGAGCAAAGCGACGCTTTTGCCGTTGTGGATCACCAGATCGCCCACATCTACTGTAAACCCGGCGCCATCCAGGCCGCCCGCGACGCCCTGACCGCCCTCGGCAACATCGAATTCACCGCCATCGCTCATCCGCGCGCCGGCGAACTGGTGGCGGTGGCGCCACGCGACCAATGGTTCGCCTACTACTGGTGGACCGACGAACGCAAAGCGCCCGACTTCGCCCACTCGGTGGACATCCACCGCAAACCCGGCTACGACCCGTGCGAGTTGTGGTTCGACTGGCCGCGTACCCTGCGCTCGTTACATCCGGCGACATCCACAAATCCCGATCGGGTGAAAGGTTCCCACGGGCGCGTGGGCGACGACGGCGAAGGCTGGGCGGTGCTGGCCGCCAACGGGGCGGCGGCGACGGCGTTACCCGACGGGACCGCGTCGGCCACCGATCTGGTCCGGGTTTTGTTTCGGCTGACCGGCGCCTGAGACGGTGGCGGCGGTTGGCGGCTTGATTTGAGTCGGCGTCGAGTGCATCGTAGTCCACCATGAAAGCCTTTTTCCGATGGGCGTGGCTGGCGCTGGCATTTGCCGCGCGAGCGGAGGAGTTGACCACACAGGCGTTTCTGTCTCAGGACGCGCTCGTGCCGGGAACGACGTTTCGCATCGCGGTCACCGTCGAATTGATCAAGCCGTGGCATGTCAACGCCAATCCCGTCAACGATCCCAGTCTGATCCCGACCACGCTCACCTGGCAGGCGCCGCCGTTTGTGACCGTGGAACGAACCCTCTATCCGCCGGGCCGGCTGGTGAAACCGGAGTGGGCGGACAAACCGATCTCGCTGTACGAAGGACGCCTGGTGATTTTTGCCGAGGGACGGGTGGCCGCTCATGCGCCGTTGGGGCCGGTGAAAATCGAAGGGAAACTGCGTTACCAGGCCTGTGACGACCAGAGTTGTTTACCGCCCAAAACGGTGCCTGTCGTGGTCGAAACCGCGGTGGCGGCCACGGCAAACCCGCTGCATCCGGAACTGTTTGGCGCCGTCCCGGCGTCGCGCTCGGAGGAACCAAATCATATTGCGTCGTTGATCCGCCAGTACGGCTGGTTGCCGGCGTTGTTTTTTGTGTTTGTCGGGGGGCTGGCGTTGAACCTGACGCCGTGTGTGTATCCGATGATCACCATTACCATCAGTTATTTTGGCGGCACCGGTGGCGCGCGGAGCGTGGGGCGGGCGTTTGTCACTTCGCTGGTTTATTGCGCCGGCATTGTGGTGACTTATTCGACGCTGGGGTTGCTGGCGGCGATGACCGGATCGTTGTTTGGAGCGCTGCTGCAAAACCCGATTGTGCTTGTTGTCGTGGCGCTGTTGTTGGTGGGGTTGGCGCTGAGCATGTTCGGGTTGTACGAAATCCAGCCGCCGCGGTTTCTGTTGGAACGGGCCACGGGATTGTCGTCGAAGGCCGGGTTTGTCGGCGTGTTTTTCCTGGGCGCGATGATCGGGATTATTGCGGCGCCATGTCTGGCGCCGTTTGTGGTGGCGTTGCTGACGTTTGTGGCGCAACGGGCCAATCCGTGGCTCGGTTGGTGGTTGTTCTTTGTGTTCGCCTGCGGATTGGGGTTGCCGTACGTGGTGTTGGGGACGTTTTCGGGATTGTTGTCGCGGCTGCCGAAATCGGGCACGTGGATGGTATGGGTGAAACGCGTGTTTGGCGTCGGATTGCTGGGGGTGGCGGTGTGGGTGATCAGCCCGTTGTGGATGGGCGGTGGCAGCGGCGGGGAAGGCGGTATTGTATGGGAGCCGTTTTCCCGCGAGCGTTTGCGGGAGGCGCTGGCGGCGGGTCGGCCGGTGGTGATTGATTTCAGCGCGGAGTGGTGCGGTCCCTGTCGGAAAATGGAGCGGACAACCTTTCGCGATGGCCGGGTGGTGGAGAAGGCGCGGGGGTTTGTAATGTTGAAGGCGGATTTGACACGCCCGGACTCGCCGGCGTCGGAGGCGGTACGCAAAGAATTTGGCGTGCTCGGCGTGCCGACGGTGGTGTTTCTGGGGTCGAACGGGGTCGAGCACCGCGCGTTGCGACAAACCGAATACGTTTCGGCCGACCAATTTCTGTCGCTACTGGAGAAGGCGCTCGCGCCCGCGTCCACCAATGCGCCCCCGGCCGGCACGATGCCGGAGATGCCGGCGAGTTTGATGAAGCCGTTTTAGGCGGTTTTGCGGACGATTTTGGTAATGACCTCCTGCAGCACGAGACGTTCGTCGAGCTGGCTGCTGACAAGCTGGAGGTTGGCTTCCTGGAGCAGGTCCATCGCGCGGATGAGTTCGGAGAAGGAGAAATGGCGGGCGGCCAACGCGCAGCGGTAGAGACGCCAGGGACTGGGTGGTTTGCCTTCTTTGGTGAGCGGGAAATGTTCTTTCTCCGTATTGGGCAGTCGCTCGAAGGCTTTCACATACTCAATGCCGGTTCCGCTCGGCGCGAGCACCTTGCGGTGGATGTGATCCTTGGTCAGCAGAATCAGCCGAATCTGCGTCACCAACATGATCAGGATGCCAATGGGCGACTCGCCGTTGTCGAGCAGGTTTTTGAGCGCCGCCAATGCTTGCGGGAGTTTGCGTCCCCCCACTGCATCGAGCAGTTCCCAGATCACCGCCTCGCGCGTCGCGCTGCAAACAGCCCGCACATCCGCCTCGGTAATCTCGGCGCGCGAACCGACATAGAGACAGAGTTTCTCCAGTTCATTGGCCATCTCGCGCATTGTCGGCGCCACCAGACTGCGAAATGCCTCCAGCGCCCTGCCGTCGGCAAACCGTTTCTTCTCTGCCGCCAACCGTTCCCGCAGAAACGACTCGATCTGCTCCTCGCCCGCCGGCTTGCCGAGGTCCGGTGCCTCGAAGAAAAACGTCTCCGCCATCTTCTCCAGCGTTCTGGCCAACGACCGACGCCGATCCATCGCAGGCGCGCTGATCAACAACGTCACGCCTGGCGGCAATCCCCGTTTCAGCTCATCGCTGAGTGCGCCCAACGCCTCCAGCGTCGCCTCGCCCCCCGGCGGTGTCGCGCCGAGCAGGTTGGTATTTTTCCACCAGACCAGCTTGTCGCCGCCGAACAACCCGACCGTGAACAATGCCTCCCGCAAACGGCCAACAACCTGTAACGCCTCGTCGGCATTGGCCGCGTCGCCCTCGATGACCTCGACACCGAACTCGCTCGCGTCTTTCGGCGCGAGCCGGGCGGCGAGCTTTGCCGCGTGCTCCTTGATGGCAAACTCGTCGCTGCCGCCGACCAAATAAACCGAATGCGCTGCTGGCATGGGGTGGAGGTTAGCGCAAGACTTGCGCGGCGGCAACAGGCGACTTACTGTAACGGCCATCCCATGGACGACACCGATAAAAAACTGCTCAGCCTCTTGCAACGCGAAGTGCCCATCATCCCCCGGCCATGGGCCGCCTTCGGCCTGCCCGAAGCCGAAGCCCTTCAACGCATCCGCGCCCTCAAACAAGCCGGCCTCATCCGCCAGATCAGCGCCATTTTTGACACCCGTTCGCTCGGCTACCAGTCGTCCCTGGTCGCCGCCAAATGCGATCCCCAACGCGAGGCCGCCGTTGCCGCGCTCATCAATGCCCATCCCGGCGTCAGCCACAACTACGCCCGTAACCACGACTACAACCTCTGGTTCACCATCGCCGTCAGCCCCGCTTCCCGCCTCGGCCTCGAAAAAACCGTCCAGCGCCTCCAACAACAAACCGGCGCCGAGGCGATGCGTCTGTTGCCCACGCTGCGCCTGTTCAAAATCGGCGTTGAACTCGATCTCGAAGGCGACGGCCACGGCACGGCCGAGGTGCGCTACAGCCAGGCGCATCAAAACGCCCCGACACCGTTGACTCCGCGCGAAATCGAATTCGTCCGGGCCATGCAACGCGATTTGCCGCTCGTCCCCGAACCGTTCGCTTCCACCGGGTTTTCGATGGACGAACTCCAGCAAATCAGCGCCGCCATGAAAGCCTCGGGACGCCTGCGCCGCTTCAGCGCCGTCCTGCGCCACCGCGAGGCCGGCTTCCGCGCCAACGGCATGGGCGTCTGGGCCGCACGCGGCACGGAAAACGAAATCATCGCCATCGGACAAAAAATGGCCGCCTGCCGCGCCGTCTCGCACTGTTACCTCCGCCCCACCTATCCCGACTGGCCCTACAACCTCTTCACCATGATCCACGCCCGATCCGTGCCCGAATGCGACGCCATCCTCGCCGAACTATCCCGCGAAACCGGCGTCACCGACTACCGCGTCCTGTACTCCACCAAAGAATACAAAAAGACCCGCGTCGAGTATTTTACCGACGCCGAAGCGCATTGGGAGGCCACCACATGAAACTGGCCTTTTTCGAACTGCACGAATGGGAAGAAAAATATCTGCGGGAACGATTGCGAACCCCGCACGAGTGGATGTCATTCCGACGCCCCCTGGAAGACGATGACCTGCCGCAACTGGCCGATGTCACGGTGCTGTCCCCCTTCATCTACTCAAAACTGACGGCGGAGCGGCTCGAAAAACTCCCCCGCCTGAAACTGGTGGCCACCCGCTCCACCGGCTTCGACCACATTGACCTCGACGCCTGCGCCCGACGCGGCGTCACGGTCTGCAACGTCCCCTTCTACGGCGAAAACACCGTCGCCGAACACACCTTCGCCCTGATCCTCGCGCTCTCGCGCAAAGTCCACGAAGCTTTTGTCCGCGTCCGCGCCGGCAACTACTCCCTCGACGGCCTGCGCGGATTCGACCTCAAAGACAAAACCATCGGCGTCGTCGGCGCCGGACGAATCGGCCTGCATGTCATCCGTATTGCCCGCGGCTTCGGCATGAACGTCATGGCCTACGACGTGCGGCGCGACCCCTTTCTCGCCGATGTCCTCGGCTTTTGCTACGCCGATCTCCCCACCCTGCTGGCGGCCTCCGACATCATCACCCTCCACGCGCCCTACACCCCCCAAAACCATCACCTCATCAATCGCGACACCATCCGCCTCATCAAACCCGGTGCTATCCTCATCAACACCGCCCGTGGCGGACTGGTGGATACCGACGCGCTTTTGCAGGCACTCGACGACGGTATCCTGGCCGGGGCGGGCCTCGACGTGCTCGAAGGCGAAGAAACCGTTTACGAGGAGAGCGCCCTGCTGGAAGACTCCGTCAATCCCGAACGCCTCCGCATCGCCATCCAAAACCACTTGATCCTGAAAAAACCCAACGTCGTCTTCACCCCGCACAACGCCTTCAACAGCCAGGAAGCGCTGGAACGAATTCTCGCCACCACCGCCGACAACATCGCCGCCTTCCTTTCCGGCACCCCGAAAAACGTGATCCGCAGCTAACCCAAGTTCGTCAGACGGAGAAATGCTGGGCTTGACTGGCAGGTACTTACAACTTTTTGAGCCGTTTTTTGGCACTACACAGGTTGAGCAGTTCGCTTAATCGCAAGCCGCTGCCATACATCGGTTCGCCATCAAACGCATCGTCCCGTCCAGCGCGGCGAACAACTTTTGGCATTCCTCGCGGGTCAGCACCACGGGGATGTTCCGATGCTTCCGCGCACGGGTAAAATCGCCAAAGTTGGCCAAAGGCTTCACCAGCGCCTCGCGCAAGAAAAAAACCCCAGCGCGTTCAACGTCTGCCGCTGCGTCGAGGCGGAACAGCGTTACCGCAGCCTAAAAATCTTCCTAACCCGTTGGTAACAAGCTCCACACGCCGCAGCCCCAGTGAGAAATTCGCGCCTGAAACCTCATTTGACGTGTTTCATGGAAAGCCCGCCAAGTTGAGGTGAATAATACTGTTCGACGGAAAGGACACATGAAGATTCTCCAAGTCGTTCCACGCCGAAACAACAAAGCCAAGCTCAAGAGTCTGCTCATTCAGAAGGAGCGCGACTTGCGAGGCAAGGGTACTACGTTTATTCGGCAGCGCGCAGGACGGTGGCAACACGCCAAGCATCCCGGATGGATCAATTGGGACGAGGCAAGCGGAGGTATTCTGGTCGCCGAAGTACAGAGCCGGGCAGACCACAACGAGTGGCAGTTGTTGCAGGCGTTCGTGGGCTACTTGGATCGTCACTTCTCGGAGCACATTGAGAGCATCACCATCACATACCGGTGAGAGCGTCTATCCATGCAGTGAAGCAACCGCGCGCCAGCCAACCGGCTGGGTTGATGAAGGCAGCGTCAGGGGCGGTTGGCTCGCGGTCGCTCACTTTTTACGTTAAGGGGGCGTGACTTCACAGTTCATTTGAGATGGAGTGGTGCGGGTTGTCCGAGCGACAACTGTTGCGCGGGTAGCTTGCCATCCAACAGCGTGTCCAAGCCTGACCACTCGCAGGTCTGTTGCGCTTCGTCCGGGGAAACTCGCTATTCGGTTTCCGAATAAGGGATTGGGGGGCGCGGGCCTGGTACGCTTTCTCCCGGGGGAACTCGCCGAGATGGGTAACCCATTCATGGCGTGGTCCTTTGGCAGCGCGGACAGTCTTGACCAACGACCAATAGGCGTAATCAGCGCCGCTAACTCGTTTGGTATGGCGTCGTAGAAATATGCTGGCATTTTGGCATTTGGGGCAAGGGGGGCGGATTGGCAAGGGACTGTTCTGCTCTACAAGAGAAGGGGGGTGGCGAAAAGCAAACGCGTCTCTGCAATGACTTACACCGTTGCCCCCACCCAACTTTTTGAAAATTAACCCTCGGCTAGCGAACGACGGCTAACCCCTTCCCGTTCGCGGCATCAAACCAACCGACTCGCTGCCGATACATCTCGCGAACCATACGGCCAAAGTTTTTGTTGTCGTTTTGGGACCGGAAAACGAGAACACCAAGCGGGACTTTCCAGACCCAATCTCAGGGCAACAGACGTACCCGGTAGAAACGACGGGGCACGGTGGCGGCATCGGGATCAGCAATCTGGATGGCGGCACCGGTACCGTTGGTGGCGACCAGAGGCAACCACGAAGGATCGGTGAGATCGTTTTTGTATTCGATCTGGTAGGTTCGACCGGTCACGCTATCAAATTGAACGAGACCGGGCTGCGGTTCGGTGATACGAAGCGCACTGGCAGCGTTGGTCGGATTGGTGCCAGCAAGGATTTCCTGCCAATCGGTAAATCCGTCTCCATCGCTGTCGGCAGTGGTCGAGTAGATGTGGAGCGTGACGAGCGCGGGAGCGCTGGTGGCATAGCCGTCGGTGGCGGTGAAGGTGAAGTTGGTGGTTCCGGTAAATCCCGGTGGTGGAGTGTAGGGAAACGGGTTGGGAACGGGAATGTTGTTGGTGAGGTAGCCGAGCGGATCGGCATCGGAGTCGGCGGCAATGAGCGCAAGATTGGTGGTGAGATTCGCGGGGATGTGGTAACTGGCGCCAGTGGCCACGGGGACGGTGTTGTAGAGGGTGGCGCTGTATTGATTGGTGTGGGAGAGGATGCGCAGTCCCCACCACAAGAGCGTGCCGGTGTCGCCGGCGGTATCGTCGTTGACGCGGAGTCGCCAGGTGCCGGTGGGCGATTTGCCGTTGAGCGTGGCGAGGCTTTCTTCGGGGCGATAAACGCCGGCAAAAGGCGCGGTGCCGGCGGTGATGGAGGTGGCGGCGGAATCGTCGAAGGTGGTGGGGGTGGAACCGCTACCGTAGTTGTCGCCGCTGCTGCCGTTCCACCAGGAGAGGAGGATTTCGGTGCCGTCGGGATGTTGGAGGGCGATGGTGAGATCGGCGTCGTAGGTGTGGTTGATTCGGACAAAGACATTCACATCGTCAAGGACGCTGTTGGTGGGAAGCGCAACGGCCAGTGTGGAGTAGATGGTGCCGGTGTCGGGAATGGACACGGAGGTAGAGTTGGTGATGGAGTTCGTGGAGTAGATGGGGGTTGCCTGGCCGACGAGGTGACTGAAGGTGTTGGTGAAGGTTTGTCCGTTGGCGGTGGCAATGTTGGTGAAGAGGACGGTGGCGCCGGCGGGGATGGTTTTGGAGAGGCGGTAGGCGTAGGCGGTGAGGTTGGTGCCGGTGGCATTGCTGGCGAGGTCGGAGTAGGCGGCGAGCGGTTGCAAAAGGGTGACGCCGGGGGTGGCGGTGGTGAGACTGGCGGTAATGTTGGTAGCGGAGGCAGCGCCGGCGTTGTGAAGAACGATGGTTTCGGAGATTGTCTCGCCCGGATCGAGGCGGCCGTTGCCGTTGCCGAGGGTTTCGGCGGAGGTGGCCGTGACGAGGGAAAGATGAGCGTTGGTGGTGGTGCCGTAAATGTCGAGTTGGATGGAAGTGACGGTGCCGGTGTCGCCGGCAGCCAGGTCGGCGATGTTAACCGACCAGGTGCCGCTGGAGGTTTCGCCCCAGTGACGAACACTCATGAAGGTCCAGGAGGCGTAATTGTCGTTGGGGTCGTCGTGTTTTTCGGCGAGCCGGCTTTTCATGCCGCTGGGCGAGGTGAGCGTGATGGCGAGGTCGCCACGATAGGGGTGGAGAATGTTGACGGTCACGGTGACATGTTCGACGCGAAGGGCGGGAAGGGCGGTGGTGTTGAAGACGCAGGTGACGCCGTTGGAGTTGTTGTCGGGGATGGCGGTGGAGAGGTTGGTCTGGGTGGAGATGTGGATTTGGGGGCTGAGATTTTGCCAGTGGTTGGTGGCGAGGGCGATGGCGGCCTGCGCGTTGATCAATCCGGCACCGTATTTGTGATTGAAATGGAAGCCGGCGGAGTTGGTGGCCCAGTCGGAGTCGGTGGCGTGGTTTTTGGTGGCGGAGCGAATGAGGATTTCCTGAAGGTCGCGCCAACCGAGGTTAGGGTTGGCCTGAAGGATGAGAGCGCAGACGCCGGCGGCCAACGGGCAGGCGGAGGAGGTGCCGCCGAAGGTCTGGGTGTAATCGCGGTTGGAGAGTTCGCCGGTGACGCCGGAAGCGTTGTAGCCGTCGTTGCCAATGAGATCGGTGGTGGTGATGCCCTGGCGGTTGGTGCTGCTGGAGGGGGCACAAACAACGAGGCAGGCGCCGGGTTCGCTGTAATCGGCCTGGGTACCCTGGTCGCTGATGGCGCCAACGGCAATGGTGTAGATGGAATTGGCGTAGCCGTCGTAGTTGGCGTCTTCTCCCGCCAGGCGTCCGTTGCCGCCGGCAAAGAGGTAGATGGTGCCTTTACCGGCGCGTCCCTGGGCGCAGCCCTGGGCCAAAGCGGCCGCCGCGAGCGGGCCGGGACCGCCGATCATCTGGTAACCGTCAGGGATTCCCCAACTGTTGCTCATGATGTGGATGACGTTGTTGCTGCGGGTGAAGGCAGCCGCTTCATCGGCATCGGTGTTGGCGTAAGCAATGAGACGGTAGCCGATGAGGGTGGCATTGAAGGCGGCGCCGCAGACGCCGAGAGAGTTGTTGCCGTGGGCGGCAGCGACGCCGGCGCAGGCGGTGCCGTGGAAGTCCCCGTTGGCGGGATTGGGAGAGGGATCGGCGTCGTTCCAGTTAAAGTCCCAACTGAGAGCGGCGTTGTAGTGGTTGGTGAGGTCGGGATGGGTCCATTGGAGACCGTCGTCCACAATGGCGATGTTGATGCCGTTGCCCTGGTAGGTATCCCAGACATTGGTGACGTTGACGTCCACACCGGCCGTACCGCCGTTTTGGCCGGTGTTGCGGAGGTGCCATTGTTGGGTGAAATAGGTATCGTTGGGCACGAATTTCTTTTGTGCCTGACGAGCCAGCAACGGTTCGGCGACGAGCACGCCGGGGCGGGTTTTCAGTATCTGCGCCAGCGTGAGCGCATCGCCAAGGTCGGCGGTTTCAAAGATGAAATGACCGGGAGCGTACGGGGTTTCGCCGCGGGAGACGGCTCCGACGGAAGCGGCGAGTGCCCGGGGATCGGCGCCGGCGGCGAGCTGAACATGAATGCGTTTTGTGAGGATGCGGCGGGTGAACTCGTTGCGGGGTCGGCCGGTTTCGTAGAGAACGAGTTGGTATTCCTCTCCCGTGGCGCGTTGGCGATCGGCGGCGTATTGGCGGACAGCTTCGGCGCTGGCCAGCGGCGCAAATTTTTCGATGCGGCGCTGGCGGGCGCGGGTTGAAACAAGGACTTCATCTCTTGCCACCTCGAAGCGGCGTGACTGGCCGCGGTCGGAGATGAGATATTCGTTTTCCCGCAGCGGAATGGCACGGGTGACGAAGGGTATCCCCACCGTCAAAATGATCACAAAAAGCCACGGGGTTCTGTGTTTCATCGGTCAGAGGTTGATAGCATTTTTGCATGGCGATTGCAAACCCGGCGACGTATCGCAGGACGGAAACAAATGCTTTGCGTACGGCAACCTTGACGCACAGAGGGGTAAGCCTATAATCAAAACAGAGACACAACTACACAATGAATGGCGTCTCCAAAGGAATTTCGGTCAATACAACCGGTAACGACGTGTACGTGCGGGTGCTGGGACGAGGCACGTTTCAAAATGGACAACCGTTGCGCCGGTATGCGGCCGATATGCTGAGCCGGGGTTGCCAGCAGTTCTTTGTGGATCTGAGCCAGTGTCAGGGTATGGACAGCACCTTTCTGGGCGTGCTGGCCGGCATCGGATTGCGACTCACGCAAAGCGGACATGGCGGCAAAGTCCATGTTGTCAATGTCAGCGCCCGCAACATGGAACTGCTCCAGACACTCGGACTCGACCGCCTCTTTGACATCAATCTCGCCGGGCGCGAACACACCCAGCACCCGTTTCCACCCGACGACCGTTTTCAGTTGTTGCCCGACTCCGACCTCGCCGATGTCGCCCGTCGCCTCAACAAACACGACACCGCCAATTTCATGCTCGAAGCCCACGACAACCTCATCAAGGCCGACCCCCGCAACGAGCCGAAATTTCACGATCTCACCGAGTTCCTCCGCCAAAAGGTGTCCACTCCCCCTGCCGACTCATCCCAAAAACCATAAGGATCAAACGATTCCAGGAGCCTCCAATGAAAGATTTCCGCATCGAACATGAACCGCGCGGCGACGTTCAACTCATCCGCCTCCACGGCTCGCTCGACATGTACTCTTTCCCGCGCCTCGAAACCCAGCTCCAAACCCTCTTCCAACAGGGCAACTATCGCGTCATGCTCGATTGCAGCCAACTCGACTATATCGGCAGCGCCGGCCTCGGCGCCCTCATCGGCTTCGCCAAACAAGCCCGCGAACACGACGGCGACCTCAAACTCCTCCACGTCCCCGACCGCATCTACAAAATCATCGAACTGCTCGGCTTCACCAAAGTGCTTCAAGTCCACACCTCCGAACAGGCCGCCCTCGACAGTTTCACCAAACCATAATCCGGAGCCGCGGGATGGACGCCGCCAAAAAGATTCACCTCAAAAAAACCACCCAGCGAATCCTCATCCGCGCCCCCGGCCACGGCAGTTCCCTCTGCCACATCCGCGCCATCGTCGCCGACCTCGCCCGCCAGGTCGGCTTCTCGGAAGACGAAGTCGCCAAAATCGAAATGGCCGTGGACGAAGCCTGCTCCAACGTCGTCGAACACGCCTACGCCCACGACCGCGACTGGTCCTGGAAACAACGCGACCCCGAAATCCGCCTCGACATCCACACCGAAGGCAACCGCCTCATCATCCAAATCAACGACCACGGACAACGTTTCGATTTCGCCGCCTACTGCCCCACCGACCTCCTCGAACGCATCCGCGGCATGCACCCCGGCGGATACGGCATCTCCATCATGCGGAAATTCATGGACGAAGTTGAGTACAAATCCGACGACAAAACCGGCAACACCCTCCGACTCGTCAAGTACTTGAAAAAGTCCTGATTCTCCGTCATTCTTATCCCCCCTCTATGACACACAAAACCAAACACGATACTCCTGTCCCCTCCGCCACACCCGCGGAAAACCCAACCTCCACGCCCGTCTCCGAAACACCTCCCCCACCAACACCCCCTAAAACCGTCACCCTCACCGAAACCGAACTCGCCCAACTCAAGGCCGATGCCGCCAAAGCCGCCGAAAACTGGGACAAATTCCTCCGCGCCGCCGCCGATCTCGACAACTACCGCAAACGCGCCCTGCGCGAAAAAGAAGAACTCACCCGCGCCGCCCACGAACGCGTCGTCGCCGCCCTTCTACCCGTCCTCGACAACCTTGAACGCGCCCTCGCCGCTACCCAAGAATCCTCTCCCCTGCTCGACGGCCTCAAACAAATCCAAAACCAATTCCGCCGCGCCCTCGAAGAGTTCGGCCTCAAAGAAGTCGTCGCCAACGCCGGCCACCCCTTCGACCCCAACCTCCACGAAGCCATCGGCCACGTCGAACACCCCGAACTACCCGAAGGCACCATCATCAACCAATTCCAACGCGGCTACAAACTCGCTGACCGCCTCATCCGCCCCGCCCGCGTCGTCGTCAGCAAAGGAAAACCCGCCTCCGCTCCCCAACCCACCCCCACGCCAACACCCACACCCGCCGAACCTGAAAAGAAAAACTCTTGGTTCAAATCCCCCTTCTCGAAATGACCAAACGCGATTACTACGAAATCCTCGGTGTCAGCCGCTCCGCCTCCGATGAGGAAATCAAAAAGGCCTACCGACGGCTCGCCATCAAATACCATCCCGATAAAAATCCCGGCGACAAAACCGCCGAGGAAAAATTCAAGGAACTCGGCGAAGCCTACGAGGTCCTCAGCGATCCCAACAAACGCGCCGCCTACGACCAATTCGGCCACGCCGCTTTCGCCCCCGGCGGCGGCGCAGCCGCCGGTGCCGCCCGTCCCGGCGGCGCCCCCGGCCCCCAATGGGGCGGCTTCCACGATCCACGCGACATCTTCGAACAATTCTTCCGCAACGCCGGCTTCGGCGGGTTCGGCGACATCTTCGGCGAAAACGCCCACGAACCCGGCGGCCCCCAACAAGGGAACGACCTGCGCTACGACCTCGAAATTGACCTCGAAGACGCCGCCCGCGGCCTCGAAAAAGAAGTCGCTTTCAACGTTCTCGACACCTGTCCCTCCTGCCACGGCAGCGGCGCCGCTGCCGGCGCCAAAATCCAAACCTGTCCCGCCTGCGGCGGACGCGGCCAGGTCGCACACTCCCGCGGCTTCTTCACCGTCGCCACCACCTGTCCCCGCTGTCACGGTGCCGGCCAGACCATCACCAACCCTTGCAAACAATGCAACGGCGAAGGACGCGTCCCCCAACGCCGCAAAATCAAAATCCGCATCCCCCCCGGCATTGACGACGGCTCGCGCCTGCGTAGCAGCGGCAACGGCGAAGCCGGCATCCGCGGCGGCCCGCGCGGTGACCTCTATGTCGTCATCCACGTTCGCCCCCACGAAATTTTTGCCCGCCAAAACAACGACCTGCTCTGCGAAGTCCCCATCAGCTTCCCCACCGCCGCCCTCGGCGGCGAAATCGAAGTGCCCACCCTTCAAGGCGCCGCCCGCCTCAAAATCCCCCCTGGTACCCAGCACGGCACCCTCTTTCGCCTCCGCGGCCAGGGCATGCCCGACGTCCACGGCCACGGCCGCGGCGACATGCTCGTGCGCGTCCTGGTGGAAGTCCCCACCCGTCTCAGCCGCGCCATGCAACAAAAACTCGAAGAGTTCGCCGCTCTGGCCAACGACGACGCCTACCCGCAACGCCGTTCCTGGCTCGAAAAAGCCAAACGCTTCTTTGGCGCCCACTGATTCATGCACCGCTTTTACCTGCCAAACCTCGAACGCCTCATCCTGAGCAACGAGGAAGCGCACCACTGCCGCGACGTGCTCCGACAACAGGTTGACGACGAAGTGGAAGTCTTCGACGGCCAGGGCCATGCCGTCCGCTGCCGCATCGCGGAAATAACACGACACGAAATCCGTCTCTCCCCGCTCCAACACCGCCACACACCGCCTCTGTCTGTCCGCATCACACTGGCCGCGGCGCTCATCAAAAAAAACATGGACTACATCGTCCAAAAAGCCACCGAACTGGGCGCTGCCGCCATCGTCCCCTTGCTGACCGAGCGCACCGTAACCCGCAACGACCGACCAACACGCTGGCGCGAAATCGCCCTCGAAGCCTGCAAACAATGTGGCAACAACTGGTTACCGGAAATTGCCGCCGCCCAACCACTCCGCGCGTTCCTCTCCACTCCCCACACCCGCGCCTTCGACCTGAAACTGGTGGCCGCGCTCCAACCCCAAGCCAAACCGCTGAAGACCGCGTTTACCCCCGCTCGAACCGTCTGTGTCATGATCGGTCCCGAAGGCGATTTCACCGCGGAAGAATATGCCGAGATTACCGCCGCCGGATTCCGACCCATCACGCTTGGCCCGCTGGTGCTGCGCGCCGACACGGCGGCGTTGTACGCGCTCAGCATTGTTCACCACGAGCTTGTGGTACACGGCAACGTCCTTTAGATTACACCACGATGGCCACCAAAAAGACAAAGCCCACAAAGAAAACGCTGATCGGCCTCGGCCTCGATGCCAAGGACGGCCACACCCGGGTCACCGTTGGCGAGAACTACAAGCTCGTCGGCGGCAGTGAGGAAACCCACGGGGTCATCCAGGAAAAAGCCATCAAAATGAACGAGCAACTCAAAAAACGTGGCAAAACCCTCGAAACCGTCAGCCGAGAGGAATTCCACGAGATCGCCGACAAACTCGGCATGCCGCTGCTCGATCCGCATCCCCATCGAGATAACTGATCCATCACCCGGCCGACAACCCGTCTCACCGTCTCTGCAAGCAGAACCAGAACATCATCTTGTACCGCATTGTTGCGCCCGCCTGTTTTCCCTCTTTTCCACCAATACCCAGTCATACCGCTTACAAAGAACCGATCGCCTCTCAATCGGTGTGCCCAAACGTGGTGGGCAGCACACTATCTTGTCGAACACGTTCCAACCCAGCTTGTCCACCAACGGAAGCGCCTCCGCTACCCCGCCACAACACGAATTGGGGTAAGCAGGACGTTTACCCTACCTTGACCATCACTTCAGATCACATCCCCTCTCAATAAACGGTCGTTTTTGATTTGTTCCACGAGCCGACAACATTGGGGGACCGTGAACGAAAATTACTTCACCTCCAACGTGAAGCTTTCGCTGTGGCTGTTGAATTCGGGGGCGTACATGCACTGGATTTCGGCAATGCCGGTCTGGTAACGACCTTTGAGCTGGATGCGCGTCGAGTACTCAAACACATAAACCCCTTTCGGCAGGTAATCTATGAAGAAGTGGCTGGCGGTGTCGCGCGTGCTTTCGTAGTAGGCGAGGCCGTCTTGGAATTTGTACCGACTCAATACGTTCACCGGCTCGGTGCCGCTGCCGCGCTGATCCTTGAGATGGACATATTCCATGTCGCGGTCGGTCCGTAATTCGATGCGCACCACCAACTCATCGCCGACCGACACCGGCCCGGTCACGGGCTTCAACTCCTGGCCTTTCTTGGTCGTGTCCTTGATCCAGAGTGTCTTTTTTAGTTTCAACGGCGTCGCTTCGTGCGGTGTGACCTTGGTCATGTCTTCCAGATATTGCCAGTGGACGCTGCCCCAACTGACGCCTTCATCCACTTTCTTGACGGTGATCTCGCCCATCGCGGGTTTGATCTCGTTGCGGATGAATCGTTGCTCGTAAAAACCGGTGCCGGCCTCAACTTTCTCCGGCTTGATCCACTCGCCACCGAGGGCGACTTCGACAAGGGCATCGCTGGCGAGCAGGTTGGCCCCGCGCAGTAACAGGGCATAAACGGCGTCAGCCGTCGCTTTGGTTGTCTTCCAGTCTTGTGTTTGTTTCTGTTTGAGCAGCCAAACTTTGCAGTCTTCGACGGCTTGGGCGTCGTTGGCGACCTCGGCGAACATTTCAATCATCATCGCCTGCGTCTCGATGGGGGCGCGATACCACCACCAGCTCAGTTCGAGGTCGCGCCAGAACATGCCGAGTTCCTCGTTGCTGACGCTGCGTTCCTTGATGGAGCGCACGATGTCTTGCGGCGTTTCCTTGTCACCGAACCGTTGCAACGCGATGGCCAGATGCGCCTGCGATTGACGGG
The DNA here is from genome assembly GCA_964541945.1 of uncultured Verrucomicrobiota bacterium. Classification (GTDB taxonomy): domain Bacteria; phylum Verrucomicrobiota; class Verrucomicrobiia; order Palsa-1439; family Palsa-1439; genus CAIKAP01. The sequence continues at coordinate 112,664 of CAZISE010000002.1, forward strand.
AATCCACTTTCAACCAGAAGATTCGAGCCTGGCGCAGGAAGAAATCCACCGCCTCTTGATGTTCCTTGGCAATCGGTTTGTCCTTGAGGAAAAAGCTGCGGCCATACAGGTACAGCGCGTCGGTGTAGCTCGGCACGTATTTGTCCTTGTGGATAATGTGGCGGTAGTGGTTGTCCATCCAGGCGTCGAGCGCGCCGAGCGATTTCACTGCCGGGGTAATGTCCACGGGCACGCCGAGGTGACGGAGACGCCCGAAGCCGGTAGTGATGTAGAGGCTGATGTATTCGCTGGGGCGACCGCCGGGGAACCACGGCCACAAGCCTTCGCCGAGCTGCATCTCGGAAAGTTTCCGCAACGCCCGCGCGGATTCATCGTCGAGACGGTTGGCGTCGAAGAGAATACCGACGTTCTTGCGGGCCTGGCTTTCCTTCATGGCCTGACGGAGCCACGGGGTTTCTTCGAGCATCACGGATTTGAGGTCCTGATTTTTCTCCATCGGACTGTCGAGCGCGGGCGTGTCTTTCCAGAGATCGAAAATGCGGCGGATTTTCGGGTCGGAATTGGCGATGTAACGGGCGAGCGCGTTGGCGTAGAGCCGGTTGAAGATTTGTTCGCTGCACTCGTAGGGATACTCCATCAGATACGGCAACGCCATCACCGCATACCATGCGGGCTGACTGACCATCTGCACGGTCAACGACTGGCTGCGAAGCGTGTCGGATTTGCCGGACTCCAATAGCTTCTTGAACTCAAACTGTTTGGTCGTCTTGCCGCGAATCGGCAACGGCAACGATTCGGTCACCAGAATCCGACGGCTCAAGACCGGCAGGTAGCCTTCCTCGCCGTCGCTGGCGCTGGCGGTGGCGCCGACGGCCTTGTAGGTGAGGAACCCCATACCATCGGGCACGGTGATGCGCCAGGAATAGCTGCGCGATTGTTTGGCTGGCACGTCAAAGCTCTGTTCGGTGGCACGATTGCCGAGGGTGTCATCAACCGGCCTCAACGTCACGGCATCGGCGAAGGTGAGTTTGACTTTGCCCGTTTGCGGTTGGTCGGTCTGATTGCTGACTTTGACGGTGAACTCGATCGTGTCGCCCTCACGCACAAAACGCGGCGGGTTCGGCTCAACCATCAGGTCTTTCGCTGTCACCGTCTTGTCGGTGAGGAACCCGGCGCGAAGTTGCTTGTCGTGGGCAAATCCGAGGAACTTCCATTCCGTCAACGCCTCCGGCATGGTGAAAACCATCTTCACGACGCCATCGTCGCCGGCGAGCAGGTGCGGGAAGAAAAAGGCCGTTTCATTGAGATTTTTGCGGGCGGCGACTTTGCTGAGATCGGGGGCGGGTGACGCGCCGCCGCCTTCGTCGCCGCCAGAGACAGCTTTGTCTGCAGCGCGACGTTTGGCTCGCTCCTCAAAACGACCATCCGCGGCGGCTTGTTTTTCCGCAAAAAACGCGGCAGTGGGAGCTGCCGGCGATGCCGTAGCGGCCACAGGAACCGCCGCCGCGTCCATCGCAAGTCCGTTGGCTTGCATCACTTCTCCTTTGGCGAACGCCAACGCACGGTTACGCAGCATACCGCGTCCGCCGAAATAGCCGTAACCCCAGAGATTGGCAATGATGTCGGGCGGGAACGAACGGTAAGTCCAGTTCACATCGCGCGAAGGCGTTTGCCACCAACCCAGAATATGTTGGAAGTCGAACTTGACATTTTGGAACTGGGCGTTGACCCGGTCAAACTCGCGGCGGAACACGCCAAAGGTTCGCGGCCAGTGGTGTGGCAAATACTGGTCGAGCGAGGCGTCGTAAAGCGCGGCGACCATTTCGGCGGCGGCGCGTTTGGCATCGGGACCGGTGATGATCGCGCTCCAGGTTTCCTTCTGGCCGGGCAACAGCTTGGAACGGAAACTCTCCCATTTGACCGTGAGTTGTTTGTTTGACCACGGCACCTCGATGATGCGCTCGTTGAGGTAGGCCCGGTTTTCGCGCACATAGGTGACGCGCACGGTGAAACCGCCGCGCATCTCTTCGGTGACGGGCTGTTCGATGAGTTCTTGTGTCCGGTTGCTGGCGGTCCAGTAGCTCTTCAACGGTTTGCCGTCGCATTCCAACTCGACGAACGCGCGCCCCGTATCGTAGCCGCTCCCCCAGAGCGCGGTGAATTTCCCGCCCGGTTCCAGCGACCATTTTGGCGCGACAAACCGGTTGGCGATTTTGACCGGGTAATGTCGCTGGCGCGGGTCAACCACCTGCACGGTCAGGCGCGCCGTGACGGTTTTGCCAAAGCGATCTTTCGTTTCGAGCATCGCCCGATAAATCCCGGTCTTTAATTCCACATGGACCGCCGTTTTGCCGGTGGCGGCGTCCGTTTTGAAAGCCTCTTTGGCGACGGCTTTGCCGAGTTCCCACGAATCGGGGTTGGACGGATCGGACGGTGGTTCGGCAGTTTTGCTCCACCACCAGTATCGTTCGCGCTGCAACGGCGCCCGCTCGACTTTCGCCGGTTGTTTGAGCGCGAAAATCGTCACCATGCCGTTGGCCGGTTGGGGGTCGCCATCGAGCGACCGGGTCTCGACGGTGAACTCGACCGGTTTGTCCGGCGTCTGCCAGTCGCCGGCGGCGAGCGACGCCTGCAACGCGGTGTAACCGGCGCGGATCACCCGCTGGTCAGAGCGCGTTTCGCCGGTCGTATCGGTCACGTCGGCATTGATGGTGAACACGAACACCGGCTCGTTTTTCTCCGGCACACTCCGATCCGGCTCGGCGGTGAACTGAATCTTGAATGTGCCATCGGCTTCCGTAACAGCGCTGCCGTGGGCGATGGCCTTGACCGCAGGCGGCCGCCACCACCAACACCAATACGGGCACTGCACACCGCGTTCGACGCGCCATTTGACTTTCGCGCCGCCGATGGCCGCCCCGGTGTAGGCGGTGGCTTTGCCGGTGAGCACAACGGGCGCACCGAGCCTAGCGGCTTCGGCGGGGGGAGCGAGTTCGACCTGGAATTTCGGGCGTTTGTATTCTTCGACGCTGATTGACGCTGACCCGTTGGGGCCGATCAGTCTCATACGCCCCGTAACCCGGTCGCGCGGTGCCGTGAACGCGCCGCTGAATGCGCCGTAGTCGTTGCAGGTGTGTTCGGCGCGGGCGATTTCCTTGCCATTGGGGTCTCGGAAGAAAACGGTCAACTTTTGTCCGGCAACCACTTCGTAATTGGCGTTCCCGCGGTCGTAACGGAGCTGAATGCCTTTGTAGTAAATGGTCTGGCCGGGACGATAGAGGGCGCGGTCGGTGAAGAAAACGGTTTGTGTGCCGGTTTTGTTGCGGTCGGCATTGCCGTGTGCCCAAAACTCTTGCGCACAGGAAACGGCCTGGCCTTCGTGCTCGGCTAGCAGGATGATGTTTTGGTCTTTGATCGAGAACTGGAATCGGCCGTTCGCGTCGGCCTTGGTCGGTTCCATCGGTTTGAACCAGCCTTCGCGGTCGCGTTGCCAAATGCGAATGGTCGCACCGGCAACCGGCTCGCCGCTGTTGGCTTTGAGGACGAAACCGCTGTGCGGTTTGCTGTCGTTGCGGAGTTGCAAAACCAGCGCAAGATCGCTGACCCAAACCGGCGCGAGGCTGACCTGATTTTCCTTTTCGCCAAAAGTACGGTCGTGGCTGGCGATGATGAAATAGAACCCCGGTTTGAGCTTTGTGGGCGCGGGAAGGTTTTCGGTGCGCTCTTTGTAATCTTTGGTCGGCGGCAACTCGGCATCCCATTCGAGCGCGGGCGTGGCGCTCAGCAGTTGTTTGCGCTGGTTGTCGTCGAAGCCGCCGAGTCCCCAGCGCGTACGTTTGATGTAGTCCTCGAAATCGGCGGCAACGGCGCGGAAATAAACTTTGGTGATGTTGCGGTAGCTGACATTGAGCGTGGGCCACGGCTCGTTCCACACCCGCTCGGTGTCGAGGCGAGCGGACCTGGCTTCAATTTGCTGGATGAGATTGAAACACATCGCGCCGCCGGCGGTCTTCGGGAAAGCGTCCAAACCCCGCTGGGCCAGTTCGCGGGCTTTTACGGCGTCGCCCTCTTCGTAAAACAACGCGGCCAAAGCGGCAAGCGCGCGGGCGGAGACCTCGTGTTTGGCGGTGACTTCGATAAAACGTTGGAGCGCGGCTTTGTAGCGGTCGAGTTTGGTTTCGCCGACGGCCTTGTTGTAGCCGAAGCTCAACCGCGCCAGATCGGCGTCGTAGAAGGCGGAACGGTCGGCATCTTTCTCGTGGAATTGGAGAAGCTTCTGGTAGAGCCTCACTGCCTTGAATGTCGAAGACGACTCGTCGGCGGTCGCGGGTTGCCAATTCATGAATTCGGCGGCATCGGCAAAAATCGGAGTGGTGGCGTCGAGTTCAAACTCATCTTCGGCTTTGACAGCACCCTGTTCGCCGGCCTGATAGAACTGCAGCGCTTCATGGGCGAGAAAATCAAACAGGGTCGGGCGATAGCTGTCCGGCACAGTGCCCTTGGTGAGCAGATCGTTGTAGTCGGTGACGGGCGTGGCCTTGAGGATTTTTTCGTTGGCAAGCGCAGCGGTGAAATGTTTGTCAATCTCGGCAAGAATACGGGCAAGGTCCCACGTCTGGATATCCGTCCCCGGTGCCGCAGCAGTCTGGGTGCGTTGGAGAAAACGCCAGCGATTGTGTTGGAAATAGTGCCAATACCAGTGCGCAAGAATGGCTTCCATGACCGGCTTCATCTCGGCGGGGGCTTTTTCCAACTCGGCCTGCATCCGAAAGATTTTTTCCTCGGGTTTGTTGCCTTGGATATTGCCTTCGAGGGCGATTTTTGTCCCGATGGCTTTGATGGCTTCGGCCCAAGCCTTGTCCGCAAGCGCGTTCTGGATGATCGGTTCCAGTTGCTCAACAGCAGTCTTGGGCAACCCTTTTTTCATGGCTTCTTCCACCTTTTTCCATTGCGCATCGCGCGGCCCCGCGTCAGCCAAAGACCCGATGAGTGCCATACAGATTGCGACTGCCGACAAGATGTTTTTCATGACCGTGATCCTCTTTGTGAAGCGTTGGACACCATCCGTGCCGTTTGGTTCCCATGATTCCTCTTTGGCCGACCGACTGCAACGTCAATTTTACCACCTCTCACCAAAGACTCTGCGACAAATCCGCGGCAAATCTACGGTAAATCCGCGCCGACAACATCAACGGACTGCTCACCAAATCGGCTAAACTTTGGAACGATCGTTCCAAAGTTTAGCCGCATTTTGGATTGCGAGATCAATCTGGGTGACGATATAAATCGCACACATGAGCCGAGTCCGAATTGATTACGTCGAAGTTTTGGAGATGTTTCTGTGGGGACTTGATAAACTCATGTGCCCCACCTTCAACAACCTCTTGGCTGGCTATGAGGAGTTCGCTCATCGGCCAGGAAATCGCGAGTTGTTGCGGCGTCTGGAACGCCAAGGACTTATCCAGCGACAGGGACGCGGTCAAAACGCTTCGTTTTCCATCACGGAAACCGGACGACAACGACTCGCCACTCTCGATCCGCAACGCGCATGGAGCTTGCCATGGGACGGTTGCTGGCGAGCCATCACGTTTGACGTACCGGAAAACCGCCGCAAAGATCGCAAGGTATTGTGGCGAGCATTGCGGGCGCACCGCATCGGGTTACTGCAGCGGAGTGTCTGGGTCTGGCCACATCCGTTGGAACCAATTGTGCGACGGATCATCAAGGCCGAGGGTATCCCGGAGTGTTTTTGCGGGTTGGAAGTGCGCGGACTGTTTCTGTGTACCAACGAGGAAGTCGTTGCTTCCTCTTGGGACTGGGAAGAAATCAGTCGCCGTCACCACGGCTATCTCAAACAGGCACAACACCTCATCTCAGACGCAAAATCAGCTACCGAATTGGCTGAGTTGACGAACCTCGCGCGTCGGGAACGCGTGGCTTATGAATATGCGTTCTCGTTTGATCCGTTTTTGCCTCGCATCCTGTGGCCGCGCGCTTATCGCGGGGCTGCCGTGGAAGAGCGGCACCGCGAGTTTCGAGATGTGCTGGGCAAACGTCTGTCAAGCGTGGTCGCCACAAAAAACGGCTAAACTTTGGAACGATCGTTCCAAAGTTTAGCCACTTTTTCGGGTTTCATTGCAAGGCCAAACTCCAATCCGGCTCAAAATCGGGATTGAATGGGAACCCCTGATAGCATAGTGTCCGCCCTCACCATGCCAAAACGAAACGACATCCATAAAATTCTCATCATCGGTTCCGGCCCCATTGTCATCGGTCAAGCGTGCGAGTTCGACTATTCCGGTACCCAAGCCTGCAAGGCACTCAAAAGCCTCGGCTACGAGATCGTGCTCGTGAACTCCAACCCGGCCACCATCATGACCGATCCCGGCATGGCCGACGCCACCTACATCGAGCCACTGAACGTCGAGCGGCTCACCCAGATCATCGAGAAAGAACGTCCCGACGCGCTTCTGCCCAACCTCGGCGGCCAAACGGGGTTGAATCTCTCCTCCGAACTCCACAAGGCCGGCGTGCTCGCCAAATACAATGTGCAAATCATCGGTGTGCAGGCCGATGCCATCGAACGCGGCGAGGACCGGTTGGCGTTCAAAGAGACAATGCGCAAGCTCGGCATTGACCTGCCGCAAAGCGAACTCGCGTACACGGTGGAGGAAGCCGAAGCGATCGCCGCCAAACTCGGCTACCCGGTCGTGATCCGACCCGCCTACACACTCGGCGGCACCGGCGGCGGCATGGTCTTTAACATCGAAGAACTTCGCACCATCGCCGCGCGTGGTCTCGCCGCCAGTTTGATCGGTCAAATCCTCGTCGAAGAATCGGTTCTCGGCTGGGAGGAACTGGAATTGGAAGTCGTCCGCGACGCCAAAAACCAGATGATCACCGTCTGTTTCATCGAGAACATTGACGCCATGGGCGTGCACACCGGCGACTCGTTCTGCGCCGCGCCGATGTTGACGATTAACGAGAAGCTTCAACAGAAGCTCCAGAAATGGTCTTACGACGTGGTCGAAAGCATCGGCGTCATTGGCGGCACCAACATTCAGTTCGCGCACGACCCCAAAACGGGCCGGGTGGTGATCATCGAGATCAATCCGCGCACCTCGCGCTCCTCGGCACTCGCCTCCAAAGCGACCGGTTTCCCCATCGCGCGCGTTTCCACACTGCTGGCGGCCGGCCTGACGATGGACGAAATCCCCTACTGGCGCGACGGCACGCTGGAGAAATACACCCCTTCTGGCGACTACGTGGTGATCAAATTCGCGCGGTGGGCATTCGAGAAATTCAAGGGAGCACAGGACAAACTCGGCACCCAAATGCGCGCCGTCGGCGAGGTCATGAGCATCGGCAAGCACTACAAGGAAGCTTTCCAAAAAGCCATTCGCTCACTCGAAATCGGTCGGTACGGACTCGGTTTTGCCAAGGATTTCAACAAGAAAACGTTGCCGGAATTGATGGCGCTGCTCGGCCAGCCGACCAGCGAACGACAGTTCATCATGTATGAGGCGCTCCGCAAAGGCGCGGATGTGGAAGAACTTTACAAGCTGACCTACATCAAACCGTGGTTCATCCAGCAGATGAAAGAACTGGTTGAACTCGAAGAAAAAATCCTCCAACACAAAGGCAAACCGTTGCCGGACAAGCTGCTCATCCAGGCCAAGAAAGACGGCTTTGCCGACAAATATCTCGCCAAGCTCCTGGGCCTGCCGGAAAAACAAATCCGCGAACACCGTAAAAAACTCGGCATCGTCGCCGGCTGGCACGCTGTGCCGGTCAGCAGCGTGGACAACGCCTGTTACTATTATTCGACCTACAACGCGCCCGACGCCGCGCCGGTTAGCAACCGTCGCAAAGTCATGATCCTCGGCGGCGGCCCGAACCGCATCGGCCAGGGCATCGAGTTCGACTACTGCTGCTGTCATGCCGCTTACACGTTGAAAGAACTCGGCTACGAGACCATCATGGTCAACTGCAACCCGGAAACCGTCTCCACCGACTACGACACCTCCGACAAACTCTACTTCGAGCCGCTGACCGTCGAGGACGTGCTGGCCATCTACGAAAAGGAAAAACCCGAAGGTGTCATCTGCCAGTTCGGCGGGCAAACGCCGTTGAACATCGCTGCCGAGTTGCAGGAAGCGGGCGTCAAGATTCTCGGTACCAGTGTCGAGACCATCGCCGCCGCCGAAGACCGTGACCTGTTCCGTAAGATGATGGACAAACTCGGCATCCCGATGCCGGAGTCCGGCATGGCCGCGACCATTGAGGAAGCCATTGCCGTCGCCAACCGCATCGGTTACCCGCTCATGGTGCGGCCCTCCTACGTGCTTGGCGGACGCGGCATGGAAGTTGTCCTCGATGAACAAATGCTGCGCGAATATGTCGCCGCCGCCGTGGATGTCACTCCCGACCGGCCCATCCTGATTGACCGTTTCCTGCAAGAAGCCCTCGAATGCGAAGCCGACGCGCTTGCCGACGGCACGGAGGTGTTTGTGCCGGCCGTCATGGAGCACATCGAACTGGCCGGCATCCACTCCGGCGACTCCGCCTGTGTCATCCCGCCGGTCACCATCCCGAAGAAGCATCTCGACACCATCCTCGAATACACCCGCCGCATCGCCCGCGAACTGAAGGTCGTTGGCCTGATGAACATCCAATACGCCATCGAGAACGACAAAGTGTTCGTGCTCGAAGCCAACCCGCGCGCCTCGCGCACCGTGCCGATCGTCTCGAAAGTCTGCGGCTTCAGCATGGCTCGTGCCGCCACCCGTCTCATGCTCGGCGCAAAACTCAAAGACCTGAATCTGAAACACCGGACGCCGAAACATTTCGGCGTCAAAGAATCCGTCTTCCCCTTCAACATGTATCCCGAAGTGGACCCGGTGCTGGGTCCCGAAATGCGTTCCACCGGCGAAGTGCTCGGCCTGGCGGACAGCTTTGGCATGGCGTTCTTCAAGGCACAAGAGGCCGCCAAACCGCCGCTTCCCACCTCCGGCACCGTGCTGATCACCACGGCGGAAAAGAACAAGAAACTGATCGAGATCGCCCGCGGATTCGAGAAGCTCGGCTTCAAGATTCTGGCCACCGAAGGCACGCACAAATTCCTGGCCGACCATGGCATTGTCAGCACCCACATCCGCAAACAACACGAAGGCCGCCCGAACATCACCGATGCCATTACCAACAAGGAAATCCAGTTGATCATCAACACCCCGGCGGGCAAACGAGCCATCACCGATGACTCCTACATCCGCAAGGCCGCGATCAAACACAAAGTCCCGTACATGACGACGCTGGCCGCCGCGTTGGCGAGCGTTCGCGGCATTGAAGCCGAGCGGGCCGGCCACGCCGGCGTCAAATCCCTACAAGCCTATCACGCCAGTCTTGGCTAACCCACATGCCCAAACGAACCGACATCAAAAAAATCCTCATCATCGGCTCCGGCCCCATTGTCATCGGCCAGGCCTGCGAGTTTGACTATTCCGGCACGCAGGCCTGTAAAGCACTTCGGGAAGAAGGCTACAAGGTCGTGCTCGTCAATTCCAATCCCGCCACGATCATGACCGACCCGGAATTCGCCGACGCCACCTACATCGAGCCGGTCACGCCGGAAGCGGTCGAAAAAATCATCGAGAAAGAAAAACCGGATGCGCTCCTGCCAACACTCGGCGGCCAGACGGGACTAAATACCGCCATGGCATTGTGGCGCAGCGGCACGCTCCAAAAACACGGCGTCGAAATGATCGGCGCCAAGGCCGAGGCCATTGAGAAAGGCGAAGACCGCCTGAAGTTCAAGGAAGCAATGCTCAAAATCGGCCTCGACGTGCCCCGAAGCGGCGTGGCCCACACCTTGGACGAATCGCGCGAAGTCGCCCGCCAGATCGGCAGCTTCCCGCTCATCATCCGGCCCGCCTACACCCTCGGCGGCACCGGTGGCGGCATCGCCTACAACCGGGAAGAATTCGAAATCATGGCCCAAAAAGGTCTCGAAGCGTCGCCGGTCAGCGAAATCCTCATCGAGGAATCGCTCATCGGCTGGAAAGAGTTCGAGACCGAGGTCATGCGCGACAAAAACGACAACTGCGTCATCGTCTGCTCCATCGAAAACCTCGACCCGATGGGCGTCCACACCGGCGACTCCATCACCGTGGCGCCGATCCAGACGCTCACCGACAAAGAGTGGCAGATCATGCGTGACGCCAGTTTCGCCTGCATCCGCGAGATCGGCGTCGAAACCGGCGGCTCCAACATCCAGTTTGCCGTCAACCCGCAAAACGGCCGGATGTGTATCATCGAGATGAACCCGCGTGTCAGCCGCTCCAGCGCGCTGGCCTCCAAAGCCACCGGCTTTCCCATCGCCAAATTCGCCGCCAAACTGGCCGTCGGCTACACACTCGACGAAATCCCCAACGACATCACCAAGGAAACCCCCGCCAGCTTCGAGCCGACGATTGACTATGTGGTCGTCAAAATCCCCCGGTTTGCCTTCGAGAAATTCCCGATGGCCGACCCGACGTTGACCACACAGATGAAAAGCGTTGGCGAAGTGATGGCCATCGGACGCACCTTCAAGGAGAGCCTGCAAAAGGCGCTTCGTGGCCTCGAAATCGGCGTCTGCGGCCTCTACGGCGGACGCTGGGGCGGCGCCCGTGAACTTCGCCCGCGCGACGAGATCGAACGAAAGCTCATCATGCCGTGTGCCGAACGCATTTTTTACATTCGCCACGCCTTCCGCGCCGGGTTTTCCCTCGACGAAATCCATCGGCTCACCCGCATTGATCCGTGGTTTCTCCAGCAGATCCGGGAAATTATCGAGATGGAAGAGGAACTGGTTCGCGCCGGCTGTCTCCAGGCGCTTGTCTGAGCGCCAACAGGGCGAACAGACGCCCGGTCCGTCCCTTTTCGGCGCGGTAGGAAAAATAACGGTCGAGCCGGCAGGCTGTGCATTGGCGCGGGTTGTACACTTCACGGACACCCGCGGCGCGAAGCTGTTGTTCGATCGGGGTCCAAATGTCCATGTCGTAATGGCACGGGCCGATGCTGGGCCCAATGAACGCGAGCAGATCGGCCGGATGCGATGGCATGGCCGCGACCGTGGCGCCGACCACGTTGGCCAGCGTACCTTTCTTGCCGGAATGAACCAACGCAATGGCAGGGCGAACGCGATCCACAAGAAACACGGGCGCACAGTCGGCGCATCGAATCACCAACAAAAGCCCGACAACCGTCGTGACCAGAGCATCCACACCGGGATAGGCGCCGGCGGCGGTGACGAAAGCGACGCCGTTGCCGTGAGTCTGTTCCGCCCGCGCCCATTGCTCGTAGCCAAAAGCGGCGGCAAGCCGCTGTTCGTAGTTGTCATCGCGAGTGGGGGCGTCCGTTCGAAGCGTGAAGGCGTGGAACAGGAACGGCAGTTCCGCCAGCGGGTCGAACGTCTCAAAGGGAGGAGTCACGGAAGCGCAAGCCTCCCCCACAGGCCCGCAGGGACGCGGGTCATATTTTGATTTTTCTCCAGGGCGGGACGGTGGCGAGGAGCTGGTCGAACGGCGCTCGCTGACAATTGTAGGCGCGCAGGGCATTTTGGGAGGTTGTCTGGGCCAGTTCGTATTGTTTTGTCTCCATGAAAACCTGGACCAGGCCGAGATAGGCGGCGCAAAGATGGTTGCGGACCAGCGCGCTGTCGGCATTCAGTCGTGGTTGTGTTTGCGAGCCGATGCCGGAGAAGACCAGGGCGTTACCTTCGCGGTCAATCTGGCGGTAGATGCCAATCAGCGTGCGCAACGCTTCCTGGCGGTTATTGTCCAGCAACAACGCCTGCAACAGGGGAATGGCGGCTTCGTCGAGTTTGCCCTGAGCGATGGCGACCGAGGCGAGGCTGATGTAGGCGTCGGGATTGGTGGGCGACAAATGCCGCATGTAGAGGTAGGCTTGGCGCGCCGCGTCGTACTGGCCCAGCCGCATGTGGGAGTGGCCGAGGTTCCAGTAAATCTCGTGGTTGCCGATGTCCGGGATGTCCTCCGGTTTGCGTCCGCGTTTCAATTCCTTGTTGCGGTTGTCCTCGTTGAAGGCCCGGTCCAGCGGCACGGCGCGTTGCAGGGTTTCGACGGATTTACGGTAAAACTCGGTGCTTTCCGCCGATGGGATGATGGAGCCGTCGGGGGCGCGTTGCGCGGTCAGGTCGCCCTTGATGCGGTAGTAGGCGCCAAGGTGAAGGAACACGATCTGCGCCCGATCGGTGATCCGGGCGGCTTTCTCGCCCTCCTCAATGATACGGTCAATGTTTTTGCCTTCGGGATCCTTCTCGTAGAGGGCGTAGGCAAGCGATTTGTGGCTCTTGAAACTGTTCGGACACACTTCCGCCGCCTTGGTCCAGAGCCGCACGTCGTCTTCCCAGTCGAAATTGCGAACAAACGAGCGGATGGCGTATCCCAACGCCAGCACACAGAGAAAACCGCGGGCCAGCGCCTGCAACCACACCCGTTGCGCCCAGGTCGAAATGTCCAGTCGCCCCACCAGTTTGCGGCAGGCGGCATACACCGCGATGACCACCAGCCCGGCGTAGCCGATGCTCGGCAGATACAAAAATCGTTCGGCCATAATGCTGCCAATGCACCAGGACACCTTGTCAAAGAGCGACTGGCCAAAGGTCGGATTCGGGATCAGATTCGATGACGGCAGGAACGTCAGGAAAAAGAATCCGATGAAGAAGAACACCGGTTTGTGCCGCCGGTAACAGAGCACCGCCAGCGCGAGCAATCCCACCACCAGCGCCAACACCGCCACCGATTTCCAGTCCTCCCAGCCGTTCATCGGGAAGCGTACCAACGGAATCTCGTTGTAGGAATAGTCGCACGACAGGCGCGCCGGCCACAGCAACAGCAGGAAATAGCGTCCGATCACCTTGATGGCCGTCAGGCGCGCCTCCCAGAAACCAAGGTCAATCAGCGGATTGTCCACAAACGGCAGTTCGGGCGGACGCAGTTTCCCGAACACCTGGGAGCGCACGTAAAACAACCCCGCCAGGGTCGGCACCAGCCAGAGGTAGCCCTTGAGGAAAAAATCCCACGCATTCGCCAGAAGGTTCAATGCCCTGTTGGCCGTCAGCCGCCGGATCCGAAACGTGAAATCGTACAGCATCATCACCGGCAGAACCGCCACGGCGCTTTCCTTGCAAAACACGCCCAGCGTAGTGATCAGTGCCATCAACGCCAGCCACAACGCCCGCCGCAGCCCCTTGGACACCGTGCTCTTGGCGTACGCCAGAAACGCGCCCAACACCGACGCCATCGCAAACAGGTCGGCGCGTCCGACGATGTTGGTGACCGACTCCGTGACGATCGGATGCACCGCAAACAGCATGGCCGTCAGCAGCGCCGGCCAGAGTTTCTCCATCAACACCAGCACGAAGAAATACACCAGTACCGCGTTGAGCAGGTGCAACAGGAAATTGATCCAGTGATAGCTGGCCGCCTTGTCGGCGCTGTGCAACACCGCATAGTTGAACAGGTACGACAACGTCGTCAGCGGTCGGTACAACCCGCTCACCGCCTTTGGCCACCAGTAGTCCTGCGTGAAGATCAGCTTGATGTTTTCCCATTTCGCCTCCCGCAGGCGGGGGTCTTCGAGAATGATGAACTTGTTGTCCAGCGCGAACTCGGTGTTGTGCAGCGTGTTCGCAAACGTGATCAACACCAGCGCCGCCAGCAGCGCCACCACGCCCAGATGCGCCGCCCAGCCGCACGAGGGCCACAACGCGGTCTTTGACGGCGTTTCCAGCGGCGCCGGTTTCGCGACAGGTTTGGCAGTCGGTTCTTGTGACGAAGAGTTGTCCATGGAACAAACGCGGCGAAAGTGTGTCAGCAGCCGCCTCCAAAGTCAAAAAACTTTTCGCAGCCGGCCTACCGCCGGAACGGACGCCGCAACAGTTCCGAGAGCGGTTCCACCGTCATTCGCGACGGGCGACGGGCATCGGCGCAGATGACCACGCACTCACCGAACTCCGCCAGCGCCTGCCGACACGCTCCGCATGGGCTGAGGCGCGGGTCCGCCGCGACACAGGCAATGGCCACAAACCGCCGTTCTCCTTCGCTCACGGCCCGGGCCAGCGCCACGCGCTCCGCGCAGAGGGTCAGGCCGTAACTGGCGTTTTCCACGTTGACGCCCGTGTACACCTTCCCGCTGGCGGCCAGCAGGGCCGCGCCCACCCGGAAGCGCGAGTACGGCGCATACGCACGGCGTCGCGCAACGGCCGCCAACCGCACCAGGCGTTGGATTTGTCGCGGGGTCAGGTTCACCATCACAAGGCGGCCAGAAATCGGCTCAGCAGTTTCACCAGCTTCTCTTCAGTGAGGCGGGCGACTTCCAGCACCTCCTCGTGCGAGAGTTTCTTGCTGGAGACGCCGGCAGCCAGGTTGGTGATGCAGGAGAGGCCGACCACTTCGAGGTTGTGGAAACGGGCAACGATGACTTCGGGCACGGTGCTCATGCCGACGGCGTCGGCGCCGATCCAAGCGAACGCTTTGACCTCGGCGGGCGTTTCGTAGGTCGGACCGAGTGTGGCCAGGTACACACCCCGTCGCAGGGGGATTTGGAGTTCCTCGGCGGCTTTTTCGAGTTTTTCGCGCAACCGGGTCGAGTAAGCCTGTGTCATGTCCAGAAACCGCACGCCGCCCTCGCTGGCGATGCCGCCGACGAGCGGGTTGACGCCGAGGTGGTTGATGTGATCCTCGATGAGCATCAGGTCGCCCGGATTGAACTGCGGGTTGATGCCGCCGGCGACGTTAGTGATGATGAGCGTTTTTACGCCAAGGGCGTCTATCACGTGCACGGGATAAACCACTTCCGTGACGGAGTTGCCCTCGTAGAGGTGGGAGCGGCCACAGAGCATCATGACCTTTTTGCCGCCCAGTTCTCCGAAACGCATTTCGCCGGCGTGTCCGGGCACGGTGGTTTTCGGGTAGTTCGGCACCTCGGCGTAGGGAATGGTCAGCGTTTTTTCCAACGCCGCCGCCACGCCGCCGAGACCCGATCCGACAATCAGGGCTACGTCGGGCTTGAAGCCCGCCAGTTTTGATTCGAGGAAATCTTTGGTTTCTTTGACTGTTGGCAACATATCAACTCATCCTCTCACCGATCAACCGCAGCCGATGCGTCGGCGGCTCAGGGCCGATGACGTAGGCGCGTTGGACCATGGTTTCGGCTTCCGCCGCTCGGGTCTGGTCATTGTAGTGCATCCAGGCCAATGGCTCGCCTGCTTCCACCGTCTCACCGATCTTTTTGGGGCGCTCGAATCCGACGGCCGGATCAATGGTTTCGCCGGCAACGCGACGCCCGCCGCCCAGTGCGATGACGGCATAGCCCATCTCGGCGCAGGCGATCGCCTGTACCACCCCCGTTACAGGCGATCGCACCGGCCGCACATGTCGCGCCCGCGGCAGATCGCGTTGCCACGCGCCCCCTTGCGCCGTCACCATCGCTTCAAATTTCTGCAGCGCTTCGCCATCGGTGAGTTTCTTTTGCAGGATTTCCCGGATCTCTGCAACATTTTTTGCCACGCCGGCCATGATCAACATTTCCGCCGCCAGCGTTAGCGTCAGTTCGAGCAGGTCGGCCGGAGCGGATTTTCCCCGCATGATTTCGATGCATTCCCGCACTTCCAGCGCGTTGCCGATACATTCGCCGAGTGGCTGGTTCATGTCGGTCAACAATGCCACGGTCTTTTTTCCGTAGCGGGTTCCCACGGCAACCATGGTTTGTGCCAGTTCGCGAGCGGCTTCGGGCGTGCGCATGAAGGCGCCGCTACCCCATTTGACGTCGAGCACCAGTCCGTCCACGTTTTCGGCCAGTTTTTTGGAGAGGATGCTGGCAACGATCAGGGGCAGAGACGGCACGGTCGCCGTCACGTCCCGCAACGCGTACAGTTTGCGGTCGGCCGGGGCGATTTCGGGGGTTGCGCCCGTGATGCAGCAACCGACCTCCTCAGTGACGCGTTTTACTTCGGCCAGCGACAGGTCTGTTCGGAACCCGGCGATGCTCTCCAGTTTGTCGAGCGTTCCGCCGGTCGGGCCGAGGCCGCGCCCGGAGATCATCGGCACTTTGACGCCGAAACAGGCCACCAGCGGAGCGAGCAGAAGCGAGGTTTTGTCGCCGATACCGCCGGTGCTGTGTTTGTCGCAGTAAAACGCGCCACCGCCGCGGGGCCAGTGAATGATTTGGCTGCTGTCCACCATGGCGCGGGTCAGCCAGAAGGTCTCTTCCGTCGTCATCCCGCGGAGACAAATGGCCATGGCCAGCGCGGCCATTTGATAGTCGGGAATGTCGCCGCGGGTGAATCCCAGGATGAAGGAGCGGATTTGCTCCTCGGTCAGGGGATGGCCGTCGCGTTTCCGTTCGATGATCTGAGCCGGGAGCATGGAGGGAATTGTAGCGGGTTGGGTGGCGCGTCTCAAACAAAACAGCCTGTCCAGCGGTTCGCGCAGGACAGGCTGTCGAGATCAAGCGGGCGGGAGGTTATTTCCGCCAGAAGAAAATGACCTGAAACAGATTGTAGAAGAAGGCGCCAAGTTGCTTGAAGAACTCGCCCACAACGCCTCCGCCCGTGCTATCGCCCTGCACGTCGGCGGCAGCGCGGATCATGTCCACCTGGGCGGCCAGTTGTTCGAGCTGGGCGTCGTTCAGTTGGGCCAGACGAGCGTTGACCTGGTCACGGCTCAAACCGAGAGAGGTCAGTTGGTCGGCCACCGTTTTTTCCGCGACAAACCCCTGCACTTTGGCCAGGGCGGCGGCACGGCCGGACTCGATGGATTCGACCGGCGCGGCCAGGGTTGAGGAAATACCGATGACCGTTACAGCCACCGCTGTTGTGATGACGTGAGTTAGCTTCATGACTCGCCTCCAGTATCTTTTGGGCCTCACTATACTGAGGCCTTTCGCTCAGACAAGGAAATTTTTTCGCGTACCCAGGCCAGTTCGCGGGCGGCGGTTTCCACGACCCGCTCGCGGGTGGTGTAGGTCTCGATGATGGCCGGGACAACAGGATCAATGGTCGGCAGGGTATGGATCAGGAAATGTTCGACCTCTCGGATGGTGGAGCTTGTTTCGGAAGGAAACACCGGTAGATGATAGTGGACACGAAAAGCGCGAACGGTGGCGGGAGGAGGCGTTTGGGGCCAGTCCAGGGAGAAGTAAGTCTTTTGTCCGCTGACATCTACGCCGCAAACCTGGTGGAGGTAGATCGAGTCGGTGTGAAACGGTTTCCATATGGCAAGCTCGGCGGCGTTGGAGACGTGGATTTTGGCAATGGGTACGCCGTGTCGTTGGAGAGCGGCAACGGATTCTGCCAGGTCTTCAAATTGGACCAGTTGATGGGCGAGGTCGAAGTTCACGCCGAGATGAGGTCGCAGATTGTCGGGCACGTATCGCTCGAAGAACTCAATAATTTCTGACACGGTTTCAACGCACAAGCCCGGTTCCGGTTCGAGGGCGAGGAGGCCGTCGGTGTCGCGGGCGTGTTGGGCGCTGCGCAGGATGTTGGGGGCCACGGCTTCCATGGGCACGGGTTTGAGCGCGCCAAAGGGCGCGCTAATGGAAGCACCGGGCGCAATGTGCGCGACCAGATCGAGACAGGCATTGGTAAAACGGACACGGGCATCCGATTCGTGCCAGGCAGGTAGATAGACGCGTTCTTTCACGCGCTCGCCGTGAAACGCCGGCATGACGAAGGCGTTGATGGTAACCAAAACGAGCTGATGGGTCTGGAGGAAGGCGGCCAGCGGGGCGGGGTCCTGCAATTCGCGCAGGAGACTTTCGGAAAGACGCAGTTCAATCGGGAACGGCTCGTTGGGAAAAGCCATCCTCTTTAGTTTCAACACGTCGCCGGCGAGGCACTCCCACAATTGCGCCAACGTGCGGTACGGGAAGACGTTCAGGGCGTAGCCGACGGTGCGGCGGAGAGTTTCTGGCATGTGGCGGTAAGGAACTCGTAGGCGCGACGTGCCACTTCGGGCGCACGATGGCTGTCGCGAGAGAGTTCGACGTTGATGAGGCCGGTGTATTTGTTGTCGGAGAGGACGCGAAGGATGTTGACAAAGTCCAGTTCGCCTTCGCCGAACATCAAATGCTCGTGTTTGCGGTCGCGGATGTCCTCGATATGGACGTTGCGGACGAGGTTGGCGAACTTACCGAACACCTGGCGAAACGGCGTCGTCTCGGTGCAGAACACATGCCCCACATCCAGCGTCAGCCCGAAACGGGCGCTGGTGATGTGTTTTTTGAGCACCTCAAACTTCGCCATGTCATCCACCAACATCCCCGGCTCCGGCTCAAACGCCAGTTGGATGCCCCGGCGTTTGGCGTGTTCGGCAAGTTGCAGGCAGGCGGTCACAAGCCAGTCCCACGCCTGATGATCCGGCACCCCCTCTTCCGTGGCGCCCGACCAGAAACTGACACACTCCGCATTCAATTCCGCCGCGATGTCAATCGCCCGTCGCAAAAACTCCAGCCGAATCTGCCGTCCTTCGGTGCTCACCAGGGTGGGGTAATGTTTCCGATGCGGATTTAACAAGTAACGCGCACCGGTTTCGATGACACAACGCAACCGCAACTTGTCAAGCAGGATGCCGAGACGCTGCAAATCCGCCGGCTCGCTGGTAAACGGATTGCAGTGATAATTGTCCAACGTCAACGCCACACCCTGGTAACCGCAGTCCGCAATGACCTCCAGCGCCTCTTCCAGCTTGTGATGAGCAAACCCGTTGGTATTGTAGCCAAAACTCAGATTCATCTCGCCAATCTCACCTAAACTCCTCGATAATTACCGTGAATCTGTTAGATTTACCAGCGCAAATGAAACGATGGATTATTTTCGCCTGTGGCCTGAGCGTGGCCGCCGTCTGGCGTCCTGCCGCTCCGGTTGACCCTGGTTTGCTGCAGAACCTCCACATGGTTCAACAACGCGACACCGCCCGCGCCATCGCTCACCAGTCCCAGGGCCTCAAGCTCGTCGGCGAAAACAAATTCGCTGCCGCTCTCGACCAGTTCCGCCGTTCCGCCGCCTACGATCCCAATCTCGTGCCCACCTATATCAACATGGCATTCTGCCTCGACAAACTGGGCCGATTCGAGGAGGCCATCGCCGAATTGCAGACCGCCGAAAAACTTGACCCCACCAATGTCATGATCTTCATCAACTGGGGTAATTCTCTCATCAACCTCAAACGCTACCAGGACGCCCTCGAACCCCTCCAGAAAGCCGTCGCCCTCGAATCCACCAACGTCCTCGCCCGCCTCAACCTCGCCGCCGTCTATTCCAACCTGAACCGCCCCAAAGACGCCCTCACCGAACTGGAAAAAGCCGCCGAAGCCGCTCCGCAAAACCCGCAAATCTTCTTCAACTGGGCCTTGTTGCTCTCCAACACCGGCGACACCACCGCCGCGTTGGAAAAATACAAAAAAGTCATCGAACTCGACCCCAAAAACCTCTCTGCCTACTACAACCGCGCCGCCCTCTTCGAAAAACTGGGACAACTCGACAACGCCGTCACCGAAATCCAGGCCGCCATCAAGGTTTTTCCCGATAATGTCACCTTGAAGGAAATCCTCCAGAAACTCGAAGCCGTCCAACGTATGCGCCAGCAACCCATTTCCATGCCGCCGCCTGCGCTGCCGTCCCCACCCCCATAACCCGCGTCAACTCCCTCACATTGCGCCAGTTTGAAAATCACCCTCAGATACAGTAGCCTGCCTCACGGCCATGTCCGATCACGGCGCAACAGGTGAGGATGAGTTTTTTGCCGAACTGCTGGCCCGCTACCAGCGGCCCGTACTCAACTTCGTTTATCGCATGCTCGGCAATGCCGCGGAAGCCGAAGACGTCGCGCAGGAAGTCTTCGTTCGCGCTTATCAACATCTTCATGAATACGATCCGCACCGCAAACTCTCCACCTGGCTCTTCGCCATGGCCCGCAACGCCGCCATTGATCGGTTGCGATACCGACAGCGTCACCCTACCACCCTACTGGACACCGCGCCCGAGCCGTCCACCGTTCCCCATGAAGCCGAAAACCGCGAACTTGGTGAACAAATTGCCACAGCCATCCAACAATTACCCGAGGAACAACGCGCGGCTATCATCCTGGCCGAATACCACGGTCTGTCGCACGCCGAAATTGCCGAAGTACTGCGCTGTACCGAGAAATCGGTCGAATCCCGTCTCTACCGCGCCCGTCAGGCCTTGCGGGTAAGCCTGAAACATTTGCTGGAGTAACTTCCACCTGTCCATTCTGGTCTGACGAGAAAGATGCGCTCGCTCCCTCTCTCTCTTCTCCTGCCTCTGCCTCCCGTCGCTTCACCCCCATCACCTTCTTACCACACATTACACAATAATGAGATGATCGTCTCAATTTAGTGTAATAGTTGTTTGTAAAAGCGTGAAGATTCTGTTAAATGTTGGTTATGGCACGGCTTGGTTATGAGGAAGTTTTGGATTTGTTTCTTTGGACCACGGACATGCTGACGCGCCCCACGTTGCACAACTTGCTGGCCGGCTACGAAGAATACGCGCACCGACCGGGCAACGTGCACTTGTTCCTGCGCTTGGAACAGCGGCGGTTCTTGGAACGTGTCGGTAAAACTGACAAGGAACCAATCTACCGTATCACAGCAGATGGCATTCAACGCGCGCGCGTTTATGACCCGCAGGCCGACTGGACCCGTTCGTGGGATGGCCAATGGCGCGTGGTGGTGTTTGACCTGCCCGAAGTGCGGCGCAAAGATCGCCAAAACCTCTGGCGCGCCTTGCGAGCACGGAAACTGGGGTTATTGCAACGCAGTGTGTGGATCTGGCCACATCCATTACAACCGATTTTGGAGAAAGTCATCCAAGCAGAAGGGATACCGGAATGTTTTTGCGGATTCACCGCACGTGATTTGTTCCTTTGCAGCCATGCGGAGGTGGTGGCCAGCGCGTGGGATTGGGAAGAAATCGAGCGGGCGCATGAAACGTATCTGCGCCATCCGGTTCTGACCGGTCACGGGCTGGCGGACGCTCATACTCTGGCCCAACTGGCAGCACTGGCCCGCAACGAGCGCCGCGCATATGCTTATGCCTTTGCGCTGGACCCGTTGCTGCCGCGTGCGCTTTGGCCCAAAGGCTATCGGGGCGCTGAGGTACAACGACAAAGCGACCAGTTCCGTCGCCAACTCACGGAAAAATTCCAAGCACTGACTAAGTGATGAATTACACAAAAATGAGATGATCGTCTCATTTTTGTGTAATTTACAGAGGGAGGAAAAAAAGGGAAAGGAAGGCACATCTTCAGCTCGTTTATAGAACTTATAGGGAACGTCTTGGGGTGCTGCTTTGGTTCTCACAAAAAAGCGAGGGTTTTGTAGCTAGCTCACGTAGCACTATGTGAATGAAACACATCTTTAATCAAAAAGAGGCTCAAGAGACTCGCGCGGGAAAAGGTCACGTAAAACGCGATTTCGTGCGATGTCACGACCTCGCCGTCAAAACCCGGCAAGAAAGGAGTACAAACATGAACACTCGTTGGAACAAGGCCATCTATGGGGCGGCTCTCATCATCGGTTTGACGATACCCCCATTGATCGCACGCGCAGAAGACGGTTGCGGGGTTGCAAGCAGTCCGAGTTCGCACGCCAGTCACAGCATCGTCGCAACACTGAAGGAACCGTTGTCGTCGGTGTTGGACAATTATTTGAAGATCGGAGCCGCGCTGGCCAAGGACTCGCTGGATGGTGTACCGGCGGCCGCAATGGCCATCAGGAGCCAAACGTTGCCGTCGGCTGTCATTACAGCGGCTGAAACACTCGCCAGAGCGAAGGACCTTGCCGGCGCCCGCGCCGCGTTCAAGGCGCTCAGCGCCGCATTAATCCAACAGTTGGAAGAGGTAAAGGCGCAGACGGGTCGTTACCACGAGGTCTATTGCGGGATGGCGCAAGCGAGTTGGTTGCAGGAGAGCAAAACCGTCGCGAATCCCTATTACGGACGGAGCATGGCTCGTTGCGGCGAGATCAAACGGACGTTTTGAAGAGCTTATCTGCAAGGTAAAACGCATGAACCGACAAGACGATGAGAAACTCAGCCGACTCCTCCAGCGATGGCAGGAAATCGAATCGCCGAGCGATTTCGACGCGCAGGTCTGGCGTCGAATCCGCCTGGCGGAATCGGTCGCTCAGCCGACATTTGTGGATTGGCTTCGGGAACTGTTGCCGCAACCGGTGCTCATGTTGACATTGGCGGCCGTTGTCGGGTTGTTGGTTGGCGTGAGCAGTGGGCTGTTCTCGATTTCCGTTCCTGTGCGCGAGAGAGAGGAACGTCTCGGCTTTCTTGGGCCCGACACATTGGCCGGGGCGCTCTGGAGGTAACCTATGAAACGCACTTTTATTGCTCTGTTGCTTGTCACATTCTTCGTCACCGGCGCGGCTTTTGGTGTTGCCCGGTGGCTGCGTTGCCGTGGGTACGCAGCGTCGGTCCGGCCCGACCTTGTTCGAGAACTCCACCTCAGCGGCACTCAAGCAGCGGAAATCGCCAAACTGCAGACCGAGTATCGTAAACGTCTCGATGAGATTTGCGTCGCGCATTGTGCTGCGCGGTCCGCTCTGGCAGAGGCGCTTCCCGACCGGGACAGGGCTGCGGACTGTTGCGCGAAGATGTGCGCCGCCCAGACCGATGCCGAGAAAGCCGCTCTGGAACAGATTTTCAAAATCTGCGCCCTGTTGACGCCCGATCAACAGCAACGCTATCTCGCGTTGGTCCGTCAACAACTGACCGGAGTCTGCCCGATGCGGATGTCTCCGCCATGAAAATCGCCACACTCGTTTTCCTGCTGGCAACGATGCCGATCTTTGTCGGTTGCAATCGCGCGTTAACGCATCCGGCTATTGTCGCCCGCTATGTCTGCCCGATGCATCCGCAGATCACCTCCGACAAGCCCGGTTCGTGCCCCATCTGCGGCATGGACCTCGTGCCGGTGGGAAACGGCCAGTCCCGTCACGATGGCGCCATTGTCATCACACCCGAAACACGTCAACGCATCGGCCTGACGCTCGGCACGATCGAAAAACGTCGCCTGATCCGCGAAATCCGCGCCGCGGCGCGGATCGCGGTGGACGAAACCCGGCTCTACCACGTCAACGTCAAGGTGAACGGTTGGGTGGAAAAACTCTTTGTTGCCACCACCGGCCAATATGTTCACAAGGGGGACCCGCTCTTGACCATCTACAGCCCGGAACTGCTGAACGCGCAAGCCGAACATCTTAGCGCCAGCCCCGCAATGCAGCCCGCCGCCCGTCGTCGGCTGGAGTTGCTGGACAT
The DNA here is from genome assembly GCA_964541945.1 of uncultured Verrucomicrobiota bacterium. GTDB lineage: Bacteria > Verrucomicrobiota > Verrucomicrobiia > Palsa-1439 > Palsa-1439 > CAIKAP01. The sequence goes on from CAZISE010000002.1 coordinate 136,017, forward strand.
GACCGACGACGAGATTGCACGGCTGGAACAAACGCAAAAGATCAACAAAACCCTATTGTTGTACGCGCCGGCCAGCGGTTACGTTCTCGAACGCAATATCGCTGCCGGCCACCGGGTCAGCGCCGGCGAACAGCTCATGGCGTTGGCCGACCTGTCCAACGTTTGGGCCGATGCCGACATTTTTCAGGACGAAGTTTCGCTCGTGCAAACCGGCGCCACGGTCCAGGTCACGGTGGGTAACGAGACATTCACCGGCAAGGTCAGTTTCATTTCGCCGCTGGTGGATCCGGCCACGCGCACCGTGACCGTGCGGATGGCAATTCCCAATCCCGACGCGAGGCTCAAGCCGGAAATGTGGGGGACGGCGCGGCTTCAGGTGGACCTCGGTGAGCGGCTGGCCATTCCGTCCAGCGCCGTTCTGCGCGCGGGCGAGCGGACGTATGCCTTTAAAGTCGGCGAGGCCGATCATCTCATGCCGGTGGAGATCAAACTGGGAATGCGCGCCGGCGACTGGTTCGAGCTGCTTTCCGGCCTCGAAGCCGGTGAGCAAGTCGTCACCAGCGCCAATTTCCTCGTGGATTCCGAATCGCAATTGAAAGCCGCTCTGGCCGGGATGTCTCATACCAATAATTAATCGCGAATGGGGACAGCCTATTCGTATCGCAAGGCTTCAATGGGGTCGAGGCGGGCGGCTTTGCGGGCGGGGAAATAACCAAAGATCACTCCCACGCCGGCAGAGAACAGAAAGGCGATAAGGACAATGGGAAAGTTGAATACGAAAGGCACTTGCATGATACCAGTCAGCCCTACTGAGGCAAGTAAAGCGAACACGATACCGATGATGCCGCCGAAGGATGACAGGACGACCGCTTCGACCAAGAATTGCAAGAGGACTTCGCGTTCCAACGCGCCGATGGCCAGGCGCGTGCCGATTTCGCGGGTGCGTTCGGTCACGGAGACGAGCATGATGTTCATGATGCCGATGCCGCCGACCAACAGACTAACCGCCGCCACCGCACCCAGCAGGACGGTCATCATGCGTGTGGTGCCGGATAACATGTTGGCGATTTCCTTCATGTCCATGACGTTGAAATTGTCGTCTTCGGTGGCCGAGAGATGCCGGCGCACACGCAAGAGTCGGCCGATTTCCTGTTTTGCGCGTTCGGTCGAGTAGCCGTCTTTGACCGACACCTGAATCATGCTCACATCCTCGTTGCCAGCAATGCGACGCTGAAACGTGCGAAGAGGGACAACGATTAGATCATCTTGGTCCTGTCCCATGGTAGACTGGCCTTTGGATTCCAACAGGCCGATAACTTCACACGAAAGTTTGTTGAGGCGGATGCGCTGGCCGATGGGGTCTTGCCGACCAAACAATTTGGCGCGGACGGTTTCGCCGATGACACAAACCGCCGTGCCCAGCCGGGCGTCGCTGGCCGTGAACATTCGGCCTAGTTTGATGCGGCGGTTGCCGATGATGAGAAACTCTTCGGTCGTGCCTGTAACCGACGTGGACCAGTTCTGATTGGCAAAAATGGCGGTCAAGCTGCGGGCTGATACCGGGGCGACAGCCTTCATGGAGGATATCTCGCGCGCGATGGCTTCGGCATCCGCCAGTTTGAACGATGGCGCGCCGGCGCTTTGTCCCGGCCCCATGCGTTTACCGGGCGTGACCATGAGCAGGTTGCTGCCAAGGCTGGCGATTTGTTCGGTAACCTGCCGGGTTGCGCCGCTGCCGAGTGTCACGAGGACGATGACCGCGCCGACGCCAATAATGATACCGAGCATCGTCAGGAACGAGCGCATGATGTTGCGTCGCAGTTCGCGCAGGGCAAGTAAAAAAGCGTTACCGAGCATGATTGTGATGATCCTTCTCGATGAGGCCGTCGCGGAAATGCACAACCCGTTTGGCGTAAGCGGCCATGTCCGGTTCGTGTGTGACCATAACGATGGTAAGGCCTTGGTCGCGATTGAGCGCGGTCAGCAGTTCCATGATCTCGATGCTGCGCGCCGAATCCAGATTGCCGGTTGGTTCGTCGGCAAGAAGCACAATCGGTTGGGTAACGATGGCGCGCGCAATGGCGACGCGTTGCTGCTGGCCGCCGGAGAGTTCCCCCGGCGTGTGATGTTCCCAGCCGGTCAAGCCCACTTGCGCCAACGCTTGCCGTGCCAGCGAGTGTCGGGTAGCCGCAGGGAAATGCCGGTAGATCAATGGCAATTCGACGTTTTCCAGCGCCGACGTACGACTAAGCAGATTGAAGCCTTGGAAGACAAAACCGAGATAGTGCCGTCGCAACAGGGCACGTTGGTTTCGGCTGAGTGCGCCAACCTCGACATTCTGAAAGTGGTATGTCCCGGTCGTTGGCGTGTCGAGGCATCCAAGAATGTTCATGCACGTGCTCTTGCCGGAGCCGCTCGGTCCCATGACGGCCACGAACTCGCCTTGGCTGACGCTCAGGTCCACACCGCGTAACGCCTGCACGGTCGCCGTGCCGATGCCGTAAGTCTTGGTAACGCCGCGCAATTCTATCAACGGAGCGCTCATCATTTTGTCGTGACCATGTCGGTCACCAATTCCACGCCGGGATCGATCTCACCGGTAATTACTTCTGTCATCGTCCCATCCGTCATTCCTTTGTGGATGGTCACAGGGGCCAGTTGCCTGTTGCGCAAAATCCAGACGGTTTGTTCCCGATTCTTGTCGTTTGTGTTGTCTCGGGGACCAGCCTCGGAGTGAGGCGGATGTGGCAGGATTGCGCTGAGTAAACCGCCGCCGGTCTTCGGTTTTTCGGCCGGTTCAGATTGTGGCGGGGCGAACCGCAATGCGGCGTTGGGGATCAGCAGGACATTTTTTCTTTCTTGAACCGTAATCACAGCCGTCGCGGTCATACCGGGACGAAGCACGAGTTCCGAATTGTCCACGGTTAAAACAGTCTTGTAGGTGACCACACCTTCCACCGTCTGCGAGCCGTACCGAACTTGAGTGACGCGCGCGGGGAAGGCACGCTCAGGATAGGCATCCACCGTGAACGTGGCTGATTGCCCGGCTTGCACCTGGCCCACGTCGGCTTCGTCAACGTCAACTTGCAGTTCCATCTTTGTCAGATCTTCCGCCAAGGTAAACAACACCGGCGTGGTCATCGTCGCCACGACGGTTTGGCCCGGCTCAACGGAACGGGTCAGCACAATTCCGTTGATCGGGGAACGCACGACGGCCTTGGTGATGTCGGTCTGGTTGGCGGCCAATGTTGCTTCCCATTGTGTCACGGTCGCTTTGGCGCGGGCCAGCGCGGCGGTCGCGGCGTCGAGATCGCTTTGCGATGGCATCTTTCCGCCGCTCAACTCACGCAACCGAGTTAGCCGCGCCAATTGCGCTTCCGCTTCCCGAACCGTGGCGCGGGCTGATTCTAGCGACGCTGCGGATTGAAGCGCTTGGGCTTCAAGTTTTGAAGTGTCGAGACGGGCCAAGACTTGGCCGTTGGTAACTTGGGAATTGTAATCCACATCGACCGTCTTGATCGTGCCGGACACTTCGATGCCAACATCCACTTTTTTGATCGGCTGAAGCGTGCCAGTCGCGCTGACGGTCACCGTGAGGTTCCCGCGCTTGGCCGGTTGCGTCACGTATCGGAAGCGCTCCGACTTGCGCGAGCCTGTCGCAAAGGTGAACACGCCGATCAACACGATCACCAGACCAACAATCCAGAACCAGCGTCGCCAACGCCGGTAACTTGCTCCGGTATTGTCGAGGCTGAGAGTTTTGGCAACATCCTGTTGGGTCGTCATAATTCCTTTCCTGATGTCCAACCGCCGCCGAGTGCCTTGTACAAACGGATCAGGTTGGAAGTAACTGCTGCTTCACTGGTGGTCAACTGCTCTTGGACCGACAATAGCGAGCGCTGCGTGTCGAGCACGGTTTGGAAATCTACGAGGCCGGCACTGTATTGCTGTCGCGCCAGATCAAAGGCACTCTGGCCAGATTTTACCGCTTCGGTAAGTGCTTGTCGGCGGTTTTGTTCGTTGGCGTAGGCCACCAAAGCGTCCTCGACGTCCTTCAACGCGGTAAGCACCGCAGCTTCGTATGCGCTCAGCAGTTCCTCTTGTTTGGCCGTTTCGACGGCGACCTGTTGCCGGATGCGTCCGCCATCGAACAACTTCCACGCCGCGCTGATCAATCCTTGGGCCGTTCGTGCGCTGGCAGTGTAAAGATTAGCGTACTCCAACGCTTCCAGACCAATGGACCCGGACAGTGTGAATTTGGGATAGCGCTCCGCCACGGCCACACCAATCTGGGCGGTTTGCGCTGCGAGTCTTCGTTCGGCACGGCGCACATCGGGACGTTGCCGGAGCGTATCCGCCGGTACGCCAACCGCGATCCCGTCCGGAGCTGTCGGAACCGGTTTGGTCGCGTCAAGTAATCTGTTCAATGCGCCCGGCGATTGGCCAAGCAGCACAGCTAGACGGTGCTTCGTCTGTTCCACGCTTGTTTGGAGCGACGGAATTTCCGCGCGGGTTGTTTCCAAGCTGCGGCGCGCCTGATCCACATCAAGCTGAGTTGCCAAACCGGCCTCCCACTTCCAGCGAGTGATTTCGTGAGTCTCAGTTTGTGTTTTCAAACTCGCCTCAACAACTGCGAGGCGGATTTGATACATACGGAGTTCGACATAATTCAGCGCCACCTCGGCAGACAAACTCACCAACACATCGCACAAATCCTCTTCCGAAGCCTCCATTGTAGCGGTTGCCGCTTCCAACGCCCGACGTTTGCCACCAAACAAGTCGAGTTCCCAACTTGCGTCGAAGCTGTTGGCAAAACGATTACCGGTCGTCCCGCCGCCTGCCTCTTCACTGCTGCGGGTGCGACTGGCCGCGGCATTGGCGGAAAGCGTTGGGAACAGGTCGGCTTTGGTCGCGCCGCGTTGTGCCCGCGCCGCGCGTAACCGCGCTTCCGCTTGACGGAGATCGTGATTGCTGACTCGCGCTTGTTCGATCAAGCTGGTAAGTGTCGCATCGTTGAACGACTCCCACCAACGCGCCAAGGACTCGTTCCGCTCGACGCTCACCCCACCCGGCAACCGGGAGTTCCACGCGGTCGGTGTAGCCGTGGCCGGCTTCTTGTAGTCCGGCCCGACGGTCATGCAACCAGTCAGCGCGAACACGACAACCATGATGAACGCGACCGGTTTCATTGGGCAATCGCGGCGCGAAATCCGGCCGCGCAAAAGGCGACCAACCGTTTGACCAAACTCTCTACATCCAATTGAATGGGCGGCAGGCCGGGTGGTTGACGATCCAACATCATGAGCGAATGATGCAACACACCCAACGTCAGGTGCATCCGCCAGAACACATCCTCCCGACTCAACCCCGGCATTGCTCGCGACAAAGCCGCGTCAAACCGCTGCCTCACCGGATCGAAATGTTTATGCAGGACGACATCCAGTTCAGCGTTTGGCTCATGGAAACAGCGTCCCATCAATTTGCGAAACTGCGCCGTTCCATGCGGCTCATCCAACGCCTGCCGAACAGCCGGTCGGATAAACGCTTCCAGCACCGCTTCGAGCGTGGGCGCACCGGCCCCCGCTGCGTTCTCCACGGCATCTAGCGATGCCAACCTTTCCTCGCCAATCGGCGCGAGACGCCGCTCAAACACAGCAGCAATCAACTGTTGTTTCGTTCCAAAGTAGTAGTTAATCGCGCCGAGATTAACATTTGCTTCACGTGTGATATCGCGAATCGAAACCCCTTGTAAACCGTGGTCGGCAAAAAGCCGCTCAGCAACATTTAGAATTTGTTGGCGTGTTTCAGAAATAGGTTGTGGTTTTCTTATGTTCATACAAACGTTTGTATAAAACACATGTATCAATTTGTCAATTGTTCATCTCAAATTTCTTCCCGCAGGATTTACCGCCACTGATCGTAATACCTTATAAATGATCAAGCGTCTCATTCACTTTTCGGCGCACAACCGGTTGCTGGTAATCCTGCTCACGGCGGCGGCGGTCGCGTATGCGATGTACACGATGAAACACATCCGGCTGGATGCGATACCGGATTTGTCCGACACGCAGGTCATTGTGTTCACCCAATGGGACCGGTCACCGGACATCGTCGAGGATCAGGTGACCTACCCGATTATCACGGCGTTACTGGGCGCGCCACGGGTAAAGGCCATTCGCGGCTTCTCGGATTTCGGGTTTAGCTACGTCTATGTCATTTTTCAGGACGGCACGGACATCTACTGGGCGCGGTCTCGGGTCGTGGAATATCTGTCGAAGATCACCGGTCAGTTGCCGGCGGGCGTGACGCCGGAGTTGGGACCGGATGCGACGGGTGTGGGGTGGGTGTTCCAGTACGCGCTCGTGGACACGTCTGGCAAACATTCGCTGGGGGATTTGCGTTCGTTTCAGGACTGGAATCTCCGGTATGCGCTCCAGAGCGTACCGGGCGTGGCGGAGGTTGCGGGTCTCGGCGGATTCCAGAAACAGTATCAGGTCACGGTTGACCCGGTAAAATTGCAGGCGTTCGGCCTCGGCATGGTGGAGATCGCCGACGCCATCAAACGCAGCAACAACGAAGTCGGCGCGCGCCTCATCGAGTGGAGCGGACGCGAGTTCATGGTGCGCGGACGCGGCTATATCACGAAAACCGACGACCTCGGTCAGGTCGTCGTGAAAACAACGCCTACCGGCACGCCGGTGTTGTTGCGCGACGTGGCAGAGATTGCGATTGGCCCGCAAATCCGGCGCGGCATCGCCGACCTCAACGGCGAAGGCGATACCGTCGGCGGCATCGTCGTGATGCGCCACGGCGAAAACGCGCTTCACGTTATTGAGCGCGTGAAAGCGAAGCTGGCTGAACTGAAACCGTCATTGCCGGAAGGGGTTGAGGTATTGACGACGTACGACCGCTCGGAGTTGATCCGTCAATCCATTGACGGGCTGAAACACGATCTCACGGTCGAGATGATCATCGTTAGCGCGGTGATTTTGTTTTTCCTCTGGCACATTCCGTCGGCGCTCGTACCGATCATCACGATTCCGATCTCGGTCGCGCTGGCGTTCATCCCGATGTATTTCATGGGCATCACCTCCAACATCATGTCGCTGGCCGGCATTGCCATCTCGATCGGTGTGCTGGTGGACGGCGCGATTGTGGAGGTCGAGAATGCCTACAAGAAACTCGAACGCTGGCAGGAGGAGGGCGGTCGGGGCGATTTTCATGCCGTGCGGCTGGAGGCGTTGATGGAGGTCGGGCCAAGCGTGTTTTTCTCGTTGCTGGTGATCGCCGTGTCGTTTCTGCCGGTGTTCACGCTGGTCGAGCAGGAAGGACGGCTCTTCAAACCGCTGGCGTACACCAAGACGTTGGCGATGGCGCTTGCCGCCGTGCTGGCCGTCACGCTCGACCCGGCGGTGCGGATGTTGTTCACGCGAATGGAGCGGTTCAATTTCCGGTTCCGACCGCTGGCGGGGTTACTCAACGCGGTCTGCGTCGGCAAGTACTACCCCGAAGAGAAGCATCCGGTCAGTCGGGTGTTATTCTGGTTGTACGGAAAACCGTGCCGGCTGGTGTTGCGCTGGCCGAAGACGGTCATCGCGCTGGCGGCGCTCATTGTGGCGACAACGGTGCCGGTGTATTTCAAACTCGGTCATGAGTTCATGCCGCCGCTCAATGAAGGCACAATCCTTTACATGCCCACCACGATGCCGGGCATTTCCGTCACCGAAGCTACCCGTCTGCTCCAGCTTCAGGATCGCATTCTAAAATCGTTTCCCGAAGTCGAGAGTGTCCACGGCAAGGCCGGTCGTGCCGATACGGCAACCGATCCCGCGCCGTTCTCGATGATGGAAACCGTGGTGCAGCTCAAACCGAAGTCGCAATGGCGTCCCGGTCTGACGTGGGAAAAGCTCGTAGCGGAAATGGATGCGGCGCTCCAGATTCCCGGCAACGTCAACGCCTGGACGATGCCGATCAAAGGCCGTATTGACATGCTTTCGACCGGCGTCCGCACGCCGGTCGGTATCAAAATCCTCGGCGCTAACCTCGACGAAATCCAGCGCATCGGCGAGCGCATCGAGGCCGTGTTGCGCCGCGTGCCCGGCACCCGCAGCGTGTTTGCCGAGCGGGCGGCCGGCGGTTTTTTCGTGGACATCGTGCCGCGACGCGAAGCGTTGGCCCGTCACGGGTTGACGATTGACGACGTTCACGGCGTCCTGATGACCGCCATCGGCGGCGAAACGGTTTCCACCACCATCGAGGGACGGGAACGCTACACGATCAATCTCCGTTACCCGCGCGACCGGCGCGCTGAACTGGATCAGCTGGAGCGGGTGCTCGTCAAAACGACGATGGGCCGTCAAGTGCCACTCGGCGAGTTGGCCGACATCCAGCTCGCCACCGGTCCGTCAATGATTCGCGACGAAAACGGGATGCTGGCCGGGTACGTGTTTGTGGACATTGTCGGACGGGACGTGGGCGGTTACGTGGAGGCGGCGAAGAAAGCGGTGGAAGCGGCCAAACTCGCCCCCGCCGGCTATCATCTGGTCTGGAGCGGCCAGTACGAGAACATGCTCCGGGTCCGGGAACGACTGAAGATCGTCGTGCCGGTCACGCTGGCGTTGATTTTCCTGTTGCTGTACTTCAACACGAAATCGTGGTTCAAAACGCTGGTCGTGATGCTGGCCGTGCCGTTCAGTCTGGTCGGCGCGGTCTGGCTGCTCTGGTGGCTCGACTACAACGTCAGCATCGCCGTCTGGATCGGCATGATCGCGCTGGCCGGACTGGATGCGGAGACCGGGGTGTTCATGTTGTTGTTCCTTGATTTGAGTTACAACGAGGCTCAACGCGCCGGCAAACTGCGGAACCGGGCCGAGTTGGAAGAAGCGATCATTCACGGCGCGGTCAAACGGATTCGCCCGAAACTGATGACGGTGGCCGCCGCGACGATGGGGTTGCTGCCGATCCTGTGGAGCGCCGGCACCGGTGCCGACATGATGAAACGGGTCGCTGCCCCGATGGTGGGCGGTTTGACCACAAGTTTTGTCATGGAATTGCTGGTTTACCCGGCCATTTATCTGTTATGGAAGCAACGAACGATTGGAGGAAAACATGACGGAACTGCAACAGATGTTGGAAGCACTGAAACGGCCTGAGTACGTTCACGTGCTGCTGAACCCGTTACCGGTTTACGGGATGATGATGGCGCTGCTGGCGTTGGTGCTCGGCTTGATCACGGGGAACAAAGGCGCGCAGATGGTGGCCTTGGTGCTGATGGTACTGGTGTGCGGCTCAGTCTGGCCGGTGGTGGAGTTTGGCGAGAAGGCGGCGGCGCATCTGGCAACGACGCTGGACGCCGATGGATTGCGCTGGCTTCGGCTGCACGAGCAACGTGCGGAGACCGCAGCGTGGGCGTATTATGTTACTGGTGTGATTGCGCTGGTCACGCTGCTCGTAAAATGGAAACTCCCCAAGTTCGAACGCTGGTTGACGACGTTGGTGCTGGTAGCGGCGTTGGCGGCGCTCGGGTTTGGCGGCTGGGTGGCGCACGCTGGCGGACAGGTTCGCCATGTGGAGTTCCGTACCGGATCGCCACCGCCTGCTTCGGCGGTGATAAAGCGTTGACGGCAAGCGGTCCTCAGCGTTTGCGATACAGCCGCCAATGGAGGGATTCGTCAACCTGAGTGAAGTGTTTCTCCAAGAAATGATGAGTAGAGGTCGAACACCCCCTCGCATATGGACGGGGACAATTCGGATGCCGGTGGCCGTTGCCCAACCATCACCAGAGTGGCGTCACCCAGCAACCTCTGCGGGGAGGGATGGAATTGGCGATTGAATGTCACGTTCAAGTGCCACCACAGCGCGTCGCCCCGGGGCGGCGGTTGTTGCAGGGCAAACGCGAATGGATTGGAAAAATCCAGCGCGGTAATCCGGTCCGTCGGACGCAGGTGGCGACGTAGCAACGTCAGTCCCTCATCGAAGTTCAGATACCAGAGCATCAGGAAACTGCTAATAACCGCTGCCGTTCCCAGTCCGCACCACCGGGCGCGGCGTTGCGGCATGAGCAGAACGCCGGCTCCGATACCAAACATCCCAACGGCAAAGAAATTCGCTTTGAGAAACGCCACCACCAACGCCACGCCGGTGGATGCCCCTTCCAGGAATTGTGTCCGAACGCTCGTTTCGGCCTTGTCGGTCCCCAAGGCTTCCACGAAAATCAAGCACAGCAGCGCAACAGCGTATCGGTTGTAAAGTCCTTCATACGTAATCTCGTATTGGGTATAGCCATAGCCATCCGCGCTGGCCACCAGGAAACCGACGTAGAGCGCAAAGACCAGACGAAAGCTTGCCACCAGTTTCGAACGGGTAAGGCTCCATGCCCATAGCGATACCAGAACAAACACCACCGCGTTTGCATATCCAATGCTGGCAACTGTTACCCCCCAGTCGCATTCCCAAGGCTATCACCAACGGCATGACCGGCCCAAGCGGCGTGTAGAAATCCACGTGCGGCACCTGTCCGTTCCATACGCGCCATCCTCCATCCAACAGGATGGCCACATCACCCGACCCGTGGCGGACCACCACGGGAGCCGACAGCAGCAACACGACCACCGTCAACACGATGATTCCTGCCAGCACACAAAAGGACTTGTGCACCGAACTGCCGGAATCATCATCAATCAATTTCATGATCCTTGTCAGCAGATTGGATGGATCGTGAGGTGTTATGGGTCACAGGGGCAGGCGCAGGCGGAAGGTGGTGCCGCGACCAGGAACACTCTCGACTTCGAGTTGGCCGCGGTGAACCTCGGTAACGATGCGGTGGACAATGGCAAGACCGAGACCGGTACCGCCGGTTTTGGTGGTAAGGAACGGTTCAAAAAGACGTTGCCGTTGTTCCTCGCTCATGCCGACGCCGGTATCGGTAAACGTGAGCACGGCGCTGGCCTTTTCCACGGCGGTGGCCACGGTAAGGGTGCCGCCGTTGGGCATGGCGTCCACGGCGTTGAGGATGAGGTTGAGACAGGCTTGTTCGATCTGGGCGCGGTCGGCGCGGACGGCGGGCAGGTCGGCGTCGAAACAGGTGCGGAGGACGATTTTTTGTTGGGCCAGTTTGTGGCGGGTCAACAACAGGATGTCTTCGAGGAGGACGTTGAGGTTGAGCGGTTGGTGAGTGGTTTCGGTGGCGCGGGAAAAGCCGAGGAGACGGTCCACGATGCGGTTCAGTTGTTCCATTTTTTCGGCCATGACTTCGGCGTCGCGGGCGCGAGGGTCATCGGGGTCGAAGCGGAGGTTGAGGGAGTGAAAGAGCATTTTCATCACAGTCAGCGGGTTGCGGATTTCGTGGGCAACCTCGGCGGCGAGCAGGCCGAGGGTACTGAGGCGTTCATTGCGGCGGAGTTGTTCCTCGACATCCACGACCCGGCGATGAAGTCGGGCATTTTCGATGGCGATGGCAGCAAGATTGGCGAGGGCGGAGAGGATGCTGATCTCCTGGTTGGAGAAACGATGGGGGGCGCCGGTGTACACGCTGAGAGCGCCGATGGCGGTGTCGCCGTGCATCATGGGAACAGAGAGCAACGAGACAAGACCGTCGCGGCGGGCGAGTTCGATGTGTTGGTAGGCGTCGTGGTGTTGGACATTGTGGACCTGGACGGGTTTGCCGCGTCGGACGACGTTGCCAATAAGACTGTCGTCCACGGAAAGGGGCGGTTTGTGGAGGTAATCGGGGCTGGCGCCGTGGCAGGCCCGCAATTCGAGGCGATCACGGGCGGCGTTGAGGAGCATCAACGAGCCGATTTTGGTTTCCATCAGGGCACAGGCGTCGCGGACAACGAGTTGGAGGATTTCTTCGAGATCGTGGGAGGCGATAATGGTGCGGGCGATACCGAAAAGGGATTGAAGGCGGCGGGCGTTGAGGGCGACGGCGGCGTAGAGCCAGGAGTTGTGAATGACCTGGGCGGCATGATTGGCGAGGGCAACGAGAAGCATTTCGTCGTCGGCGCTGAAAGCATTGCGCCGGGTGGAATCCACATTGAGGACACCGATGAGTTCGCCGTTGACGATCAACGGAACGGCCAGTTCGCTGCGGATGTCCTTGCGAACAGGGATGTAACGCGGGTCGGCGCGAACATCAGAGATGCGGAGAGGCTGGCCGGTTTTGGCGACCCAACCGGTGACGCCACGGCCAATGGCGAGTTTGAGACGACGGGCGGCAGGTGTGAGGCCGATGGCGGTTTGGATTTCGAGAAGCTGAGTATGGGGTTCGATGAGCGCGAGCGAGCCGCTGGTGGCACGCATGACGTTGACGGCTTCGCGAACGACGAGATTGAGAAGTTTCTCAGGTTCGAGTGAGGAATTGATAACGTGGCTGACGCGGGTGAGCAATTCGAGCTGGCGGAGGCGGGTGGTAAGTTGCCGCGCGGTGGGACGAGAAGGCGAGGCGGCGGCGGATGTGCGGGGTTTCATGGACGGGGTATTGTAACGGAGGCAATTGACGTTGGCAAACAACCTTGCAAAAGATCGCGGCATGAAGGATGCTAAAAAGGAAAAATCCATGGAAAAAATGGCATCTCTTCCCGTGGTTCCCACTTCGCCACGCTGGTCGCAACGGGCGCGGCTGTACGCCTCGGCGGCCGGGGTGGCCATCATTTATTTTCTGGTGGGACGCCTCAGTTCGGACAACCCGCGCTGGGTCCAGGTGGATTTGCCGTTGAGCGCGGCGTCGGTGTTGGTGTTTGGATTGGGAGTCGGAGAAGCGGTGTTTGCGATCCAACGCTGGCAACGCCGCTATCACGAATTGCAGGCGGCACGCGCCCGCGAGATCGAACTGGCCGATCGCCTCGCCGAACAGCGACGCAACATCCTGAACCAGATTTCCCGCGCCTTACTGAACAATCTCGACATGCGACAGGTGCCGACGGAACTCGTGGAACGGCTGGCATTATTGTTCGAGACGGACGTGGTGGCGGTTTGGATTGCCGAACATACCGCCGAGGGGTTACTGGCCGCACGCGGTATTTGCGGCCTGAGCGACGCCGCGGCAAAGGAACTCGGTACCATCGGGCGGGTGTCGCCCTGTTTTGAAAAAGTATTGCAAGAGCAACGACAAATCATCATCGAGAACCTGCCGCACGATGCAGTCCCGGCCCTGGCGGGTTTTTGCAAACGCGAAGGCCTGATCACGGGCGCCTTTACCCCGATCATCAGCCGGGAAACGGTGGTCGGCGTCGTCGCGGCGTTTTACCGTCAGAACCGTCAGATTGCGGCGCCGCTGGCCGCCGAAATGCAGACTGTCGCCAACCTTTTCGCCAGCGCGGTGCAGGCCGAGGAATTGTACCGCAACGTGGCCGAATCCCAAAAGATTGACTCTCTGGGAAACCTCGCCAGCGGCATCGCCCACGACTTTAACAACATCCTCGCCGCCACCCTCTCCTGCGTCAGCTACGTCAAACAACACACCGAATCCACCAACCCCTCCTACCGCTACCTCACCGCCGCCGAAACCAGCATCCACCGCGGCGCCGCCCTCTCCAAACAATTGCTCTCCTTTGCACGCCGCGAAGGGCCGCCCACCAGCATTTTGAACCCGAATGACATCGTGCAATCCACGCTCGACCTGCTGGAACGCGGCTTTGAGAAAAACCAGCACATCCTGCTGCGTCTCGCCCCCAACCTGCGCCCCGTCGAAATCAACGCCTCCCAACTGGAACAGGTCGTCCTCAATCTCGCCATCAACGCCCGCGACGCCATGCCCCATGGCGGCACTCTGACCGTCACCACGCGCAACACCCGTCTCGACATCAACAGCCCCGAACGCGCCCGGTTGTCGTTGCCGGAAGGCGACTATGTCGTACTCAGTTTCCGCGACACGGGACACGGCATGGACGAGGCCGTTCAGCGGCGGATTTTCGAGCCGTTCTTCACCACCAAACCGCACGGCCAGGGCAGTGGCCTCGGCCTGGCGCTGGTCCAAAACATCGTGCAAAATGCCGGCGGCGAAATCCTCGTGGAATCGGCGCCGGGACACGGCGCGTTGTTCGAGGTATTCCTGCCCGTTTCAAGCAAACCATTGCCGGCGGCGGGCAAACCGCTGGCCGCCGAGGCGCGCGGCGGATGCGAGCGGATCCTGTTGGCCGAGGACGAGGACGTGATCCGGGAAATGACCGCGCTGGCGTTGGAATCGCGCGGCTACACGGTGATCACCGCGCCGGACGGAGCCACGGCGCTGGCCTTGTATGAGCGAGACTGGAAGAACATTGACCTGGTGATTGCGGACATGGTCATGCCGCACCTGAGCGGAGTGGAACTGTTAACGCGCCTGAAAGAAATCAACCCGGCGGTACGGGTGATTGTCTCCAGTGGGTTCAGTCACGAACTGGAGGGTCAACAGATGCTTCAGTCCGGTTGCCTCGGTTATCTGCAAAAACCCTACGACACGCAAGCATTGCACCGTCTGGTAAGGTCGGTGCTCGATTCGCAGGTGCCGTAGTTTTTCCCGACGGTTGACTTGTCGGACAAAATGTTTACTCTACCGGGCGTATAGGCATGCAATCCGAATCCCTCAAAGAACCCGGTCTCGTTTCTCCTGCCGGCGCGACAACATTGTCTCCGCGAGGGTGGGGCTGGGAGTTCTGGCTGTTGCGAACCAAACTGTATTTTCTGGCCCTGCTGGTCACTCTCGCCTACCTGTTAATCGGACGCATGAACAGCACCGACCCGGCGTGGGTTCAAATCCATTTGCCCCTGAGCGCCGCCTCGGTCCTGATACTGTGCCTCTCCGCATCGGAATCATTTCTGCTCGTGCGACGCCTCCGCCGCCACAACGAAGAATTGGCCACAGCCCGCGCCCGCGAGATCGAACTGCAACAACGCCTCACTTTCCAGCGCCAAACCCTTCTCTCCCAGATCACCAGCGCCTTGATTGACCGACTCGACGCCAGCCAGGTGCCGATGGAGGTACTGGAAAAAATCGGCCAGCTTTTCGAAGCGGACGTCGTCGCCATGTGGGTCGTCCAGAAAGGCGACGCCCGGCATTTTTTCCTGCGCGGCATCCACGGCCTCAACGCCTCCTCCCCCGAACAACTCCAGAGCAGCGAATGGCCCCTGCCCGAATTCCAGGACCCGCAAAAAGAACCCGCCCAGATCATCGTCCACAACGCCCCCCGCGAACTCTCCAGCGCCCTCGCCAACCTCGCCGAACATGAACACCTCACCGTCGCCGCCCTCACCCCCATCATCCGCCGACGTGAACAGGTCGGTTTGATCGGATTGTTCTACCGCGACCCGATCACAATCTCCCCGCCACTGGCCGCCGAAATGAAAGTTCTCGCCAACGTCGTGGCCAGCGCCCTCCAGGCCGAGGAACTCTACCGCGACCTCATCCAGGCCCAAAAAATCGAGTCCATCGGCAATCTCACCAGCGGCATCGCCCACGACTTCAACAACGTCCTGGCCGCCATCCTTGCCTGCGCCAGCTACGTCAAACAACACACTCCCACCTCCAGCCCAAACTACCGATACCTCGAAGCCACCGAATCCAGCGCCCACCGCGGCGCCGCCCTCACCAAACAACTACTCGCCTTCGCCCGCCGCGAAATCCCCCGCCAGCGCGTCCTCAACCCCAACGACTGCATTGACCTAACCCTGCAACTGCTCGAACGCAGCTTCGACAAAACCATCCTTTTTCAACGCAAACTCGCCCCTGACCTTCATCTCGTCGAAATTGACCCCTCCCAACTCGAACAGGTCATCCTCAACATGGCCGTCAACGCCCGCGACGCCATGCCCCACGGCGGTATCTTCACCGTCACCACCCGCAACGTCACCCTCAAAGCCAAAGACCCCAAACGCCCCAACATCGCCCTGCCCGACGGCGATTACGTGATGCTCGGATTCAGCGACACCGGCCACGGCATGGATGAAGCCACCCAACAACGCATCTTCGAGCCATTCTTCACCACCAAACACCCCGGTAAAGGCACCGGCCTCGGCCTTTCACTCGTCATGAGCATCGTCAAAAACGCCAACGGCCTCATTCGCGTCGAATCCGCCCCCGGCAAAGGCGCTCACTTCGAAGTGTACCTGCCCGCGACCACCAAACCGTTACCCACCGCCGAAACCATTGCCGAAACCAAGCCACGACGCGGTACCGAATGTATCCTGTTGGTCGAAGACGAAGACATCATCCGCGAGATGGCCCAAATCACCCTCGAATCCGAAGGCTACAAGGTCATCGCCGCCCCCGACGGCGCCGCCGCTCTCACCCGCTACCGTCGCGACTGGCCCACCATCGCCCTGGTCATTGCCGACATGGTCATGCCCCACATGAGCGGCCCCGAACTGCTCTCCAAAATCCGCGAAATCAACCCCACCGCCCGCATCATTGTCTCCAGCGGCCACAGCCAGGAACTCGAAGGCCAGCGCATGCTCGAACATGGCTGCCTCGGCTACCTCCAAAAACCCTACACCGCCAACGCCCTCCTCACCCTTGTTCGTCAGGTCCTCGATTCCGGCCTTTAACCCGTCGCCTTTCCTCTTCCAGCCATTGACATCCGGTTGTCAGCCATCGGCTATTCCTTTCCGCTCTCTCGCACCAACGGCACAAACGCCACCGGCACCACATCCCGACGGGTCACATTCCCCTTCGCATCCTTCCGCAACACCACCAACATCTGCGTCTCCCCCGCCGCGCCCAACGGCACCACCAAGCGTCCGCCCGGCTTGAGCTGCTCCAATAGCGGCGGCGGCACCGGCTCCACCGCGCACGTCACCATCACCGCGTCAAACGGCGCATGCTCCTTCCACCCCAGATAGCCGTCGCCGCATGTCACTTTCACCTTCTCGTAGCCCAAGCGTTTCAACCGTTCTGCCGCCGATTTCGCCAGCGTCTCCACAATCTCGATTGTATAAACCTCCGCCCCAACCTCCGCCAGAATCGCCGCCTGATAGCCCGACCCTGTTCCCACCTCCAACACCTTTTCGCCCGGTTTCAGCTCCAGCAACTCCGTCATCAACGCCACCACGTACGGTTGCGAAATCGTCTGCCCACGTCCGATCGGCAACGGTCCGTCACGATACGCCAACTCCCGCCACGCCATCGGCACGAACTCCTCCCGCGGCACCTTTCGCATCGCCGCCAACACCGCGGTATTGGTCACGCCTCTGGCCTCGATTTGTTCGCGTACCATTCGTTCCCGACGCGGCTCGGCGCCGCAGGCCACGGCCAGCATCACGGCCGACATCATCATCGCGTATTTCTTCGGCATCATACACACCTTCCTCCTTCTTCTCCCCCTCTGCTGCCAAAAGAGTGAAATACCTATTGGCTTTTGGCAAAACCACCAAGACGGCCAGCTACCGCAACGTTGTTCGCCGCGCAATCCATCTCACTGTCCGCTCCATCACCGGGGCTGACATCAACACGCTGATGTGCCCGTGCTGTTGCCGCCACAGCGTCGGTTTCCCCCACGCCCGCCACAATTCCTCGATGGTCTCCATCGGCGCAAACAGATCGTGCTCGCTGGCCACAATCAAAATGTTCTCCGCGTCCATTTTCGGGCGATGCGACATCAGGTTCAGCGGTTCCATGCGCACCGCAGCCCCGCCGAGGCTCTGACGAATCGGCTCGCAAAACTCCAGTTCCTTGATCACCCGATCCATCCGCGCCACCGGCGTCATCAACACCGCAAACGTCACCCGCGGCTCCACGCACGCCAGCAACCCGCCCAACCATGCCCCCAGCGAGATGCCCCACACGCCGACCCGCTCGCATCCTTGTGCCGCCAGCCATGCCACCAGTGCCCGCGCATCCGCCAGCGCCTGATGCGTCGCCAGCGTCACATGCCGCAAATCGTCGGCAATGAAATTGCGAATCGCGTCGCGTCCGCGCGGTTTGCGCGGCCCGTGATAGGGCAACGCAAACATGGCGGCGTTGATTCCCGTCGCGTTCAATCGTCGCGCCAGATAGGGAAACAACGTCCGATAACCCATCTCCGCATTCCATCCGTGCAGTAATACCACGGTGGCTCGCTCCCGCCAGGACTCGCCGACGGGAAAGAATCGTCCCTGCACCGTGTTATTGCGTTTCCACGGCGAGACCACCGGCGACGTGAATTGAAATGTACGCCGCTTCAACTGGAAGTCGGCAGGAACACCGACGGCGCCGCAGAAGAAACCGGGGTCGTGCAACAATGCCTCCACTTCTGCCGCCTGTCCGCGTCCCCCGGCGCCTCGGTGAACGCTTAGTCCGGCCAGCTTGATCGAAAACCAGTCGAGCGGTTTAGCAATAGCTTCGTGCACACCACAAACTAATCCTACTTTGACCGGTTGTCATTCCGTCGGAAAAGACTTGTGTCCCTCCAGTGAGATTGGTAAGGTCAACCACGGTTCTGGTGTGGGAATGGCAGGGAGAACAAAACGATGTTTACCGTGATTTTGTTTGCGATCGCGCTGGTCGGCGGCTTTGTGACGATTGTGGCGCGGAAACAGAAGGGCGCGGCGCGCTTCCAAACGCTGGCCGGTTGGTTGTTGGTGTGTCACATGGGACTGGGTGGTGTGTGGGCGTTTGTCGGGCACACGGTGTTTCACACGCAGGTGGCCGAGTCCATTGGTTGGCCCCCCAGCCCGTTCCAATGGGAAGTGGCCGTGGCCAATCTGGCGGTCGGAACACTCGGCCTGCTCAGCGCCGTGTATCGCGGCCAATTCCGGCTGGCCGCCGCCATCGCCGGCAATGTCTTTTTGTTGGGTTGCGCGGCGGGACATTTCCATCAGGCCTTTGTCCACGGCAATTTTGCCGCCGGCAACTTCGGCGCGATTCTTTGGATTCACGACATTCTGTCGCCGTTGCTAATTCTGACCCTGGTTCTCCTGGGAGAAATGCGCAATCGCTCCCTGACAACCACCTGAAAAGAGCAGCTTCTGCTCTGTCAACGCGCCGCGGTTTGTGAGACGCCGATAAACGTTTCCAACCTCTCCCAAGCCGCCCCGCTGTCAATCAACTCCGACGCCAGCGTCCAGCCGCTGGGGAAATCCGGCGTTTTTTCCGCCGTCACCAGCGCAGCGGCGGCGTTCAACAGCACGATGTCGCGTCGCGGGCCGCGATCGGCACCGGTGAGAATGTGGCGGACGATCTGCGCGTTGGCGGATGGGTCGCCGCCTTCGAGGTGACGGAGGGTTGGCGCGGAGATTTGGATGTCGGATGGCCGGTACGGGAAGACTTTTTCGGAGACTTCAATGCGGTTACCCCACAATTCAGCCACATGGTTGGGACCGAGGATGGTGAATTCATCCAGGCCGTCACCATGCACGACCATGGCGTGTTTGACTCCCAACAACCGCAACACCTCGGCGTACTTCACCACCAGCGCGCGATCGAACACGCCGAGGAGTTGGTGCGACGGACGCGCCGGGTTCACCAGCGGGCCGAGGAGGTTGAAGACCGTACGCTGTTTTCGTTCCGCCAGTTTCCGACGGACCGGCGCAATCATTTTAAAGGCGGGATGATACAGCGGCGCAAAAAAGAAGGTCAGCCCCGTCTCTTCGAGACAACGCCGCGCCGCGGCGGGTGGCAGTTCGATGTTGGCGCCGAGCGCCGCCAGCACATCGGCACTGCCGCAGCGGCTGGTCACGGCACGGTTGCCGTGCTTGGCCACTCGCGCCCCGGCGGCGGCGGCAATAAACATGACGCAGGAGGAGATGTTGAAGGTGTGCGCCATGTCGGCACCGGTGCCAACGATGTCAAGCAGGTCGCCAACGAGTTGCGGGTCCACGGCGCGCTGGCGCAGTTCCTGCGCGAAAGCCGCGATTTCCGCCGCGGTCTCGCCTTTTTGCGCCAGCGCGGTGAGAAAATCCGCTTTCAGGTCGTCGCTGGTGGTTTCGTCCAGCAATCCGACGACGGCCACGGCCACTTCCTCGCGGGTAAGTTCCTCGCCGGCATGGAGTTTGTGGGTCAGTGCGAGCATCGGTCGTCTCCGAATCAGAACAAGGTGGCCCGGCAATCGTCCGCGGCAATCTCAATGACGGCGTATTGACCGCGCATCGCGGGACCGCAGTTGACCACCAGGGTCGCGCCGAGCCGTTCCTGACCGTAGGCTTCGTGGATGTGCCCGCAGATAACCAGCGAGGGTTGTTCGCGCTGGACAAATTCACGGACCGCTTCGCTGCCGGCATGAACACCGCTGGAGGTGAAATCCACAACTCCGCGCGGCGGCGCGTGGCTCACCAACACGCGCGTGGCGGCGCCCGCGGCGCCTTTTGCACCACGAGCAAGACGCTGCGCGATGTTTTCCTCAGAAATCTCGTAGGGTGTACCGATGGAAATCGGCGCCGCGGAACAACCAAAAAACGCCACGTCGTCCATCTGCCGGCAGCGGGCGTTCACCGAGACCCCGATATCTTCCAGGTGGCGTTCGATTTCCGGCGAGTCGAGGTTGCCCGCCACCGCGATCAACACCGGCGCCAGGGGACGCCACAAGGCCATGGCCCGATCCACATCGGAGGGCAACCCGAATTGCGTGATGTCGCCCGCCACGATGACGGCGTCTACCGGGCCGGCGACGCGCAATGCCGAGGCAACCATGTCGAAGCGACCATGCACATCTGCAAAAGCGATAATTTTCACGTGGCGATTGTAGCCGCCGCGCGTTTCGCTGTAAAGCAACGGACAATCCTCAACGCCACGGCGGCCAACCGGATATCGGCCATGACAGCCTCTCCGACTCGTTTCGGCTCCGGATCCTCCGTCTCCTTCCTATGACCGCTATCCTCGCTTTACACTTTTTTGAGACGATCGTCTCAAAAAAGTGTAATGATTGGCGCAAGATGTTTCGTTTTTCAGGTGCTTTTGGGGTTCTGCACAGAACACGGAAACTGGTAGGATGACATGACAAACGACATGAGCGAGGAAGGCATTTCTGTCGGCACCGCCGGCTGGAGTTATCCGGACTGGGAAGAAATAGTGTATCCACCGGGTCTCGCCGGCACCGAACAACTACGCACGCTCGCCGAATTCCTTGATTGTGTCGAGGTGGACAGCTCGTTTTATCGCCCTCCAACAGCGCGGACGACGAACGGCTGGTTGCACGCGACGTCGGATGCTCCGCATTTTCGTTTCCTTGCCAAGGCGTGGCGGCGATTCACGCATGAACGCGACTCGGTCTGGTCGTCGTCGGAGTTTGCGCGGTTTACGGAAGGCTTGTGGCCGTTGCGTGAAGCAGAGCGTCTGGCGGCGGTACTTTTTCAGTTTCCGTGGTCCTTTCGAAATGAGCCGCGCAATGCCGACTGGCTCCGGCGCATTGCCGGCCAGTTTGCCGGCTGGCCAGTGGCGGTTGAACTGCGGCATGATTCATGGGCGGGAGAGGAGCCGATCGGGTGGTTGCGTCGCCACGAATTCATTTATTGCAATGTAGATCAGCCGATGTTGTCGCATTGTCTTGGCCCGACGGAGGTCGCCATCGGTACGGTCGGTTATTATCGGTTGCACGGACGAAACGCTCAGCACTGGTTTTGCGAGAAGGAGCCGGTGTACGGCGCGCGCTACAATTATCTGTACACCGAGGAAGAGTTGGACGCGCTACTGGCGCGGATGCGGCGCGTGGCGGCGAAGACGCAACGGATGTTTGTCGTGTTCAACAATCACAAGGACGCCCAGGCATTCGCCAACGCGCTACAGTTGAAGGCGCGGGCGCGTCCCGAATTGACGGTGCGCGCCCCGGCGACGTTGCTGTCGCGATTTCCGCAATTGCGCGGGTGCGTCATCCCATCGGGCGCGGAGCAACTGCCGCTGGTGTGAAAGGCGTTGCAAAGCGCCGTCGGCATTCGTAAGCTGCGCGAGATGGTGAAGCGGATCCTGGTTCCAACTGATTTTTCGGCGTCGTCCAACGCGGTGTTTCCTCATGCACTGACCATCGCGCAGGCGTTCGACAGCAAGCTGTATTTGTTGCACGTGATGCCGCCCTCCTCGGTGAAGGAGCCGGAGCGGCTGAGTGATTTCCCGCCGTTGGAATCGTTTATTCACTCTCATTTGGATGAGGAATTTGATCCGCCGCTGAAACCGGAAGCGCCCTATACAAAACTGTACCTGTACGACACGAACACGCCGCGGATGATTGCCGACGTGGCCAGGGAAAAGGAGGCGGACCTGATCTGCATGGCGGTGACCAGTCAGCGCGTGGAGCTGACATGGTGGTCGGCCGGCAGAACGGTGGAACAGGTCATCGAACGCGCTCCCTGCTCCGTTCTGTGTCTTCGTGGCCGCCCGATCAAGGAGAAGGACTGGCAACGCCCCCGGTTTCACCATATCGCCCTGCTGACCGACCTCGGCCCGCAACGTGAAACCCTGATTGAACGCGTCATCCCGTGGGTCAAACGATTCAACAGCATTCTTCACATCTTCCCTCTCCAGCACGGGCGCGGCGTCCGATCGGGAGAACAGGAGGCTTTGCGCGAGTTGTGTCAGATCACCAAGATCAACGCCAACGTCCTGTTGTTCCCCGAACCGAAAAACCGGATGCAAAACCTTCTCACCTTCGTCGAGGAAACCCCGGTGGACCTGATCGTCATGACCCCCCGCACCCGAAGCGAGTTCTCCAACCGTCTCGTCAGCGACATCTTTGTGCGCCTGTTGCGCCTCGCCAAATGTCCGGTTCTACTGTTGCGCTGACAACAACGCCGTCACTGCCCGCCGATGCGCCGCCGGCATCGCCCGCCGCGCCAGTGAGCGGCACGACACCCATTGACCTGCGCTCGAGTCACCCGCAAACACCCGCAACGTGATCCGCCGATTCATGATCGTGTGTCGCAACGTCAACAACAATTGTCCGCCGCCATTCTCGCGTGGCGGCAGTTCCCATAGCCCGGCCAGAAGTCCTTTCGCCGGTCGCCGACACAACCGAATCTTTCCGTCGCGTCGCATCCAGACCACGTCCTGCGTCACCGGCGTCATTCGTCGTTTCGGCCCGCGGTTTGGAAGCGTATCGCCCGGCATTTTGCAGACACGCCGCAACGGACACTCCTCGCACCGCGGACTCGACGGCAGGCACACGAGCGCGCCGAGTTCCATCAACGCCTGATTGAACTCGCCGCAACCGCGCGCGGGCAGGAGCGCTTCCGCCAACGCCCAGAGACGTCGCTGCGTTGTCGTTCGCTTCACATTGGCGCGGATGTTGAACACGCGGGCCAATACGCGCGCCACGTTGCCATCCACCAGGGCGGCGCGCTCATCGAAGGCGATGCTGGCAATTGCCCCGGCCGTGTAGCGCCCGACTCCGGGCAACTGTCGGAAAAAAGCGGCTAAACTTTGGAACGATCGTTCCACGGATTGACCACTTTGAAGGACAAGGTGGTTTGGATTGTCGAGGTTGTTGGGGTCGTTGGGGTTGTTCGCGGAGGAAACCAGTTGACGGGCGGCACGGTGCAGGTGACGGGCGCGATGATAGTAGCCGAGACCCTCCCACAATCTGAGAACGCGGCTCAGGGGGGCGCGCGCCAGTGATTCGATCGTGGGAAAGGCACGGAGCCAGCGTTGGTAATAGGGGATTACCGTCTCGACGCGGGTTTGTTGGAGCATGATTTCGCTGACCCAGATGGCGTACGGGTCGCGGGTTTGCCGCCAGGGCAGGTTTCGTTTGTGGCGGCGATACCAGCGGGGCAACGCCCGCCGAAATGCGTTGACCGTGGGCGGCGCGATGTGGAATTGTCTGGCCATGTCCGAGCGCACATCTTACACGTGTCAACTACCCGCCGACAAGGTCGCGCGATTGCGTCGCGATCTGGAGGCGCGCGGATACATGTTTCGGGACGTGCCGTATGCGCATTTTGGCGCGGAACATCGCGGCGAAAAGGTGAGTCTGGCGCTTTACAAGTCCGGCAAACTGGTCATTCAGGGAAAAGGCACCGCTGATTTCATTCAGTTTTATCTCGAACCCGTCCTGCTCGGCGAAGTGAAATTCGGTTATGAGGACCTTCTGGACCCGTCGCGGCTCCAGCCACGGATTGGCGTGGATGAATCCGGCAAGGGCGACTTCTTTGGTCCGCTGGTGGTGGCCGGGGTGTTCGTCAACGAGTCCGCCATCCAGGAGCTGGCTGAATTGGGGGTAAAGGACAGCAAAGCGGTCAGCAGCGACAAGCGGATTTTCGAGCTGGCAAGAGGGATTCGGGGCACAAAAGGGTGTTTATGGAGCGTGGTGCCGATCGGGCCGGAAGCGTACAACCGGCTTTACGCCTCGATGCGCAATGTCAACAGTATCCTCGGCTGGGGGCATGCCCGTGTCATTGAGAATCTGCTGGTAAAAGTTCCCGACTGCCAAAAGGCCATCTCCGACCAGTTTGGCAACAAGCGGATCATCGAGAAGGCGTTGATGGAGCGAGGTCGAAAGATTGAACTGGTTCAACGCCACAAGGCCGAGAGCGACATCGCTGTCGCGGCCGCCTCGATCATCGCGCGCGACGAGTTTGTTCGTCGCCTGATTGCCTTGGGGCGCGAAATGGGGGTCACATTGCCGAAAGGTGCTTCGGAGACGGTCATTGAGGCCGGCAAAGAGATCGTGGCCAAACACGGGGCTGAGATATTGCCGAAGGTCGCCAAGATGCACTTTCGCACCGCGCAGCGGGTACTGGACGCCGGGGCATAACCGGATAAAATACAGCCATGCCATTGTACGAATTTCATTGCAGCAAGTGTAAAAAGGATTTTGAGCAGTTGGTGCCGTCAAGCCGGTGGGAAGGCAAAGCGTCCTGTCCGCACTGCGGTTCCAAGAAGCTGACAAAACAATTCTCAACGTTTGCGCCCGCGGGACCGGCAACGTCCGGCCCGATGCCGTGCGATTTTGGCGCCTGCCCGACGTCGCGTCCGAAAGGACACGCGGCCGGGTGCGGTTGTTGTCGTGGCCGATAACGGCTCAGCCCTTGTAGTGCTGGAACACGGCAGCGAGCAACAGCAGTTCGGGATGGGCGGCAGAGAGTTTTGGTAATACCAGTTGGATTCTCGATCGGTAAGCCAGCAATCGCTCGCGCAACGGCGCGAGGTCTTCGACTTTGTCCCAATGCAAACGGTTTAAATCGAGGACGAGACGGTTCTTGGTGTTGGCAAGGGAATGTTGGATGCGGCAGGCCAACCCCTCGGCATGTTGTTTGGGAAGCGCGCCTTCGAGGCGGAGCCAGACCAATTCGCGGGCGTGTTGGAGTTCGACCTGAACGGACAGACCGGGGAGGGAGATTTCGCGTGAGAGGTTCTCCCAGTGGCGAAGACGGTACTCAGTGCGCATCAGGCGCGGGTGCTGGAACCAGTCAAACATCAGCGTGATCTTTGTCCAGGCGGCCGCCCCGATGGCGGCCAGCGATTTCAAGCGCTCGACAAATGTTGGTTGCCCAAGCGCCGCGTGCAACCGTCGTTGGAGGACGCGGGTCCGGCGTCGCGCTTCGCGGTTCGGTCCGAACAGGCCGGCGGCGAGGAAAACAGGGTAGGCATCGCGCAATTCGCGGGCGTAATGGCGGGCCTTGTCGCGCAGGGCGGGATTGGGCGCGTTTTTGAGTTTCTCATGGCCGAGCAGCCGGGTTTCCAAAAACCGGATGATGCTGGGTCCGAGTCGTTGGAAATCTTCCTCAAAACACCAGCGTTGCAACGCTTCAATCTGTTCCGCGGAGAGTGTGGGGTGTTTCATCGTCGTGGTAAATCCGTCGGCGCGACGATAAAGCAAATTGGTGTCTTTGAGATACTGCTCGTGCATCAGGTTGCTTTTGCGAACGCGATCGCCGAACGGCGTGCCCGGCACGGGACCGTAGATGAGGAACTGGGTGAGCGACGGTTGGAGACTCAACAGGCGATCAAGCTCCTGTGACACCACTTCGGGGGTCTGGTAATCGAAACCGAGGATCATCGAGGCGAGGATGGTGATGCCGTGCTCGCGGAATTCGGTAAAGATTTCCTCAACGGGCCGGCCTTGTTGTTTGGCGTACCCAGAGCGGCTGCCCTCGTAGCCGATCCAGAAACCGTCAATGCCCATTTCGAGGATCTCCTCGACCGTGTACTGACTGATTGCCTTGATGCTGGAGAAGACAAAGATGGATGGGATCCGTCCGCCCTTGAGGACGCAATCGCGGAACTCCATCGCGCGTTTTCGGTTGAGCAGGAAATCCTCGTCAATGATCAGGAAGACAAGGTCGGGATCCTGTGCGCGGTAGCGTTCGATCACTGCATAGATGTCTTTCCCTTCCGGCAGCAACCGGATGTGCCGGCGTTGGTAAAAATGCGAGGTACAACAGAAATCGCAGCCGTTGGGACAGCCGAGTCCCGCAAAGATTTTACCTGTGCGCGACGTGGGCCATGAGAAAACCTTCAGGGAACTGACCAGGAGTGGATGTTTGTACGGCATCGGAATGGCCGGTTCTTCCAGTAACCGACGGAAAAACCCCACGCCCTCCTCCCGGCAAATATAATCGCCATATGGCGCAAGTTCCTCGTCGGTCAGAATGGTGCCGTAGCCGCCGAGGACAATTTTGGTTTTGGGCGCGTATTGACGGACAAGCGCGACCATTTCCTTCATCTTGTGAAAGAGGGCCATAATGAAGGAGATGCCAACATAATCGTACCCCTTCTTTAGTTCGCGGATAAACTCCCGCCGGGTCGGGTACTGCAACACCACTGTTGGCGCATCGAGGTTCTCGGCAATGTATTCGAGAGCAAAGTTCTCGTTGACGGTGCGCGGACTGAAAATGCCCTGCGCACGGGTCACTTGACAGTGCAACAACTCATAACCGACTGACGGCGCGTCACCGTGTTTCGGTCCCAAGGGACGACATACGCTGGTCAAAAGAATTTTTTTGGTCTTCAACATTCCTGGCTCATTGGCTTGCCAGGAAGGGGTGGGCTACCTGACACGGTGTACCAAACGCCGGAAACCCCTCAAAGTCAAAGAATATTTTCCCGGCACCAGCCAAGCTGTTGAAACCGCAGATACAACTCCCGGCAGACCCATGCATCCGTTGCCGCATAACAGATCTGTCCCGGCGACAGTTCAGGGCGCCGCCAGTTCGAGGTACGCGGGCCTTTGGTGATTCGAATTCCGAGGAAGATGCCGGCCAGATTCCGCACACCGGACTGTTTCAAGCCGTGATGCTGTGCCACCTTGCCGAGATCAAGGATCCCGCGTTCCTCAAACGGAAACACTTCCTTCAGTTTCCGCAGGTCGTCCGCCAACGCCACACCCACCTTGAGGAGGGACGGGTTTTCCAACAATTCCCGCAGCGCGTCGGAAAAATCCATCCGCCGCAACTGGAAAAGATACGCCGCCCGCGCCGTGGCAACTTGCACGAGTGTCGGCTTGTGCGATTGCCCCACGCGAAAGGCTGGAGGCGTCTCCGTGTCGAACCCGACAACATGTTCCTGTCGGAAGTCGCGCATGGCCTGCTCCAGATCGCACCGGTCGCCCACCACCACAATCTCCCCCTCGTATCGTCGCACCGGCAATGCCGCGAGTTGCTCTTTACTGATGGGATGGGCGGGAATCATTTGAACAGATGCCGGCATTGCTTGAACGCTTCCGTGCCGGCCTCGCGCAGCAACTCGAAGATGGCGCTCTCCACCGTCGTGATCACCGCGCCACAGTCCCGCAGTCGCTCGATGGCCACATCCCGATCCAGATCGCGACGGGAACAGACCGCATCCACCGGCACATACACGAAATAATCCTTCATCAAATCAATGGCCGTCTGTTGCACACACACATGCGTCTCCACACCACATACAATGAGCCGTTGCCGTCGCAACTCTTTCACGGCCCGCTGAAACGCCGCCTCACCACAACATGAGAAGGTCATCTTTTCAATAACCGGCCCGCCACCGATTTCCGGGCAGACCGGCCCGAGTCCCTTCGGATACTGCGCGGTCAGCACCACCGGCAACTGCAACACCCTGGCGGCGCCAAGCAGCTTTTGCACTCCGCTCAACAATTCTTCACGCCGCGGCATGGCCGCCATCAGTTTCTCCTGCACATCCACGACCACCAGAGCCGTGTTCTCCGTTGTCAATCGCCAATCGCTCATGAAAAAAACCTCCAATGTAAAAATCCTACCACAACCGTTCCCTCGTGCCGAGAACAGACCGTTTTCTGTGCCGACGAGATGGAGGGGTGTTTTCTCTCGACCGCAACGGCCGCAATCGCATTGTGTTGCCGCTGGCTCAATTTACCCAGTCGGCACAGAGGAGTTCGGCCTGCTGGAGCACGGTCTGGGTTGCCTTCTCCTGCTTGTCTGGCGGGTAGCCGTATTTGCGGAGGATGCGCTTGACCATGACGCGAATCTTGGCGCGGACGCCTTCGCGCTCGGTCCAATCAATCGTCACGCTGTTGCGCACCGCCTGCACCAACTCGCGGGCGATGGTCGTCAACGTCGGCTCGCCCAACACTTTGACGGCACTGTCGTTCACCTCCAGCGCATCGTAGAAGGCGAGTTCATCGTGCCGATGATGAGCAGATTCGCCGGCACGCCAAACTCCTCACCCGAATACCGCAGCGTCATCTTGACCCCGAAAGTACGGGGTAAATCTCGTTGGTTGCGCCCAACCGTTTGTCCGTGCTTACCGCAGTGGCGCGATCTTGACTAGTGCCTGCTTGTCTTGTCCGCGCTGCCAGTTGTCCATCAACTCCTGTTGGTGGATCGTGGCCCATTCTATGACCAAGCCCAACACTCTCGGCGACAAATGACCCGCGAAAACGGCCAGCGTCCGAATCTCAATGAGGGCCTCCTCCTCACCGTAGCTGGCGTGAAAATGTGGCGGATTGTGATCATCGAAGAACATCTTGATCACAATGCCAAAGAATCGGCTGATCTCAGGCACACAAAGGCTCGTGTTTCAGCGACGGGAAAACATCTTCTGGTCGCTGATGAGTTGCTTGGAGGTAAAGCGAATCCGGACAAAGATCAATCTGGTCGTCCCAAACCAACTCACCAGACTCCCCGATCCGTACCCGTTCAAAGAAAGCGTAGTCGGCCCATGCCGCAAATACCCCTTGACCAACGAGCCGGGAAAGATCGACGACGCCGCTCTTGCCGTCGTCGAACGCCAATTCCAGCCGGTAATCTTTGAGGACTCTAACATGCGTTACTTTGTGCATCGCTTGTTTTATACCCGATTTCACGGAGCGCCGCAAGACCGGCAGACCGCTATTGATCCTCAGTCCCAGGTCTTCCATTTTCGTCTGCAGCGCGTGAACATTCGTAGCCTCGTCATGCGGCGTCCCGCCGGCACGACCGCTGAAGCACGTTGGCTTTGACTCGACTAACCCATCGCCAGTTCTTTCAACGCCTCCACAAATTCTTCGTCTTTGGCAGGCACGTTCGGCCGGTAAACCGCCCGTTCCTCTACGGAATCGCCAGCACCGACCTCGATCTTCTCAGTTTGAACGAACGCCCTCCCCAGAACGCCCAGCAGCTTTTCGCCGTCGCCGTAGAAATACTCCTGCAACAGCGGCATGACTTTGTGCTCCCATACAAACCGCAGGTCGGCAACGTCGCTCAACCCCATGAAATAGCTGTGCCCGATCTGGTGGTCGCGGTCGAGATACGCCTCCAACTTCCGATTCAACGCCGTCAGCAGTTGGCCGAGCGGCACGCCAGCCACTTCGCCGAGCAGTTCCGACTGCGGCATCAACTCCACAAACGTGAACCGCCGCCGCAACGCCACGTCCAGCAGCGCAATGGACCGGTCCGCCGTGTTCATCGTGCCGATGATGAGCAGATTCGCCGGCACGCCGAACTCCTCGCCCGAATACGGCAGCGTCACCTTGATCTCGTTGGCCGCGCCCAACCGCTTGTCCGGCTCGATCAACGTGATCAACTCGCCGAACACCTTCGAGATGTTCCCCCGATTGATCTCGTCAATCACCAGCGCGTACGTGTGCGCCGGGTCAGCCTGTGCCCGCTGCTCGAAATAAACTGTCACATCTTTCGGGCTTCAATGATTACCGGATCTTGCGAGCTAGACGGTGCTTCAAGAATAGTCATGACTCGTGAACGCTGCCACCTCACTGGCAGCCATATCGGATCGCCGGCTTTACCACTGGGTTGCGCGAGCCCGTAACGTTTGATGAGACCAAGAATTGCAGACACCTTATTTTGATGTACTCCGTCCAGTCCCCGGTAAAAGGCATTTTCCTTTCTTCCTCCAAGGCTTTGAACAAAAAGTTTCTTAAGCACTGAGACTAATACTTGAGCGCCAACCGGTATGCTGAGATCGAGTGTGCCAGCGGTTGTGCCAGTGGTTGATGCAAAGGACTCGATTACACAGTCTCGAAAACGGTTCTCAGGCAAATCTCTCAACGAGACCCGACCTTCGAGTTCCTGAATCAGACAGCGGTTGAAAACAGGACAGCAAGCAGGTAAAACTTCTGCCGGCACTTCTAGTTCGTTAAAGTAACAGTCTGAAAAAGTAACGTTAGGAAAATCCTCTCGTCCCTCTGGAACTTCCATTCTCTGAAATAGAAGATTTGAGACGACGATTGGCTGTCCAATTGGCAGACCAAGATTAACGGCGAGTTGGACAAGATCCGCAGGAATTGCTCCGGACGACGGTAACCTTTGAATTGCTTTTGCTGCGGCGGTCAATCGGCCTTCATTAAAGCCCTCATTCCTAAGCCTATGCGCAGCGATCGATATTCCAGTCTGTCCAATGGCCACCTTTGTAGCCGACAGAGCAACACCAACATCGCTATCGTAAGGATTACTCGCAAAACGCACGAGATCACCAGCTCTGCATGCATCCGCGAATTCCGAATCAACGAAGCAACGCGAATCCTCGCCACCTGTCGAATCACGCCCCAACCCTGGAAGGCGCTGCAATACAACCAATGCCTCATCTGTTGGGAGAAAACCGCACTCAGCTTGGAAAAGACTTACTATATCCTGCGGCGACACAGGCCCGAGTCCGTTATCCTTTGATCGCGCCAAAGTTGCTAACGACTCAAGGATCGATCGAATGTTCTCCCCCGAAATCCCGTGCTCAATTCTCGCCTCTCGACTACAAACCTCCGTGATCAGCATGTCCCAGCCAGCTGCTGGCTCTGTAAGGACGGACAGTGCTGTGCTGGTGTCCGCGCTAATGCCGCGGGCAAATAATGTGCTGAGCAGCAGCGGACGAGTTGGTATCCATGGCGGGATTTTACCCTTGTAGCCAAATTGCTGAACCAATTCCCGAATCTGGGCATCAGTGAACTCGTCAAGCCTTACATCTTGCCACTCCGCACTTTCTCCGAGTGCGCGCTTGCGCTCATCTGCCGTGTCGAAGAAATTCTCGCGTCCAGCAATTGCAATTCCAATGTCAGGTGGACTTTCACGCACCAAAGACCTCACACCCGCCATATTTGCGTAACGTGCATCCCGCAATCGACGCCACGCACCCTGCAAGCCCAATGATGAGACCTCGTCAAACCCATCTAAAAAAAGGTGGATGTATCCAGCTTTCCATGCCCTAACAAGTTGGCTTGGAAAGCGAAAACCAATATTCCGCGCATGCCTCTCCAAAATCTCAGCAGGTTCTTGCTGTCCTTGGTGCTCACGCAGGTTCAGAAAAACAGGGAACCTTGGCGATTTGGATTCTCTATGACGTCTGGCCAGAATACGGTAGATCTCACGAAGGGTCATGCTCTTGCCAACGCCGTATTCGCCCAAGATTACGAGTCTTCCTCCCGCACTGATTACTTCCGCCAACTCCCTTGCCGTCGTGGGCGATTGTTGCCCGCCGCGACGTAGCCCAACGTCAATGTAGTTGGGCGTTTGAGTCGTGCTTCCAGTCCTCGGGTCGTAGACGCTTCCGAACTTATGGTTATCTCGCGCCTGTAAATACTCAAATGAATCAACTAACCTGGATTGAAACTGTTGGAAGGAAAGAATGTTAAAGATTTCCGGTGGCGCTCCCTTTATTTGAGTGCGGCAGGAGCGTTGGTCTGCCGTTGGCTCATGTAACGTAACAAACCAGCATTTGATCGCCTGTTCTGGATGTGATTTGCGGTACTGCTTATAAAGTGCAAAGAGTTTCTGCAAATCCTCCAACGCCTTGTCTCTCTGACGTGAGATTGTGCATTCTAAAAGATGAATACACTCCTCTGTCACAAAAACTCCGTCACGCTCCCGTCCTGCTGCTATGGTGCTACCTGAATACTCAGCGGAAGGCCACCGATACCGGGCAATCCGTCGTACTTCGTTTTCAAACTCATATGCATTCTCATTCATTCATCTGTCCTCCGAACGCTGGCAGCCTTACGATTGAAATTCGACTCGTTGAGTTTTGCACCATCCGTCTCCCTAAATGTCGCAACTCAAAGCGCCAAACATTGTGACTTTGGTGCCATTTTATTAATATCTTTCGCATTCACAAGTCTGCGCGGTGCCGGTCCAGAACATCTGGGCCAGTCTCAACAAGGGACGGTACAGGTGGCGTTCGCCGATGCGGCGCCGGTAGCACTCCATCCAGTGCGCGGCTTGGTCGAAATCGTGCGGCTGCGGGGTGACATCGGCCACGTCGGCAAACACGGCGTAGAGTTGCGTCAGGTGCCGGCGGGTGTCGGTCCATTGAGACCAGCGGGAGAGGCGATGGACGGTGGCTTTGAAGAGCCGGTTGGGGAGATTGTCCTCGGTGAATTCGTCGTAGGCGACATCGAACCGGTCGCCTCGCCAGCCGTCGGGGCGCCCGGCTTGGGCGGCGACGAGCCAGCGGCCTCTGAGCACGTCGAGCCGGTCCTCGATGGTCACGTAGCCGCGCAGGATTTCCCTATGGACGGCGTCCCAGAGCCGGTGGGCAAAGACCCAAAAGAGGATTTCGGAGAACGGCGTGCGCTGGACGGTCAGCCGGCTGATCTCCGGCTCGGTCACGTCCAGCTTGCGGATGTAGCTCAACAGGAACAACAGGTTGGCGGTGGCTTCGCATTCCTTGGCGTCCTCGTGCCGGTACATCTTGGGCAGTACCTGCAGCGTGGTCTGTGGCAGTTGCACGACGCCAACGAATGAAGTCGCCCTCGTCTCTCGCCAACCGACCTCGAACAAGCTCTCGTTGCGTGGGCCGCGCAGTTGATCCAGTAGATTCTTCTCCACCGGAGTCAACCCTTCGATCTGTCCATATTCGAAAACGCTGAGCGTTCTCATGCGCGGTCGCGAGTATGCCGTGGGGTATCGCAGAAGGCAAGAACCCGCACCAAAACGAATCGGGCGTCCCGGTAGCGCGAGACGCCCGATGGGTGACAATGTTTGATTGGCTTGCAAGCTCTTGCCGACTTTGCGGACGAGGTTCACGGTGCGGCAACTGTAGCCGCACTCGTTGTCGTACCAACTGATGAGTTTGAAGAACTTCTTGTTCAGGCCAATATCACTGCCGCAAGCAACGATGACTTCCGCATAGGGCTTTCGCTGCCCCGTTTTTTTGGCGCTCACTCTCGTTGGTTTGCGTCGTCCATGAACAAAACGCTCGCGGTTTCAGCCGAGCATCTTTACGAACTCGGGTTCGGTGAGGGTTTTGACGCCGAGGGCTTTGGCTTTGTCCAGTTTACTGCCGGGGTCGGTGCCGACGATGAGGTAATCGGTCTTTTTGCTTACGCTGTCGGTGACATTGGCGCCGGCGCGACGCAACGCTTCCTTGGCTTGCTCACGACTGAATTTTGCCAACGTACCGGTCACCACCACGGTCTTGCCGGCAAACGGGCCGGTGGCGGGGCCGCGCGCACGGCTGGCGGCCACCGTGTTCAGGCCGGCGCGCCGCAGTTTTTCCAGAACGGCTTGGTTGCGCGGGTTGCGGAAGAAATCGTGGATGCTTTGCGCCATGACCGGGCCGACATCCTCGCATTGCTGGAGTTCGTCCACCGTGGCGGCGACGAGTTTGTCGAGGCTGCCGAAATGGGCCGCGAGTTTGCGGGCGGCTTCTTCGCCGACGTGGAGGATGCCGAGGCCATTGAGTAACCGCCAGAGGTCGCGGTCTTTGCTGGCGGCAATAGCTTGAATGAGGTTGGTGGCGGATTTTTCGCCCATGCGTTCCAGACCGGCCACTTGTTGGACCGTCAGCGCGTAGAGATCAGCCACGTCTTTGACCAGACCGCTGTCCACGAGCTGGTTGACGAGCACTTCGCCGAGACCCTCGATGTCCATTGCGTTGCGCATGGCGAAATGTTGGACGGTACGTTTGAGTTGGGCGGGACAAGAGATGTTTTCGCAGCGCCACGCCACAAATTCCGGGTCGCGCCGCACCGGGCCACCGCAGGCCGGGCATTCTTTGGGCATGTGGAAAATCTTTTCGTGACCGGTGCGTCTGGATTTGATCGCTTCAACCACTTCGGGAATGACCATGCCGGCTTTGCGGATGATAACGGTGTCGCCGATGCGGATGTCTTTGCGTTTGATTTCTTCTTCGTTGTGAAGCGTGGCGCGGTTGACGGTGCTTCCCTGGACAAAGACCGGTTCCAGTTCGGCGACCGGGGTGAGCACGCCGGTGCGACCGACCTGGACGGTGATGTCTTTGAGTTTGGTCTCGGCCGGCTTGATCCAGTGTTCGGGTTTATAGACGATGGCGTAGCCGGGGACACGGGCTTTGGGTGGGATGCGGGCTTGTTGATCGAGACGGTTGACTTTGACGACAATGCCGTCGAGTTCGTAGGGGACGCGGGTGCGGAGGTCTTTAGTTTCGTCGCCACCGGCCACGATGTCCTGCTCGTAGTGGCGCAGGACTTCGTCCATGTCGCGACAGAGCCAGTGGGGCGGCACGGGCAGGCCGAGGCGTTTGAGTAGAGCCAACGCTTCGGCGTGGGTCGTGACGTTCAGCCGGGCGGTATCACCGACCACGGCGTAAAACACGGCACTGAGGGGTCGGTTGGCGACCACGCGCGGGTCGAGTTGTTTGAGGGTACCGGCAGTGGCGTTGCGGGGGTTGGGAAAGGTTTTTTCGCCCTGGGCGCGGAGTTTGTCGTTGAGTTTTTCGAAGGCCGGCAACGGCATGTAGGCTTCGCCGCGCACTTCGAGGGTGACCGGCTGCGGCAGCCGCAGCGGGATGGCACGAATGGTTTTGATGTTGGCGGTAATGTCGTCACCGGTAGCGCCGTCGCCGCGGGTGGCGCCGAGCACGAGTTGCCCTTTGTCGTACCGGACGCAAATGGAAACGCCGTCAATCTTCGGCTCGAGCACGTACGCAATGTGTTCGCCCGGCAACTGCTTTTTCACGTCGGCATCGAACTTCTTCAGCGCTTCCAGCGTGTCGGCTTTTTCCAGCGAGAGCATCGGGACGGTGTGATGGACACTGGGGAACTCTTTCAGGGGGGCGCCGCCGACGCGTTGGGTGGGTGAGTCGGGGGTGACAAGGTCGGGGAATTGGGTTTCGAGTTGTTGGAGTTCAGCGAATAGCTGGTCGTACTCGTAGTCGGAGATTTCCGGGCGGGCCTCGACGTAGTAGAGGTGGTCGTGGCGGCGGATTTCGTCGCGGAGTTTAGCGATTCGTTGCTGGGCGTTGGCGTGATTCATAAGCATAGAGGGCAGTCAGGGTGAGGACTCCGCCGATGGCGTCAATGGCCATGTCAGAGACCATGCAGTACCGGCCGGGGACGAAGGACTGGTGCCACTCGTCGGAGACAGCATAGGCGGCGGCCAACAGGGCGGCGGCGAGGGCGGCGTTACGGGGGCGGAACTGGTGGCCGCGGCGCAGGGCGCGGTGGATGAGAAAGGCGAGGATGGCGTATTCGGTGGCGTGACCGAGTTTTTGGAGAGTGAGTTGGACATCTTCCTTCTTACTGACCTGTGGCGCGGCGGGTTGGGCAGAGAAGTAAAAGATGATCGTGGCCCAGAGCAGGGCCGGCAGCCAGTATCGGATTCGGTTCATACGGGTTTGGAATAAAGTCGGGGCATTTTCTTGTAAAGGATACGATCCAAGAGTCGGGGTGCAAATTTTTTCAGGTGATACGTAAAACGGGCATGAGCAGGAAGAATGACCGTTCGTTTTCGGGAGACAACGGCCTCGAGAACAGCGCGTGCGACAGCTTCAGCGGACACTTCAGGAGCATTGTAGAGTTCGACCTCGCCGTATTTTTTGGCGGCAGCAAAGAAACCGGTGTCAGCCAGGCGGACACGACCGGGACAGACAACAGTAATATGAATGCCATAGTCCTGCCATTCAATGCGCACTGCATCTGAAAGAGCAATCAGCGCGGCTTTGGTGGCGGCATAAACCGAGCTGTTGGGGATAGCGCACAGCCCGGCAAGGGAGGCAATGTTGACAACGTGACCGGCGCGCTGGCGCTTGAAATGTGGCAGAACCGCTTGAAGGCAGTGGAAAGGACCAAAGAAGTTGGTGGCAAACAAGGTTTGCGCGTCATCAGCCCGAACCTGTTCAAAAGGAGCGATCAGACCGATACCGGCATTGTTAATCAGAATATCAAGTCGCCCGAAGTGTTTGACGGCATCAGCCAAGAGCAATTCGACCTGAGCGCGCTCGGTGACATCGCACGCGCGGGCGAGGATGCGCTGGGGGAATTGGCGTTGGAGTTTGGCCGCGACAAGATCGAGTCGTTGTTGGTTCCGCGCAGCAAGAACGACATTGGCGCCTTCGGCGGCGAAAGCGGAAGCGACGGCAAGACCGATACCAGCACTGGCACCGGTAATGACAACGGTCTGGTTGGAAAATCGGGTTGTCACAGGTGCAGTCATCGGCGGTCTTATGCGCGAGTTTGGAGCGAGAGACAAGAACGGAATTTCTTGTTTTGCAGTTCCCCGTCCGTGTCGTTATAGTTCATCGCTGTGAACTTCAGTCCTTGGTTGATCGTGTTTCTGGTGGTGGCGGCAGCAGAACGAATTTACGAGCGGCGCTATTCGCACAGTGCCATACGCGGCCAACGCAAGATGGAGTGGTCGTTCACGGCATTTCATTCGTTGCATGTGCTGATCTACCTGGCGACCGCTGTGGAGAACCTGTTGTGTGTGCAGTCCGTATGCTGGACGGCAACCGTGGCCGGCCTGCTGTTGTTCTCAGTGGCAACCGTTGTACGGTTGATGGCGATTCGGACACTGGGAAAATTCTGGAGTCTGCACCTGGAAATTCGTGAAGGCCATCAATTGATAACAAGTGGGATTTATCAGTATATGCGGCACCCGGCGTATGCGGCGATCATGCTGGAAGTGACCGCGATTCCGTTGGTGGGAAATGCTTACTGGACGTTGCTGGTGTCGCTGGGGATGTATATCCCGCTGTTGCTGGTGCGGTGGAGGCGGGAGGAGGCGGAAATGGTGGAAAAATTTGGGAAACAGTACGAGCAATACCGCCGGGCGGTCCCGGCCTTTGTCCCGTGGCGCCGGGGACGATGGATCAAGGAGTAACTTCGGATTGGCCGAATCTTCATGGTCGCTGTTTATCACTACTGGATCTTATTGAACGCGGCGGCCTGTTTCACGGTCGCAGCGATTACCTACTGGAGAAACCGGTTCCAACCTGTAGGGTTGTTGTTTGGGATGGCCATGATGTTTGTGGGAGTCTGGCTTGTCGGTTTTGCCCAGTACTTTCGCCCCATGAGCGATGCTTCGGCGTTACGGTGGGCAAAGTTCACATTGGCGGCGGCGATCATCAACCACCCGTTTGTGTTGCACAGTTTTTGCGCCCTGGTTGGCCAAACAAAACGGTGGCGTTGGTGGATTGTCGCGGCGTATGTGGTGACCGCTTTTTTCATCGGGCTGCTTTGGATGGACATGTTGATCACTGGCTTAAAACAAGTCCCATTCATGCATCATTATGTTCATTACAATCGCGCTTGGTATCCCTATCTGGGGATTCACTTGATCATCTGGGAGTTTTTGGGAACGGGCATCCTTGCTTATAGCGCTTGGAAAGCGGCCAGTTACCGCCGCGTCCAACTGTTTTATTTTGTCGTTGTCTGGCTAATCTGTTTCCTCACAACCAACCTGATCGTATTGCCGTTGGAATACAACATCAACGTGCAGCCATTCGGGTTCCTGTTGCTACCGGTGAATTTGATTTTGCTCGCCTATGCGATGGCCAAGGCCCGACTACCGGACGTGAACGTGGTCATTGCTCGTGTCCTGTTATACGCGGTGACCCTGCTGATTGTGGCAGCACTAAGTTTGGCGTTCATCGGGGTCATGCTTTTGATGCATCCGAACTTCATGACACCCGAGCAATTGTATTTCACCATCTTGTTGGTTGTTATGGTCGGTGTCATCCTTGCCACCGTCCTACCGCGCTTCTTACCGCGCGCCGAGCGGATGATGCAGAATCGCATTTTGAGCGATCGGTTGGGCTATCAAGACCTGCTGGCGGATTTGGTGAAAGAACTCGCCCGACCGACTTCCATGGATGAAATGTTGGAGACGGTGGTCACGACGATCCATTCCCAGATGCAGGTGACGCGGGCACTGGTTCTGTTGGAGGACCCGCTGACGGGCAAGTACTCGCTCAAGGCGCAAAGCGGCATAAGACCAGAAACGCTGTCGGAAGGATTGACGGTGACCAATTGCAGTCCCATTGTTCGCTGGTTACGCGAGCACAAGGACATATTGGTGCGTGACGAAGTGGCCCAGCGATTGCCGCCAGAGGTCTGGGCGGAGCTGTCAACAGAGATGGATCACTGGGGAGTGGCGATGTGCGTGCCGATGTGGTTGGAAGAACACTTGGTCGGAGTCCTTGCGCTGGGGGAAAAGTTGAACCGGGAAATGTTTTATCTCAGTGACCTTGGCCTGTTGAGCACACTGGCAACCGAGGTGGCGCTCGCGGTTCGTTACCGGCGGATGGAGGAACAAACCCTGCGCAACAACCGGCTCATCGAGTTGGGCACCATGGCGGCAGGTATCGCGCACGAGATTCGCAACCCACTCGCTTCGATCCAGACCCTGGCGCAGTTACTACCTGAGCGGGCAAAGGATCCCGACTTTCAGAAGGAATTTATTCCGATGGTGGTTCAGGATGCGAATCGGGTGATAAATGTCATACAAAGCATCCTGTCGTTTGTGCGACCGGGAACAATGATCATCGAGTCTCATGCGGCAACGGACATGGTGGAGGAGGCATTGTCCATGATGGCGCCGCGGTTTAAGAGCAAACGCATCGAGGTCACACGGCTGTTTCAGGAACGACCGTTGTTGCGTGTGGACCGGCAGCAGATCCTGCAGGTGTTGTTGAACCTGTTGAACAACGCCGTGGACGCTGTTCCCGAAAAGGGACATGTACAGGTGGTGGTCGGCATCCAACGTGCCGAATCTTTCAACAACCACTCCGGGACTCGGTTTGGCATCATCGAAATCGCCGACAACGGGCCTGGGATTCCCGCCGCAGTACGCGAACGCCTTTTTGTTCCGTTCTTTACAACCAAGAAAGAAGGCACCGGACTGGGATTGTCCATCTGTCAACGTATCGTCCGCGATCATGACGGCTTTATCACCGTCAGCAGCCTCGAAGGACACGGAGCCAGTTTTCAGGTGTATTTGCCGCTGGCCTGAGATTTATCAGGAAATTGTTTACTGTAAAACCCTTTGCCGTATAATTCGCGGCGTGGGGAGCCGTTCTTGAACCAGAAGAGTGTGGAGGTGTGGCGCATGGATTCGACGCATCATAGGCGAATTGTCATTACCGGCATCGGCGCGGTAACACCCGTTGGCATCGGCGTGGAGGAATTCTGGAAAAACATCGTCGCCGGCGTCTCGGGCGCAGACCTGGCCCCGATTCTGGTCCACTCCGATTGTCCCTGGAAAGTGGCCGCCGAGGTCAAGGATTTCCGTCCTGAAGACTGGATCAGCAGCAAAGAGGTCCGCCGCATGGATCGGTTGGCCCATTTCGGCGTCGCCGCCTCGTTTGAGGCGGTCAAGGATGCTCGCCTCGATCTGGACAAGGAAGATCGCGAACGAATCGGAGTAACCATGGGCACGGCGCAGGCCGGTCTGCTCTACGGCGCGCGCGAAATGTCGAACTACCTGCAAAAAGGATTGAAAGCCGTCACGCCCTATCTCGGCGTCGCCGTCTTCACCGGTTCCTGCGGCGGGCTGGTCTCGATGCACCTCGGCCTGAAAGCGCCCAGCATCACCATCTCGACCGGCTGT
Organism: uncultured Verrucomicrobiota bacterium; assembly: GCA_964541945.1. Lineage (GTDB taxonomy): Bacteria > Verrucomicrobiota > Verrucomicrobiia > Palsa-1439 > Palsa-1439 > CAIKAP01. The sequence goes on from CAZISE010000002.1 coordinate 176,073, forward strand.
GACTGTTCGACGGCAGCCGTCGCGCATGCCGCCGACACGATTGTGCGGGGCGAGGCGGATGTGATGCTGGCGGGCGGTTCGGACGCGCCGATTCACCCGATGGTGGTCATCTCCTTCGGCCTGGTCTATGCCATCACCAACCGCAACCAGGAACCAAAACGCGCCTCCCGCCCGTTTGATGCCAAGCGCGACGGATTTGTCATCGGCGAAGGCGGCTGCGTGTTGGTGTTGGAGGAACTGGAGCACGCCAAACGCCGCAACGCCCCCATCTATGCCGAACTGACTGGCTGGGGCGGCACCTGCGACGCCTATCACATGTGTCATCCCTCCCCCGACGCCGAACAGGCCGCGCGCGCCATGAAACTGGCCCTGGCCCGCGCCGGGGTCCGTCCCGAACAGGTGGACTACTACAACGCGCACGGCACCTCGACCCCGGCCGGCGACGTGGCGGAGACGCTGGCCATCAAGAAAGTCTTCGGCGACCACGCCTACCAACTACCAATCAGTTCCATCAAGTCATCGGTCGGCCACATGCAGGGCGCCTGCGGCACCAGCGAGGTCGCCGCCTGTTGCTTGGCCATCCGCGACGGCATCCTACCGCCCACCATCAATTACGAATACCCCGACCCCCAGTGCGACCTCGATTACATCCCGAACAAAGCCCGCCGACGCCGTGTCAACATCGCGGTGAGTAACTCCTTCAGTTTCGGCGGACGCAACACGGCGGTTGTCCTGCGCCGCTACCACGGCGCCCAAGCCCGGGGAGCCATTCTCCAATGAAAACCATCTTGCTTCTTGCCGCCTCCGACCAATGCAAGCCGTTCTTTGCCGAGGCATTCGGCCCCCAGGTCAATCTTGTCCTCGTCGAACCACCGCCCGATTCGACCCGCGAAACGTTCGACGTACTGCTGGCGAACTGGCTGCGCCTGGCAGACGGTGTGGTGGTGGACGCCGTTTCCCTCGACGAGACCACACGCTGGGCACTGGAATCGCTCCGTGCCGGACGATGGGCGGAGACGACGGCTGTCATACTGCGCCTCAACGCCGCCCAACGCGCGCTCTACCACATCGAACCGGGCTGGCTTACCCTCTCCGAAACCGATTCCATCGAACAGGTCCGCGTCGCCCTGCGCTCCTATCTTGACCTGCGCGACGCGAGGGCGCGCATCCAACGCGCCGACGCGCTTTTGGACCGTCACCGCCACGCTGCGGCGGCAGTCGCGGCGGCTCCGAGCGCCGTCGGTTCCGCACCCCTGACGGCAGCGGCGGAATTGTTGCGGTACCGGGATGCGCTGAAGAATTTCGGGCCTGTGCTGAGCAAAAACCTCGATGAACAGGCGTTGTTGAAGGAGTTTTTGGAATTTGTGGGCGAATTGCTGGGGGTCGGTAAACTGGCGCTGTTCATTCGCCATTATCAGAATGATCTGTTTGCCGAGGGATTGACGCTGGCCGAGCGTCAGTTGGCGATCGCATGCAGTCACGGGATTGCCGCCGACGTGGCGGAACATCTGCGGCTGAATCTGGAAACCGGCATTGGCGGTTATCTGGCGCGCGAAGCGAAAATCCTGCGGCGAACGGCGTTTGCCGATCCGCTGGCACTGCACCACGATCCGCAGGTGGCCCGCGAGTTCGAGTTGCTGGGCACCGAGGTGGCCGTGCCGATGTTTGACAACGATCAGTTGCTCGGCGCGCTCACGTTCAGCGGCAAGATCACCGCCGAACCGCTCGGCAACGAGGAACTGGAACTGGTCTATCATCTGATGGCCCAGCTCGCCCAGGCCATCCGCAACCTCCATCTCCAGGCCAAACTCGTCGGCCAACAACGATTCATGGGCGAAATCCTCGCCCACATGCAAAGCGGCGCCGTGGCCGTCAGCCAGGATGGCCGCCTCTTGAGCGTCAATCGTCGCGCCCGGACCCTACTGGAACTCGGCAACGAAGAGCTGGTCGGTCGCGATATGCGTTGCCTGCCGCCCTGCGTGGCCGACGCGCTGTTCGAGGTCCTCCAAACCGGCCACGAAATCTGGGAATACGAAGTCACACTTCCTCGCAGCCGTCGCCCGCTCAGCCTGAGCGCCACACGGTTCGCGGCTCATCTCGGCGACAACCTGACCCTGGTGGCGGTCGGCCTGCTCGACGACCTGACCCAGACAAAACTTCAGCAGGCGCAGGCCCGCGAACTGGCTGACAAGGAGTTTTTCACGCGGTTGTCCTCTCGCCTCTCGCATGAACTGAAAAACTCGCTGGTCTCCATCAAGATTTACGCGCAACTGCTTCCCGAACGCTATGAGGAACCCGAGTTCCGCGACCAGTTCAGCCACACAGTCACCCACGAGATCAACCGCGTGGACATGCTCGTCAACAATCTCACTTTCTTCGCCCATCCGTTATCGTTGTTGTACGAGCCACTGCGGCTGGAGGAACTCGTGGATACCTGTATCCGCAGCCTCGCCGACGAGTTTGCCCGCAAAAAACTTCTCCAAGTTGTTTCCTTCGGCCAGTCGCCCAGCGGCGATCTCCCCGCCGTCGTCGTCAAAAAGACGTTTGCCTCCCCCTCGCAGGTGGAAGGGGACCGTGTCCGCTTGACCCAGGCGTTTGAACACGTCATGCGCAACGCCCTTCAGGCCATGCCCAAGGGCGGACGCCTCAGCATCAGCACTGCCGCGGCGGAACCGTCGGATTTCCCCGACGGCAAACTCCCCGAAGGCGGCGCGTTGCGCCTGGAATGGCAGGACACCGGCGAGGGCATCCCGCTGGAACAACTCAAACACGTCACCGAACCGTTCATCACCACCCGCAACGTCGGCGTCGGACTCGGCCTGACCATCGTCAAGCGCATCCTCGAACGCCACAGCGGACGACTTTTGTTGGACAGCGTCCTCGGCACCGGCACAAAAGTGACCATGATTTTGCCCTTGAAAGCCCAAACCCATCCCGAAGACCAACAAATCGAGCCGCCGACGGTCTCGCCGCGACAAACCGCCGTGCCGGCCGCGACCGGATCATAACGAGCCATGCCCCGACCGAAAGTCTTGTGCATTGACGACGAGGAAAGCCCGCGCGAGTCGCTGCGCTACATCCTGAAGGACCGCTACGAAGTCCTCACCGCCCCGGACGGCGTCAGCGGCCTGGAAATCTTCCGCGAGCGGGGACCGTTTGACGCCGTGTTGTTGGACATGAAAATGCCCGGTCTGGACGGGATCGAAGTTCTGGCCAAAATCCTCAAAACACCCGACGCGCCGCCCGTGATCATGGTCACCGCCGTTACCGACGCTCGTCCCGCCGTGCAGGCCATGAAAATGGGCGCCGCCGATTATCTGAACAAGCCGTTCGATGTGGACGAAATCCGCCACACCCTTGAGCGGGTCCTCCGTGAGCGTGCAGCAAAACGTCTCTCGGCGACGGTTTTGTCCAAACCCGCCCCGCAGGACATGATCGGCACCAGCCCCGCTCTTCAGCGGGTGCTCGGCCTCATTGACCGGCTCAAAGACACCGAGACCACCGTGTTGATCACCGGCGAGACCGGCACCGGCAAGGAACTGGTGGCGCGCGCCCTGCATTTCCGCAGCATCCGCAAGGACGGCCCGTTCATTCCCGTGCATTGCGCCGCCATCCCCAACGAGCTGCTCGAAAGCGAGTTGTTCGGCCACGAAAAGGGCGCTTTCACCGGGGCGCTCGCCCGTCGCATCGGCATGTTCGAAGCCGCTCATGGCGGCACGCTGTTTCTCGACGAGATCGGCGAGATGCCGCTCGGCACACAAAGCAAACTGCTCCGCGCCATTCAGGAACGCGAAATCCGACGGGTCGGCAGCCAGGAAACCATCCGCATCAACGTCCGCCTCGTTTGCGCCACCAATCGCAACCTGGAGGCCGAGGTCCGAAAAGGCGCCTTCCGCAAGGACCTTTTCTACCGCATCAACGTAGTGCCAATTCAACTGCCGCCGTTGCGCGAGCGGCGTGAAGACATCTCAACGTTGACGTTGCATTTCACACAACGGTTTGCGAGGGAACTGGGCCGTCCCGTTCCGCAGTTCACGCCCGCTGCCATGGCCCGGTTTCTCCGGTATTCCTGGCCGGGCAACATCCGCGAACTCGAACACACCATCGAACGGATTTTGATCACCTGCGACGCGCCCCTGATTGATGTCGAGCATCTGCCCACCCTGATGGCCGAATCCGAGGCCGTGCCGGTGGAAGAAACAGCGCCGACACGCGGCGGCCTCGATTTTCCGTTGTCGGGGCTTGACCTTCACCGGCTCACTCAGGAGATGGAACGAAAGGCCATCGAGGAAGCATTGCGGCGCAGCGGCGGAGTCATCACCGAGGCCGCGCGTCTCTTGAACATCACCCGGCGGGTACTGCGCTACAAAATGGATCAGCTTGGCATCAGCGATCGGGACACGGAGTGATGTTCAAAACCGAACGCACCGGACAATTTTGTCACCGACAGCCCCCCGACAGAGGTGTTTTCCCTGTTGAATTTCGTATGGCACAGGGGCTGCTAATTCCAATGGCTCGTGTGGAGGCAATCGTGAAACAATTCGGCTTTTGGCTTTCGTTGGCGCTATCCGTTGCCACCGTTCCCGCCTGGGGGCTGGGGTTTCGCAACCCCGACCAGGGCGCGCGCGCCACAGGACAGGGCGAAGCGTTCGTAGCGCAGGCCGACGACGCCTCCGCTATTTATTACAACCCGGCGGGGCTGACCCAGGTCAAGGGCGTCCAGGTTACCTCTGGCGCTTATTTTAGTTTTCCCAACATTCATTTTCATCCCGTTGGGGGCGGGGAGCTGAAATCGTATGACGATGTTTTCATGCTCCCACATTTTTATGCCGCCAGCGATTTTGGGCAGTCGCGATGGCGGTTGGGTCTCGGCTTTAACATTCCCTACGGCAATTCGATTACCTGGGGCGGCGACAATCCGCTTTCAATGGCCGTGGACAAAAGCACTATGGCCATCTACGCCATCAGTCCCACCGTGGCCTATCAAATCAATGAACAGCTCTCCTTCGGTGTTGGCGCTAATGTTTATTACGGCGACCTGATGAGCCGTTTCCGGTACATTCCCGGCGTTGACTTCGAGTTGCGCGGCGACGGCCTGACCGCAGGCGCCACCGTCGGGTTGCTCTGGAAACCGCACTGGCAACACGCGATCGGCATCGTGTATCGCAGTCCTTTCACCGTCACGTTTGAGGGCGACGCGACCGTTCGGCCCGCGGTTTTGCCCGACTCCGGACCGTCTTCGGCCAGCTTCACCATGCCGTTCCCGCAATCCGTGGCTGTCGGCTACGCGTTTCGTCCCAACAAGAAACTCAAACTCGAAGTGGACATCGAATGGACCAATTGGGACACGCTCAATGTCTGCACGGTCAGCTCTCCGAACCCCTTTGTGGCGATGGATCCGCGCGCCACGGTCGCCTTCAACTGGCAGGACAGTTTTTTCTACGAATTCGGAATGCAGTATGACCTGAGCGAGAAATGGGGGCTGCTTTTCGGATACATTTTCTCCGAGAACACCGTTCCCGAAAGCACCTTCAGCCCCAACCTACCCGACTCTGACCGCCACATCTTCAGCGTCGGCGCCATCTATAACACGGCGCGGTTGACTTTCCAGGTCATTTACCAATACAGCCGTTCCACCGACCGCACCGTTGTCGGCAGCCCCTACGGGCTTACCGATGGTCGTTGGTCCAGCGACGGTCATGCCGTCATGTTCACCAGCACCATGAAATTCTAAGCATTCCAAGCCATGAGCACACCTCCCACGCAACTGCCGACCGTTCAGACCTCGCGCAAACCTGTTCTGCTCATCGTGGACGACGAACCCGGTCCGCGCGAGTCGCTGCGGTTCATCTTCAAGGACCGTTACGAATGCGCCCTGGCCACCTGCGGCCGCGAAGGTATCGAGTACGCCCGCGCTCACCCTGTGGATGTCGCCATTCTTGATGTCAAAATGCCCGATCTCTCCGGCATCGAGGTGTTGCGCGAGCTCAAAGAGATTGATCCCTGCATCGAGTGCGTCCTGCTTACCGGCTACGAGACCATTGAGACCGCTCGCGCCGCCATTCATTTCGGCGCTGCCGAGTATCTGAACAAGCCGTTTGATGTTTTTGCCATTCGCGAGATCATTCAAAAATGCCTCGAACGCAGCCAGCAGCGCCGCAACACCGAGGCCAACCTCCAGGCACTCCAACAAATGAACGATGAACTGAGCCGCTCGCTGGCGGAAAACGCTCGCACCGAGACGGCCAAGATTCTTTCCGCCGGGGTGGTTCATGAGATCAACAACCCGCTCACCATCATCGCCGGTTACGTCCAGCTTCTGAATCGTGACCTGGCCAAACTCGCCAACGGCGACAGCGGGATCTCACAAACCCTCCAACAACGTCTGGCCATCATCCAACGCGAAATCCAGCATTGCCGGGACATCGCGCAACGGTTTCTGCGATTCTCCCGTTCTCCTGCCGCCGACTTTGAACTGGTGGATGTGGCACCCCTGATTGACGATGCCGCCCTGTTGCTGCGCGCCCATCCCGATGCCGGGCAGGTCCAAATCCTCGCCCAGTCCCACTATCCTTCTCTTCCGCTGCGCGCCAACCCCGTCGAAATCATACAAATCCTCCTCAATCTCGGCGTCAACGCCCTTCATGCCATGAACGGCAAGGGCACTCTCCGATTCACGGCCGATCGCGCCTTTCATCTTCCCCATCATTACCTTCACCAATCGGCGGCTTTTGACCCGCGCATACCACTGGTCGGTATCGCCGTGACCGATACTGGCTGCGGCATCGCCCCGGAGAACATTGAAAAAGTGTTGAAACCACATTTCACCACCAAACCCCACGGCACCGGTCTCGGCCTCGCCATTGTCGGCGAACTGATCAACAAATACCGTGGCGCCATTAGCGTCGAAAGCGTGGTTGGGCAGGGCACCACCTTCAACCTGTACTTGCCCATGGCCGTTTGAGCCTGCTATCGTCCGCCCTCGTGCAGCTCAAACCCGGTTTCCATCTTGCCATCGAAGGCGGCGGCACCAAAACCACCGTCCTGCTCGCCGATTCCAGTGGCAAAATCGTTTCTCGCCTCACCCGCGGCCCGCTCAACCTGAAACTTTCCAGCGACCGCGACATCCTTCGCGCCCTTCGCCTCCCGCTGCCCGCCGCGCCAAGCACCGTCTCCGTCTGCCTGGCCGGATGCCGCACCAACGCTGACCGCGCCCGTCTCCGCGCTCTGGTCGCTCGTGTCTGGCCTCATGCCGTCATCGTTGTCGGCAATGATCTCGACTCCGGACTGGCCGCCGCTTTTGGACCCAACCAGCCCGGCATCCTCGTGCTCAGCGGCACCGGCTCCGTCGTGGTGGGACGCAATGCGCACGGTCAGATTGCCCGCGCCGGCGGTTGGGGACACCTTCTGGGCGACCACGGCAGCGGCTATGCCCTGGCGATTTCAAATCTCAAGTCTCTCATTTCAAATTATGACCGCACCGGACGGGTCGGCCCTTTTCTGCGCCGCGTCCTGCGCCGACTCTGCCTCAATTCTCCCGAACAACTCCTCGACTGGGTCCACGCTGCCACCAAGAACGATATTGCCGCGCTCCTGCCCGACCTCATCCATGCCGACCGCCGCCATCTCCGTGAACAAGCCGCCCTTCTGGCTGCCGACGTTCGCGTCGTCGCCCGCAAACTTCGTCTTCGTCGTCCCGAAATTGTTCTTGCTGGCGGCGTGTTCAAGAATCGTCCGTCATTTCGGCGAGCTTTTCGCGCCGCGTTGCCCGGTTACCGGATTCGTCTTTTGAAAACCGACACCGCCCTCGGCGCGCTGGCGTTTTCTCCCGCCAAACCGCCTCCATCGCCTCCTTCCGTCCCCCCGGTTCTTCCTCTTCCGCTCACCGAGCAACGCAATCCTCGCACGATGGACCTGGATCAACGCCGTATCCCCCAACTGATCCGCACCATGCTGGCCGAGGAAGCCCGCGTCATTCCCGCCATCCGCCGAGCCGCTCCGTCCGTGGCGCGTTGCATCCGCGCTATCGTCGCCGCTTTTCGCCGAGGCGGGCGCCTTTTTTACGTTGGCGCCGGCACCAGTGGCCGGCTGGGGGTGCTTGACGCCAGTGAATGTCCGCCGACATTCTCGACGCCGCCCGACATGGTGCAGGGGATTATTGCTGGTGGCGTTCAGGCGTTGCACCGTTCGGTTGAGGCAGCCGAGGATGATCCCACGGCGGGTGCCGACGCCGTTCGTCATCGCGGAGTCGGCCGGCGCGACGTGGTGGTCGGCATTGCTGCCAGCGGACGGACTCCGTTTGTGTTGGGGGCGCTGGATGAGGCGCGCCGTCGCGGGGCGAAAACGTTTTGGTTGTGTTGTTCGCCTCCCCCGACCGATCGTCATGCGCCCTTGTTGATTCGAACCGGTCCGGAAGTTCTCACCGGCAGCACTCGTTTGAAGGCCGGAACGGCGACCAAACTGGTTCTCAACATGCTGACAACCATTTCGATGATTCGCCTGGGCCGGGTGAAAAGCAATTTGATGGTCGCTATGAAACCGACCAACGCCAAGCTCCGCGCCCGTGCCGAACGGATTCGTGCGGCTTTGTCATGATGTTGGGTTGTTTGGCCGGGCTTTTGTTGGCCACAAGGTCCGCCAAGATGCTATCGCCACGGATCGGAGGCGGTTCACAGGAAATCGGTTGAACCCCCTGGACTGACCCTTGCGTTGCCGTGTGTTTGCGAGTATGCAACGGCTCATCATGAGCTGGCAGAAAACACTGTGCGTTTTCCTCTTTGCGGTCGCATGGGGGATTGCAATGGATGGATGGGCCGACGATGTCGTTGTTTTGATCAACGCGGATCGTCTTACCGGTCAGATTGAATCGGTGACGGATGAAGTTATTCGGCTGCGTAATCCGCATCTGGGCGAAGTGGTCATTCCACGGAAATCCGTGGCTTGCTTCGGGCCACGGGAAAAGACCGCGATCCCGTCTCTGACGGCCACCACCGCCGGCTCGACCAACACATGGAAAAACTCGCTGGAGTTTGGTTTCAACCTTTCGGAAGCCGAACATAACACTCGAAACCTTGTGTTGCGTTGGGAGAGCCATCGCGACAAGAAACCATCCCTTTTGCACCTGCAAGCACTGGCATTTTGGGGTGATTATGACGGGATCACCACCACCCAAAAATCGGAAGGACGCGCCAAGTACGAACACGACTGGGTCCGACATTGGTATTGGTACAATCAACTCAGTGCCGCTTATGATCGTTTTCGCGGATTGGACCTCGAACTGCAGGAAGGCCCCGGCCTGGGTTATCGTTTTTTGGATACACCCTCCCAGAACCTTGCGGTCGAAGCCGGCCCCAACTACCTCCTGCGTTTCGAAACTGACCATCAGCGGCGTCAGTCGTTTTCTCTGCGAGCGGCGCAATACTATACCTGGAAAATCAATGACAGGGTGTCGTTGAATGAAAGCGCGGAATTCCTGCAGCGGACCGATGATTTTGCCGCTCGCCAATTTCGCGGGGAACTCTCGCTGGTGATGACGCTGACGCGGGTGTTATCGTTGCGTTTATCGCTGTTGGACGAGTATATGACCCGTCCGGTTCTTGATACGCCGGAAAACTCTCTACAATTCATCACGTCCCTGGGCGTGACATTTTAAGGGAATATTTTTTTCTCGCCGAACAAGAGGGCTTTCCTTATCTTGCGTGACCATGAGAATTTTGTCCGGTATACAACCCAGCGGGAAACTGCACATTGGAAACTATTTCGGCATGATGCGCCCCGCGCTCGAACTGGCGCAGAAGGGGGAGGCGTATTATTTCATCGCCGATTATCACGCGCTCACCAGCGTGCGCAACCCCGCCGAGCTTAGCCAAAACGTGCTCGATGTGGCGCTCGATTTCCTCGCCTGCGGCCTGGACCCGGCCAAAACCGTTTTCTATCGGCAGAGCGATGTGCCGCAGGTGACCGAGTTGTCGTGGATTTTGTCGTGCCTGACACCGATGCCGATGCTGGAAAACTGCGTCAGCTACAAGGACAAGATTGCGCAGGGGCTTACGCCCAATGCCGGGCTGTTCACCTACCCGGTGTTGCAGGCGGCCGACATTCTCATCGTCCAGTCCACCGTCGTGCCCGTCGGCAAAGACCAGAAACAACACATCGAGGTGACCCGCGATATTGCTGGTGCGTTCAACCGTCAATTTGGCGAGGTATTTACGATTCCCGACGCCAGTATCCGCGAGACCGTCGCTGTGATGCCGGGCACCGACGGGCGAAAAATGTCGAAGAGCTACGGCAATACCATTGAGATTTTCGGCGACGAGAAGGCGACGAAAAAAAAGGTGATGAGTATCGTCACGGACAGTCAGCCAATGGAGGCGCCGAAGACCGATCTCGACAAGAACATCGCGCTCCAGTTGCTTCGGGTGATCTCTCCCGATCGAGCTGCCGAGCAGGAAGCGCGGCTGGCCGCGGGCGGTTACGGGTATGGGGAATTGAAGAAGACCCTGTTTGCAGCGTTGATGGATTATTTCGCCCCCATGCGCCAGAAACGCGCCGAGTTGGTCAAGAATCTCGATTACGTTGAGCAAGTGTTGCGTGATGGCGCCGCCCGCGCCAATGCTGTTGCCGATGCGACCATGGCAAAGGTACGGCAGGCCGTGGGGTTGCGTTAGCGGTCGCGTATCGCGCCAGTATTTTGGTTATGTTCAAGGAACAGCCTGGATTGCCAGCGCCGTTTTTTCGGCAATCACCACCGGGGAGTCGTAGATGAGAATCTTTTGGAACGACGACGACAGGGCATACACGTCGCCGGTCAGCAGATCGGCATATACGGGTTCTTGAAAACGCAATGACGAGAATGCGATTTCGATTTGCTTCTTGGCGTTGGAATCCGTCGGCGGCGCGCCATTGAGCCAAACCGTGACCAGCGGCGCGCCACTGTCTTTTTTACGGTAGGCGAAAACGGCCAGCGATTCCTTCGTTGTGGTTGTGAACTGGAAATCGTGGATGCGTTCGAGCGTGTCGTCGAACATCGAGAACACGCGCTGGGCGGCAAAGTAGGCAAGCTTCGGTCTGGCGACGGTCTGATCGTCATTGCACTGAAGCAATCCTTTGCGATTGAAGCCGGTCATCTTCGGCTGGCTGTATTTGAGGTCGCAGAGCGTGAACAAATTGAACGGCACATCCTTGCCGTGATGCGCCAGCATCCGACGCAGGTCCCATTTCGCCTGCTTTAGCTCCGTCCATTGAAACTGACGAAGAGCGCCGACCGTTTCGCCGCTGGGTGCCCCGGTTTCGCCCTGACGAATTTCGATGTTCGGTGAATACCGCGTCACCAGTTCGCGGAACCGGTCCACGGGGCGCGTGTTATCGGGATTCGACGGGTAACCGTGAATGGTGATCGCGTCAATCAGGTTGAGTTGACCGCGTTCCCTGGCCAGTTTCAGTAATGTCTCGGCGAAATCGCTCCTGGCGGTGTTGGCCAATGCCAGCGCGTAGATGCGCGCTTTTGGTTGCTCGGCACGAATGATGGCTGCCGTGCGGAGGTGAAACTCCGCAAACGCTTTCGCCGTGATACCGTGGCCGCCGTCGGGTTCGTTCCAAATCTCCCATTCGTAAACGCGGTCTTTGTAACGGCGTGCCAACGCGCGCACCCAGTTATCCCACGCCTGCAACGCTTCCGGCGATTTCGGCAGGCCCGCGCCGAGTCCCGTGCCGCCACCGTCGGGATAAATCGGGTTGCCATAGGAAGTCTCAACCCACGGCTGGACGCCTTGGGCAAGCGCGTCGTTGATACACTCATCAAGCCACGACCAGTCATAGACGCCGGGTTGTTTCTCGCATTTGGCCCAGCCGGCTTGGAAACGGATGGCCTTCGCGCCAAGTGGGCCGAGATACTGTTTGTAGTTGGCGTAGATGGCGAAATCGCGGTCAAGTGTCTCGCCGCCCACCGACCACGGGGAGGAGCGGATGTCGCGGGCATGACGTGTCGCCAATTTGCCAATGCACGGGAACTCATCCAGCGCCGATTTGCGCGGCTTCAAATCCTGGCTGGCCGCTTCCAGTTTCGCGCTCAGTTCGTTGAGTTGGGCGCAGTTCATCTTGCGGTCGCCGCGATACCAATCTTTGAACTCACCGCGACCGGCCAACGCCTTACCATCCTCGATAAGCGCCGTGGCCTCTTTGGTTGCCTGAATGTGGCGCTTCACGGCGTCCTCTTCGCCGACATCAAGCGCAAGGTGCGCTTCCAACACTGCCTCGGCAAACCGTAACAGACCGAGCATGATTTTGTGCTGTGCCACGAGATTGTTCTCGAAAAACTCGCGGCTTTCGCCTTCCAGGCGTGGCAGAAGTTCGCTTGTCTCGCGGGCGACCTGATGTTGAATTTCGAGTTGGGGACGGAGTTTTTCCAACAGTTCCTTTGTCTTGTTCGCGGACTTGCCGCCTTTCTCCAGTCGCGCCAGTAGATCGGTCGCCAGCCGCGCATCGGCGTGTTTCCATTCGCCATCAAGCATGGCGCGTTTACCAGTCTTTGCGTCGGCCAGAAACGTCGAGAAATGTTTCCGATACGCTGATTCGGCGGCTTTTGCCTCTTTGCCGAAGTGTTGCTCGCACCATTCCGTCAGGAACTTGCGCGGATCGAATGACTGGAAATCCCGCAACAGTTGTGCGGAGGCAGCCAGACCGAGGACAAATTCGCGGACGTTGCCGACATTGAGCATGGCGTAGTAGGTCGAACCGCGTTCGACGGCCTGCTTGAACACCTTGTGTGTCCGCCATGGTGAAACGCCCTGCACCAAGTGCGGCCCCTCTCCCCAGAGCTGATGATGATAGTAAATGCCGTAGGGGCGCCCCGTCTCGCGTTTGACGTTGTAGAAATCGCTTTGCAATTCCCAGCCCGGACTGTTGTCGGAGAAAATCACCGCCACGCCTTGCGGAAACTTCAGGTGCCCGGCGGCGTGCAACGCGGCCCCTTCCATCCAGAGTGTGGTGGTAGCAAGCGGGTGCGGACGTTTGTCCACGCTGCGGATGATTTCCCACTGCTTGGCCATCGCATCGGAAATCAGTTGGCCGCGGCCGTCGTCGGACTTCGGGACGTTCGGGTCTGCCTGCCAGACGGGACGGTCGGCGATGCCGCGCAGACCGAGTTGCCAGATGACCTGCGAGCCGAACTTCGCCCAGCGACCCGCGTAATCGCGCCAGATTTTGTAAAACTTGTCCGGGTGTTGGGTGAACTGAAACGGCACGGTCAACCCGCGATCCTTCCAGTAGTTGTCGAATCCAAACGCGCTGACGCCCATCGGCTCGACATGGTGCATCGTCACAAACAAGCCACGTCGCACGGCATCTTCGATCAGCCGCGCTTCCGCAGGATTGCGAATGTCCACAAACGAGGAGGGAATAATGGTATTGAATTGGAGCCGCAACGCCGCCTCGTAAATCCGTGCCGAAACACTCGGCGCAATGACCTGATGATAATAGGGGTAGTTGATCCGTCGCTGACCGCCGCCGTCACGGAATTCCGTGAGCAGGTCTTCATCGTTGATGAACCAGCCACGGAACTTGAAGGTCGGCTCGCCGGAGACGATTGTCACGTTGTCCCATGCCAGTTTTTCCCGCTTTTGCGGCGAGCGAGACGCCCAGTAGTAGAGCGGGTCCACGCCGAGATATTTCTCGATAAAGGCATACAGCCCGAACATCGTCCCGCGCTCATCGCTGCCGGCGATGATGAGGCGGTTGCCGACCGTCTCGACCCGGTAAGTTTCCCACTTGCCTTTGATGGGGTCGCCAAAACCCGGCGCGAGTTTCTCCAGCAACGCGGCTGACTCCGAACGGTTCAATGAGACCACGACAACCGTGCCGTCGCCCTCGCCAACTGGCAGGGTCTTGCCGGTGATCTTCTGCACGTCGCTGACGAGGTCCGCCACGGCCAGCCGCACACATTCCGGCTCGTCCGCCGGCACCTGGATGGAACCGGTCAATTCAAATGCGGCGCCTCGCGTTGCCAGCCATGCGGCCAGAAATAGGAGAACAGTTTTCATGCGAACACCCTTTCGTCAGCGATGATTAGGACGTAGTCGGTAAGTGGCAGAGCGTCGAACGATTTGATTTTGTAGATTTGGCCGGTCAACGGATCAAACAGTGCCGGGGATTTCGGTTTGTGGGCGAGCGTGAGGCGGACGGTCCTTGGCGGCGCGTCTTTTGTCAGTGCTTCGAGCATCCAATAAGCGTACAGCGGCTCGCTGTGGCGTTGGAAACCTGCCATTATGGCCTTTTCATCCTCAATTTGCACCGGCAGATCTGCCTTGCGCGTTTCGGCATCGAACAACGCGCAGAGATTTTGATATGCGAAGTAGGCCGGCTTGGGCGTGTAGTCCGTGCCGCGCAAGAGCCCTTTCCAGTTGGTGCTGCCGCGATAGCCCACCAGGTCAACAATCAGGAAATACGATGTCAGCTCGATTTCCAACCGCAGGTCGCTGAGAATGCGACGGGTCAACCATTTGGCCTGGCGGGTTTCGTTCCAGTCCATATCGCGTAATGCGCCCGCGCCGCCTTTCTGTGACGGGCATCCATTCTCGCCTTGCCACAAGGCGACCGTTGCGCCGCCGTGTTGTGCCAGCAGTTCGCGCATTGCCCGGACTTCCTTGTCGTAGCCCAACTCCGGCGTTGGCCGGTAGGGATGATAGGACATTTTATCCATGTGCCGGGCCAGCCCGGCTTCAAGGCATTTCCTGATGTAGTCCATCGGGATGCCGGCAAACGCTCCGCCGATGATGACGGCGTCGGAGACATGTTGACGGATGATAGGAGCGGTTTGCTCGACCAATTTGACGTAGCTGACCGCATCGGGTTTGCCGGGTTTCCAGAAATTCGTAATGTTCGGCTCGTTCCAGATTTCGTAATGGCGCACGCGGCCGCGGAAATGCGCCGCAATCCTGGCTGTGAACCGTTTCCATGCTTCCATGGCGGTGTCGTCGAACACCGGTACCCAGCCGACGGCGGTCTCGTCGGCTTTTGGCGTGTAAAGCGGGTTGCCGTAGCCGAGGTTGAACCACGGCTGGATGCCGATCTTCAGCAGGCCGTCCACCACCTCATCGAGCCAGCCGAAATCGTACCGGTCTTTTGTTTTCTCGCAGCGCGCCCAACCGGTTTGACAGCGCGCCCATTTGACGCCCAGTTGCGCCGCGTGCAGGTAGGTCTTGGTCGGATCAAAGTGCTGGCGGTCGAGCGTCTCGTAACCAACCGACAGCGGGGATGACGCGATGGCAACGGACGGGCGGGGTTTGAGCCGGCCAAGAGGTGTCAGCCCGTCAAACGGATTGTCAGCCCAAAGCCATGTCGGTTTCCATGTTGCCAGCGCGAGGGCGCCGGCGCTTGTTTTGAGAAAGGATCGTCGCGAGTACATGATGTTTATTCCTCCTATAGGGTCACACGCCTGACGATGCGAGGAAACCGCCGTCCACTGGCACGGTGATGCCGGTGACGAAGCCCGCCTGTTCGTCGTTCAACAACCAGAGCACGGCTCCCAACAGGTCCGACGGTTGCCCGAATCGTTTCATGGGCGTGTGCGCCATCACGTTGTGTCCGCGCGGCGTCAGCGCGCCGTCGTCGGTCATGAGGATTTTGCCTGCGTTCGTTGACGAAAAAGACGGGCGCAACGGCGTTGACGAGAAACGCGACGGAGCCGAGCGTCCGAGCCACTTCCGCGAGCGCGCCCGCATCGGTCACATCCACACAGAATGCGCGGCCAACACCGACGGCATCGAGTTTTGCCTGACTACGACCAAGCAATGCGCCGCGGGCGCCCTGGCGGGCCAGTTCCCAGGCAACGGCCGAACCGAGCAGGCCGCCGGCGCCGGTGATGACGGCGAGTTTGTCCTGGAAAAAGTTATTCATGGCTCAAAATCCATTGTCGGGCGTTTTCATAACAAAGGGCGCGGACGAGTCCTCCGAGGTTCGGCGGCAGTTCACCGGCTTCGACTTTTTCGCCGAGCCAGTCGCACAGGACCCGTCGGAAATATTCGTGGCGGACCATCGAGAGCAGACAGCGCGAGTCGGTGGTCATGCCGATAAAGGTGGTCAGCAGGCCGTAGTTGGCGAGCGTGTCGAGGTGGTGGCGGATGCCGAGCGCGTGATCGTTGTACCACCAGGCGGGGCCGAACTGGAGTTTGCCGGGGAAGGAGCCGGTCAACGTGGCAATGGCGGCGTAGTCCGCCGGATTGAGCGGGTAAAGAATCATGCGCGGCAGGCAGCCGTCCTGTTCCAGATCGTCGAGAAACCGGCAGAGACCGGGAATATCACAACGATTGCCGATGGTCGCATACCCGCCGGCCGGCCCAGCCAGTTTTCGCAGGCGGGCACTCGTTTCGCGTTGGGCGCCAAAATGCAACTGCATAATCCAGCCGCGCCGTGCATATTCGCAAGCCAGCGGCCGCAGCGATGAAAAGTCGTCCGTGCCGTGGTCGGCCAGCCGACAACCGAGTTGCTGAAACTCGTCCAGACGCGCGGTGTCCAATGTTTCCGCGTCACGCACCGACGGCAGAATCCGTGTCGGGAACCCTTTCAACCGCGTGTAGGCGTCGAGATCACCGGTAAGCCGCTCGGAGATGCAGAGACATTCGACGTTGGCGATCAATTGACGGGCCGTGTAGCCGCGCTCACGGCAGGCATCCCAAACCCGGTCGGCGTTGTCCGGGGAAAGCGGTTCGGTGATGTCGAAGTAACGTTTGAGCTCCAGTGCGGTCCAATGGTAGAGCGGGTTGCCGATTGTTTGCGGCACAGTGGCGGCCCAAGCATCGAATTTTTCGCGGTCAGTGGCGTTACCCGTAATGAAGTGTTCGGGCACGCCGGCCAGACGCATGGCGCGGTGTTTGTACGGATCGGGAGCGATCCAGAGTTGCGTGATGTTTTCAAAGAGACGGTCCTCGACAATGTCGCGGGCGTCGAGATGATTGTGGTAATCAATGATTGGCAACGACTCGGCGTGCTCGTGGTACAGCCGACGGGCGGTTTTGGTTCGCAAGAGAAAATCGTTCATAAGCGAGGCAACTCCATCCTTTCGACGCGGCCGACCAGCGTAAACAAACCGGGACACGCCACCACGGCGAGCAATCCGACCGCTCCAAACACGGGCGAGTAACCGGTCCTGTCCACAAACTGCCCGACCAGATAGGTGAAGATGGCGCCGCAATGACAAGCCGCTTCTGCCAGTGGCCACAAGCCTCGAATGGTGTAAAAGTGACAACCGCCGGCACCTTCAAACCGCATCCCGTCGTCACGGACGCTTTGTTGGATTTGTTGGCGGAATCCCCGCTTTGGATCGTCAATCGCCATCTGAATCAAGCGTTCATTGCCCAACAGGCATCCCACCGATCCGATGGCGGAGTTGAGCCAGCAACGGATGTTTTGGATGCCGCGCGTGCTGGGAAGGATCACCGCGTTGAGTGTCGGACGAAACAGTTTTTCCTCTACTGCGCGGCGTTGATCGGCGGGGAGCACATCCCAAATGAGATCGGCGCCTTGTGCCATGGGAATCAGCCACGACGCCTCGCTGAGCGATTGCGATGCGACGCGCCCGCCGTGTTGCGGGCAAACGTAGTTGTGGCTCCAGTTGCCGCCGCGCGGTGGAAGTTCCACCGGTTGCGAGAGACTCTTGTCCACAACCTTCTTGCAGGCAGCCCACGTTTCCTTCCACGGTTGCTGTGCGATGCGCTGTTGCAGCGCCTGAATATCTTGCTGATCCAAAAGCAATCGCGAATGCGCCGGCAATGGCGCCGCGATAGCGGCTGCCGACATCATCGTCAAAAAAACACAGAGGAATTTCATTTGTGGCTCACACTCCTGACGATGCCAGAAAACCGCCGTCCACCGGCACTGTGATGCCTGTAACGAACCTCGCCTGTTCGTCATTCAACAGCCAGAGTACGGCTCCAACCAGATCGGGTGGCTCACCAAACCGTTTCATCGGCGTGTGCGCCATGACGGTTTGCCCGCGCGCTGTCAGGCCACCGTCCTCGGTCATCAGGATTTTGCGGCTGCGTTCGTTGGCAAAAAAACCGGGCGCGACAGCGTTGACCCGAATCCCGGCGGGAGCGAGATACACGGCCAGCCATTGCGTGAGATTGACGACGCCGGCTTTCGCCAGTGAATAGGCGAGATTTTTCGTAAGGGGACGGAAGCTGTTCATCGAAGCAAAATTTACAATCGCGCCACGACCCTGACGTGCCATGTCGCGACCGAACACCTGAGACGGGATGATTGTTCCCATGGTGTTGACCGTGATGACATCCAATAGACGCGCGGGATGGAGTTGAAAAAAACCGCGCAAACCATCCGGCACCTTCTCCGCAATCTCCGACGGGCTAAATTCCGTCGTGGTCGTCACGGCGTCATTGCGATTGCCGCCCGCACCGTTCACCAATATCGCGCACGGCCCCAGTTCTTCCGCAACACGCTGCCGCGCGGCCTCGACCGCTGCCGCATCGGTCACATCCACGCTCAAGGACAACGCTGTGCCACCAGCGTTACGAATCTCGCTGGCAACCCGTTCCAGCTTTTCCATCGTGCGCCCAAGCAGGGCAACCTTCGCGCCCTGCCGCGCCAGCGCGATGGCCACAGCGGAACAGAGCGTTCCGCCCGCGCCGGTTACAACGGCCACTTTATTCGCAAAAAAATTGTTGTTCATTGGTTCACCTTTCTGTTTTGAGTCGCCCCACACAAAACACCAGCGTCACGCAGGCCAGCAGCGGAAGAATCCCGATGATCCCAAACACCGGCGCATAGCCGGCTTTGTCCACAAGCAAACCTGCTGCATACGTGAACGCCGCGCCGCCCAAGCTCGATCCCGTTCCGGTCAAGCCAACCGCCGTTGCTAATGTGCGCGCCGGGAAAATGTCCGCGTGCAACGCGTAGATATTGGCACTCCACATGCCGAATCCAAATGTCGCCACACAAACCCACGTGATGGCAATGATGGGTGTTGGCGCGCCAACCACCATCAACCCGGCGCTCATCATCAGGCCGCCGCACACCATCACGCTTTTGCGCGCGACCGCCGATCCGAAGCCGCGCCGCAATAACCAGTCAGACATCACGCCACCGAACACTTTGCCGAAATCCACCGTCAGATACGGAATCCACCCGTAAATGCCAATGTCCTTCAGCGAGAATCCGCGCGCTTTACCCAAATAATCCGGCAACCAAAAAACGTAAAACCACCATACGGGCGTCGCCAGCAATCGCGTCACCAACATCCCCCAAACGGTTCGCGCGCCGATGATCTCGCGCAAGGCGGAGCCGAATGCGGCGCTCTGTTTCGGCGCCGCGCCCACTTCGGCCAACACCGTTTTCCGGTCGTCCTCCGAGAGCCAGGGATGTTGCTCCGGTTCCCGGTACACTTTCAACCAAACCAGCCACCACACAAAACCGATCAGGGCCGTTCCCACAAACGCAATCCGCCAGCCAAAATACGACGCCAAAAACGCGATCAACGGCGGCGCCAGCACGGCGCCGAGCGCTGCACCGCTGTCAAACACCGCCATGGCTGTCCCACGTCGTTGCGGCGGAAACCAGCGCGCGACCGCTTTCGTTCCCGCCGGCCAGTTGCCAGCCTCACTCAACGCCAGCAAACACCGAAACACACCAAGACTCACCGCGCCCCGCACGAGCGCGTGTGCCAATGCGGAGAGCGACCAACTGACAACGAAAATACTGAAACTGCGGCGCACGCCAATTTTGTCAATGACAACGCCGGCGCCGAGTTGGGCAACGGTGTAAGCCAGCATGAACACCATTGTGATGACACCGTAATCGGTGCTCGTCAGCCCTAGGTCAGCGCGAAGCTTCGGAAACAACACCGATAGTGCCTGGCGGTCCAAATAGTTGATTGCTGTGGATGAAAATAACAGCGCCAACAACAACCACCGCAATCGTTCCCGCGTCATGCCCCACCCCCTTTCCGCTCAACCCGATACGCCTCGGCCAGAAGCGTGACCGGATGCGCGACGCGGAACGTCCCGGCAACGGATTCCAGTTGCACCGAACATCCGGGGTTGGCGCTGGCGACCACAGCGGCTTGCGTGGCCGTAATGCGATCTTGTTTTCGCGCCAACAACTTCCGCGCCATCTCCGGCTTGGTGATGTTGTAAATGCCGGCGCTGCCACAGCACCAGTTCGATTCCGGCAGCTCAACCAGTTCAAGGTTGGGAATCACTTTCAACACCTCGCGCGGCTGCCAGGCCACCCGTTGCCCATGACACAGATGACACGACTCATGATAGGTGACCCGCCGCGCTGGAAGCGTCGCTTGCGGCTTGCGAACGCCGATTTCCACCAACCACTCGTGAATATCTTTGACCTTCGCCGACCATTGTCGGGCGCGGGCAGCGTAGCGGGGATCGTCCGCCAACAGTTCACTATAGTTTTTCAAGTGCGAGCCGCAACCGCCCGCGTTGGTGATGATCGCATCGAGGGAATCCAGATCAAAGGCGTCCATGTTGCGTCGTGCCAGTTCACGGGCACGTTCCAATTCGCCATTGTGGGCGTGCAAGGAGCCGCAACAGTACTGCAAACGAGGCGTGACCACCCCGCAACCGTTGGCCAGCAACACATCGGCCGTGTCGCGGTTCACCTGGGGGTAAATCAGGTCCTGCACACAACCGGTCAACAGCCCAACCCGGTATTTCCGCACAGGCGGTGTCTCGACCTCGCGGATGAGCGCGTCAGAGAAATGCCGCTGGATGCGTGGCAACAGCGGTTCGAGTTCGCGGAGCCGACGCGGCAGCAGTCTCGTCAGTTTCCATTGCCGCACCAGCCGCTCCAGGCCGGAGGCTTGATACAGATACAACAGGCGGCCCAGCGCACGCAACGCGCGCGGATGACAAAAGACGAAACCGACAACAACGCCGCGCACGAGGTCGCGGAGCGGATTGGCCAAGACCCTCATTTCTTCGATGTCGGCGCGGGCGGCTTCAAAGAGTTTGGCGTAGTTCACGCCTGCCGGGCAGGCGGTCTGGCAGGCCAGACAACCGAGGCAAAAATAAAGTTCCTCGCCAAAAGCGCGTGTCAGCGGCAATTCGTCCGTCGCAATGGCGCGCATCAGGGCAATTCGCCCGCGCGGGCTGTGCCGTTCCTGCTTCGTCTCGGCATAGGTCGGACAGGTCGGCAGGCACAATCCGCAATGGATGCACTGCAACAAAATCGAGTAATCCATCCGCTTCAAGTGCATCCGTCGAAGACCTTTCCCGGATTCAAGATGTTGTGCGGATCGAGTGTTCGTTTGATCTGCCGCATCAACGCCACACTGCCGTCACCGACCGCCTTCGGTAAAAACCGTTTTTTGGCCAACCCGACGCCGTGTTCACCGGTGATCGTGCCGCCACGCGCCACGGCAAACTCGAAAATCTCCCGCATCGCCTCCTCGACACGCCGCATTTCGTCGGCATTGCGTTCATCCGTCAGAAACGTCGGATGCAAATTGCCGTCGCCCATGTGACCGAAGAGGCCGACGCGAAGGTGATAACGGCGCGCAGCCTCCTGGATGAAGTTGACCATCGTCGCCAGTTCGCTGCGCGGCACGGTGGCGTCTTCGAGGATCGTGGTGGGTGACACGCGCGCCAGGGCGGAAAAGGCGGCGCGCCGCGCGGTGGCAAGTCGTTCCGCCTCGGCGGCGGTCCGTGCCACCTGCACGGAGGTCGCGCCATGCTCGCGGGCGATGGTTTCCATCGCGCGCGCCTCGTCTTCGACAACGGCAGGATGACCGTCGGTCTCCATCAGCAAGATGGCTTCGGCATCCAGCGGCAGACCGATGTGCGCAAACTCCTCCACGCAACGAATGGTCGTGTTGTCGAGAAACTCCAGCGTGCACGGGATGATTTTCGCTGCCACAATGGCGGAAACGGTTTCGGCCGCGGCATCCATACGCGGGAAGGTGGCCAGCAGGGTCTTTTTCGCCGGCGGTTTCGGCACAAGTTTCAACAGCACTTTCGTGATGATGCCCAGCGTCCCTTCCGAGCCGATGAACAGATCGCGGAGCGAGTAGCCGGCGACATCCTTGACGCATTTGCCGCCGAGCCAGACGATCTGGCCGTTGGCCAGCGCCACTTCCATGCCGATCACGTAGTCGCGGGTGATGCCATATTTGAGGCCGCGCAGGCCGCCGGCGTTTTCCGCCACGTTGCCGCCGATGGTGGAAATTTTCATCGAACCGGGATCGGGCGGATACAACAACCCCGCCGCCTCGGCGCGCTCGGCCACGGTCTGCGTCGTCACGCCCGCCTCGACGAGTAGGGTAAGGTTACGTTCGTCCAGTTCGAGGACCCTGTCCATTTTCGCCAGGCACAACACGATCGCGCCCGGCACGGGCACGCTGCCGCCACTCAGCCCGGTCCCCGAGCCGCGCGGCACAATCGGCGTGTTGTGTTCGACAGCCAGTTGAACGATCTCGGCGATCTCGGCGCTGGTGTGTGGCAACACCACACAGGCCGGAAGCTGGCGCAGCGCGGCGGTGCCGTCGTGCGCATAGACAATGAGGTCTTCGCGCTGGCACAACACGCGATCGGCGCCGAGCCGTGTCACAAGTTTTTCCGTGAGAGCGTTCATGGGCGTCTCGGTTTGCCGTCGGCGGGATGTGTTTTTAGCGCGTGGAAGGAATTTCGAGGACCCAGTGGTTGGGAGCGTTTTTCTTTAGGTGCAACGAGCGTTTGATGGAGACACCGTTTTGGGTAACGGTGACCTCGTAGGCGCCGTGGAAACCGCGAAATTGGGCACGGCCCTGAGCGTCGGTCTGGAGACTGACGCGGGTTTTCCAGTCGGTGTTGATGAGTTGATCGAGCGCTTTATAGGCGAGTTTGGGATTGAGTTCGGCATCGAGGAGGCCGCCCATGGCCTCGTTCTCGCCCTTGACGGCTGTGCCGTCACCGAGGTTCCACCAGGTGATTCCCGCCAT
The DNA here is from genome assembly GCA_964541945.1 of uncultured Verrucomicrobiota bacterium. GTDB lineage: Bacteria > Verrucomicrobiota > Verrucomicrobiia > Palsa-1439 > Palsa-1439 > CAIKAP01. The sequence goes on from CAZISE010000002.1 coordinate 199,012, forward strand.
GCGGGGGACGGAAAACCAGAGGCGATAATGGTCGCGCACCACTTCCGCCTGCAACGGCTCGCCGCCGTCTCCCGCCGAGGGAATGGTGATTTCGGTGATGTAGAGCGGCAGGTTGAACTCGCCGAATTTCTCGTACACGTTGAGGAGTTCGGACGGGTTGTAGCGGGGGCTTTTCAGGAAAGCGTCGAGCGCCGCGCGTCGGAAGTAATGGTACTGAAAACCGATTCCGCGGATTTCCGCGCCGCCGGCCAACAGCGTTTTGATCTGGTCGAAATACTTGTCGGATGCCGGTGGGAAGTTGTAGCTGGTGACCTCGTTGATCATCAGAATCGTTTCTTTCGGGAACAGCGGCGCGATCTCTTGGAAGGCCCAGGCGACATAGGCCCGGTCGGGCGTAAAGAGCGGGTAGGTTTTAGGGCAGACGAGCGATTCGTTGACCGCGTCCCAGATACCGATTTTCCCGGCAAAACGATCGGCGATTTCCCGGAATCGTTTCCGGTAGAGCGCGCGCAATTCATCGGGGTCATTCGGCAGCCATTTCGGGTTGTATGCGTGCCACAGCAACGGATGTCCTTTCAACGTGATCCCGTTACGTGCCGCCCACGGCAGAAAACGGCCCGGCGGCGGGCGGCGCCAGAAGTCGCTGGCCGGGTCTTCGTATCGTAATTCGCCCCTGTTCGGCTCGGTGCCCTCCCAGTAAAACGGCACGGTGGCAAAGTTGAACAGCTTCAGAAACGCCTCTTCGTAGCGTCGTTCCATCTCTTCGGGCTTAAGCTGGCCGAGCACAAAAGCATTGCAGCCGAACAGAAACTCGTGACCTGTCTGCCGCGCTTCGATGCTGGCTCCCTGAATCGGGCGGCCGGCGGTGTCGGTGACGACAATGGTCGCGTCGCTTTTGCGGTATTTTTCGATGTTTTGTTCGATGCGGGCGTTGAGCGCCGGGTCACGCCACAGTTTCTGGTACGATTCCGGCGTGGCGGCCTGCGCCGTGGCCACCAATAGGATCAACAATAACTTCGTCATCAGTATGCGTGTCATGGATTCGGCTCCTTGTTGTTAGTTTTTTTTGGCAACGAAATAACCAAAGGCATCCAACTCCAGCGCCCCGTTCGTTTCCCGAACCTTGTCCGAGAGCAGGACGGTGTGTGATTCCGCGCCGGCGATCTTCACCCTGAGCGGTCGCTCCGACAGGTTGATCACAGTGAGAATGTCGCCGCGGCGAAACGCCAAAACCGCTTCCGGCTGGTCCGTGTCCAGCCAGACAACCTCGCGGCGGGTCAGCGCCGGTTCCTCGCGTCGCAAGTGGCATAGTTTCTGGCAGAACGCAAACCGCGCTTTGCCGGCGGGGGTGTCGCCGTTGGCCCAGTCAATCGGACATCGGCCGTAGATGCTGTGGCGGGCGGTGTCGGCCACCTCCTGGCCATTGTAGAGGAATGGAACGCCGTCGAGCGTGAACAACGCGACCAGTACGGCCTGCACTTTGGCTGCGCCCCAACGTTTTTCCAGGCGGTTCTGGCCGTCATCGTTGGCAACATCGTGGTTGTCAATGAAACGGGCGAATTTGGCGCCGCCGCGCGGGCGCTCGTTGTGCATTGTTTCCCATTGTTTTCGGATGGCAGCGGCGTTGTCCCACGTTTTGAAGCAGGGCGCCCAGCCGTAATCCAGGTCGAACGCCTTCAGTTGATCGGCTTTGCGAATACCCTCGGCCAGCATCCCGATATCGGGGCGAATTTTCTCCAGTCGCTCGCGCGCGGTCTCCCAGAAATCCAGCGGAATGCCGTCGGCGACGTCGCAACGGAACCCGTCCACGTCGAAGTCGCGCACCCAATACTCCATGTTTTTCCAGAGATACTCGCGCAGTTGGGGATTGGCGAAGTTCAGCCCCGGAAAATTCCACGCCTTGAGTATCATGCGACCGTTTTTGTCGCGCTGCACAAAGTCGGGATGCTTCGAAAGAAACACGGCATTGGGTCCGCAATGCAAAAAAACCATGTCCAGCATCACCCACAACCGGAGCGCGTGGGCGGCGGCCACAAAATCTTTCAAGTCTTGATCCGTTCCGTATTCGGGATCCACGTGATAGTAGTCTTTGATCCGGTACGGGTTGCGAGGGTTGTTCATTCCCGATTTTTTCTGGCGCGGACTCCAGCCCGCCGGGTCCGGGTCGTCGTCGGCAACAAACACCGGGCAGAGATAGAGGATTGTGACGCCCAGTTCTGCCAGTTTTGGCAGGCGGGCTTCTGCCGCTTTCAAGGTGCCTTCCGGGGTAAAAGCTCGCGGCTGGATTTGATAGATGATCCCGCGTGTCAACCACTCCGGCGACGGGCGGGCGGGAAGCGAGGCGATGTCCTGGGCTGCCAGCGCGATCGTGCTGCTGAAGAGGATGAGCAGGAGTTGTTTCATTGCTAGAAGTAGCCCCCTTTTTCGGTGATCTGGTGGATGGTTTGTCCTTCGGCGACCCAGCCGAAGATTTTCTTTTCGTTGGTGCGGATTTCCTCGGCGCGAATCAGCACGTCGTAGGCAATGTCGCGTGGCACGCAGACCACGCCGTCGCAGTCGGCAAAAATCACGTCGCCGGGTTTGATGAGCACGTCGCCGATTTTGATCGGAATCTGGTAGTGCGTGATAAGACAGCGTCCCAGCGAGCCGTTGGGAATGCGGTATTTGTAGTAAACCGGGAACGGTTTCTCCAAAATCTGTTTCGTGTCGCGGATGCCACCGTCAATGCAGGCCGCCTTGACGCCCTTGCCGTACGCCGTCGCCGTCATCACGCCGCCCCAGAGTGTTGCCTTCTCGTCGTGGGACGTGTCCCACACGACAAACGCGTCCTCGTGCATCTCGTCAAGCATCTGCGCGCGAAAGGTCATTTCGCCGGTGATTTTCACGTTTGGCGCGCTTTTGACCGTGAACGCGATCCCGGCCACGACATCGCTGTCGCGCAGCGGACGCAAATACCCCGGCAACGCCTGGTCCAGCAGGCAAAACTCGCGCAGCACATCGCTGATCGCGCCCGTGTAAAGCTGTTCGTAGCGTTGAAGCAGTTCCTTGACGGGAATCGGGAACGGTTTCGTGGAGACGCTTTCACGTTGGGCAATCAGTTTCTCCAGCTTCATCATCTTTGCTTCTTTTTGCAGCGGGTTCTCTTGGCTCATGATTTCCTTTTGTTAGCGGTAGTAAACCTCAACGCGATCCAACTCCGCCGGGCCACTCCAGTGCACCTTCACGCGCCGGTTGCCAGCAGGGACAGCGCACTCGTATTCGACCAGCGTGCGGCTTTGGTTGCGTGCGGGACCGATCGGCGGTTTTGGCAGACAGCGCTCGGTGCGCTTGGGCGACAACGTGGCGCCGCCAGCTTCGAACTGGAGGTCGGCGATCCGATCACTCGGACAGAATGCAATGGCTTTGATGGACTGCACTGAGCCGGAGACTTCGTAGGTGATCCAGTCGTTGGTGGCGCCCTTGGCGCGAAACAGGTACTCGGCATAGATGCCGTTGTAGTCGTTGTGCAGGGTCAAACCGTCGGAGTGGGCGTGGACACGGGAGAAATCCTGCATCTCGTCCACGAGGCAGACATGTTTGACGGCGACGGGGCCGACGACGTTGGACGGGCGCGATGTTCCGGAAACGTTGCGAGCGGTGACACGGTAGAAATAGGTCTCACCCGCGCGCGCCGTGGTATCGCTGAAGAGCGGACGGTAAGCGACATCGGCATCGGAGACGTTGGTGGCGATGAGAGTCCACGGGCCGCCGTCTTGCGGGGCGCGTTCGATATCGTAGCCGCTGGCACCCGCCGAGCCGCGCCATGAGAGCAGCGGCACATCTCCGATGGGCAGCAGTTGGGGCGGATCGGGCACCGGCACGGGTGGGACCGGCAAACCTTGGATCTTGAACGCGGCTTCACGCATCGCCTGCATGATGCCGATCTCGCGTTGCGCCTCGGCGCTGGGAAAACCGGGCCAGTGATAGGACCAGACGCTCGGATACGTGATGATCTGGTGCCACCAGAACCCGCCGTCGCGATGATGAAAGTACATGCTCCAGAGCATCGCGCCGGCAACGCCGGTTTCCTGGACGGTGGTGAGAAACTCGCGTGTCTTCGCCACCACGTTGTCGTGCGTGAAATTTGGGCTGCCAACGTAGGGGCCAAACTCGCCGACCACGAACGGCCGTTTGCCCTTCGCTTTTGCCTGGTCCCTCCGACAACTGGCGCTGAAGTCGCGATTGTAGTAGTGCATGCTGAAGATGTCCACGTTGGGATCGGGTTCGTCAGGGATGACATTGGCGCGGGAGTCCATGATGAGGTGATTGGGATCGAGGCTCTTGACGAACGCGGCCATCTCGCGTTGCCACGGCGCGAAGACTTCGTAGGGCGCGGTCCATAATTCGTTGCCCAACTGCCAACAGAGGATGGCTTTGTCGTCCTTGTAAGGCACGCCGGACACGGTGTTGCGGCGCGTGAGCACGTGGCGGATGGTCGTCTTGAAGTCGTCCTTCAACTGCGCATCGGTGAAAAAGTCGTCGCGTTGTTTGCCGCGGTAGGCTGCGTAACTACCCATGCCACCGACCAGTTCCTGGTGATCGCAAAGTGTAAACACCAGCCGCACGCCGTAGCGATTGGCCAGCGCCAGCATGTGGTCAAGCGCCTTGAACGATGCCTCGTTGAACTGGCCGGGGCTTTGCACATAATGCCAGGTCGTAGCGCCGCCGGCCGCCCTTGTTTTCGGCGGACGAATCGGAAGGTTCCAAGTCCGCACGACGCGCAGGTTCATTTGGTCGAGCGTCTTGAACGCATCCTCCTGTTCCCAAGGCGTCGGCAGGATCATTCGCTCCGGCAGCGCGAGCGTGTAATCGTACGGCATCACCAATCCTGGCATGTTCGCGCCGATGAACCGGAACTCCTTGTCGCCATCCATCAACTTGTCACCCTGGCGGGTGATGAAGTATTGAAACCGGCTCGGCGTCGGCTCCGCAGCTACAGCGATTTCCGAGAGGCAGGCCAGCACAACCAACGGAAAGATCTTCTCAAGTTTCATGATCTTGCTTTCTATTCAACGACGATGATCTCGTGGATGGCGACTTGTGGGACGGTGAGTTGGATCTGGCCGTTGCGATAGTCGAAGGGCAGCGACCGCCCGCCGGGTTCCAGGGTGACTTTCGCGGGTTTTTCCGGGTGGCGAATGCGGACGGTCAACGGGCCGACGGGCGAGACGGTCTCGATAATGGATTGGGTGCGGTGCGGCCCGGAGGTGTTGACGAGGTTGACAAGCAACTTGCCGTGGTTGCGGGCAACGCACACATCCACGCCGTGCGAGCCGCCGACTTCCACCAGGGGTTCGGGGAACAGGCGACGGACATGCTCGATCAACTGCGCAGGGTCACATCGGGCGATTTTTCCGCGACCTTCCACGGCGGGAAACAACCCGGCCGATTTTCCGATGAGCAGGAGGTTGCCGCCGGATTTCACGTAGGCGACGATTTCGTCTTTGAACTTCGGTTCGAGGTATTCCCATTCGGGGATGACCAGGAGCGGGTACTGCGACATCCGTCCAGTGAGGTGATGCTCGCCGAGAACTTCAACGGAGTACTGGTTTTCGAGCAATGTCTGGAGCGCGGCGGTCAGGTTGCCGTAGTTGCGCGGGAACAGGCCGTTGAGCTTGCGGTAGTGCGCGGCGGTGGAAAATAGCAACGCCACCTGCGGCACGGCCTCGGCACGGTGACAAAGGGTCTGTCGGGCGCGGCAAAATTTCGCCACCTCGGCCATGACAGGCATCTGTTCGTCGTAGATGGACCCGTCGCGTTTCTGTTTGAAATAGGCCTGAAACCCGCCGCCCAGAGCGATGACGACGGCGGCTTCGCGCTGCAACTGGACGGCGCTTTTCTGTCGTCGGTCCGGTTTGGTGGAGAAACTCCACGCCATCAGGTCCCACGGTTTGCCCTGCCGGGCCAGGTAGCGGGCGGAGACGCGCGCGGAGTTGACGCTGTCCTGCGGCGAGTAATCGCCCGATAGAAAATCCACCGGCGCGCTGACCGGCTCGGCCATGTGATCGGTAAAGGCCCAGTTGCTGCACAACTGGAAATCCGGGTTTGTCTTTTTCACCTCGCTGATGTAGTGGCGCAAATAGTTCCGAAACGCCTCGCGGTGAAATTCCAGAAATTCAAACCAATGCGGCTCGCCCGGCTTGCGCGGCACGGTCTGGATACCGGTGGCGTCACGGAACGCCTTCACCGCCGCTTCGCCGTAGTCCGGCACCGCCGCCCAGCATTCGCCGTCCACCCAAGCGCCGTCCACGCCGTAATCGCCGGCCAGTTCGCGCAGTTGCGGGATGAGGAGTTTCTCGGCGTAAGGCCCCCAGAACGACGTAGCTTTCGTGCTCGGTTGGCCGTCGGCGCCGACCGCAGCCCAGTCGGGATGATCCTTGACGGCTTTGGAGTCCCACACGCCGGAGTAGTGCATGTAGAGCGCGACGCCGTGGCGGGCGGTCACGTCGCGCCAGAGGCGAAGCGGGTCGCCCACGATACCGGGCGCCTGGTGGCCGACCTTGGTGGGATAACTGGAGTAGCCGGGATGACCTTTGCAGTCTATCTGGATGTAGTCGGGGTGAACGAGGCGAATGATGTTTTCGATCATTTGCGGCGTGGTGCGCGCTCCGATGTTGGTGCCATCGGTGTTGGCGTGGAAATCAAAGTGGATACCGAGAAAGCTGTCGGCGCGTTTGAGCCGTGTCGGAGCCGGTGTTTTTGGTTGGGTAACGCAGCCGACCAGGGCGACGGCGGCAAGCAACAATGTGATCGCCGCTTTCATGGCAAACGCAATCCTCCATCCACGGGCAGGTCAGCGCCGGTGATGTATCGGCCCGCCTCGGAGCAGAGCAGCAGCGCCGCGCCGACGCAGTCCTCGGATTCGCCGAAGAACCGCAACGGAACGGCGTTGCGGACACGTTCCGCGTAGGTTTCGTCAGCCAACACGGTGGCGTTGCGATCGGTGAGGATCACGCCGGGAGCGAGGTTATTGACGGTGATGCCGTCGGGGCCAAGTTGTCGCGCAAGGTTGCGGACGAGGTTTTCCTGGGCCGATTTGCTGGCGGCATACACCACCATGTCCGGGTGGGGCCGATATTGTTGAACGCTGCCAATGGTCAGGATACGACCCCATTTTTTCGCGCGCATTCCCGGCGCCGCCGCCTGAATCAGGCGGAGGGTGGCGTGGAAGTTGACCTGCATCTGTTGTTGCATGTCGGCCGACGTCACTTCCGCCCACGGTTTGCGAATCTGGACCGAGGCGTTGGCCACCAGGATGTCGAGCGCTCCGAGCGCGTCGAGGGTCTCGGCCACCAGTCGCGCCGGGGTTTGTGGGTCGCTCAGGTCGCCGGTCAACGCGATGCTGCGCGGCGAGAAAGCCCGCACGTCGGCAAGCGTCTCGTCGAGACGACGGGACGATTGGGTGCCGTGAACGGCCACCGTGGCGCCGCATTCGGCCAGGCCGAGCGCGATGGCTCGGCCGATCCCGCGCGAGGAACCGGTCACCAGCGCCTGTTTGCCGTGCAATTGGAATCGTTCAAGTGATTTCATGGCATGTCCTTTCGGCGGGTGGGATCACGGTTGAGTGCCGGTGGTAGAGTGGATGAACTCCAGAATGGCCAGGCGGGCGGAGTCGTTGTCGTCGGCGATCCTGTGGCCGACGCTGCCGTGATCGCGGTTGGCAATCATTCGGCCAGTGACGCGCGTGTGGCCGATTCCTTTCAGGAGCGCCACGAGATAGGCATTTTCCTCGGCCCGCGCCGGCATGTCGTTTTCGGCCCACAATACCAGCATGGGCGGCGCGTTTTTTCGAGTGTGATAGACCGGTGCCGCTTCATCCGCGATAACGGTAAATCGGCTGCGGATACCGCGCTCGGCGCGCACGGTATAGTGGGTCATCGTCTGGCCGCTGACCGGGATCAACCCCGCCACGGCCGAGGACGGCACGCCGGCGTCTTTCAGGTAATGCGCGTCTAGTCCCAGCATCAACGTCAGGTAACCGCCCGCCGAATGGCCGCCGATGAACAAGCGCGTCGGCTCGCCGCCATGTTGGGCAATGTGGGTATGGGTCCAGGCGACCGCGGCAGCCGCGTCCTCGATGTAGGCCGGGTAGGTGGCTTTCGGGCTGAGCCGGTAATTGGGCACAACCACTCCGAGGCCGCCCCGCGCGAGACTTTGGGCAATCGCTCTTGTTTCCTTGTCATTCTTGCTGCCCGCCGTCAATCCGCCGCCATGAAACCACACCAGCGTGGCGAATCCCGTCCGGTTTGTCGGCAGATACAGGTCGAGCACGCAACGTTCCGTTTCGTAATCGTTCTGTGGCGCGCGGGTTTTGTAGGCGATGTTCGAGAGCGTGACGGCATGAGCGCGCGCCGACGCCAACAATAATAAAATGGCAGAGAAAACGATTCGAATCATCATGTTCCTCCCACAACGGGATACCATCCGGGACGGCGCGGGTCCTGATGGAAACGCGCGTAGTAATCGCCCTTTTCCTCGAAGTATTTCTCGTAGCGACGCATTTTCTCCTCATCGAGTTTGACTCCCAAACCGGGACCGGTGGGCACGGCGATGCTGCCGTTCACATATTTCATCGGCCCACCCTCGATGATGTCGTCGGTGAGATAATGATAATGGGCGTCGCCGGCGACATGCATTTCGGGAAGGGTGGCGGCCGTGTGCAACATCGCGGCCAGTTCGACGCCAAACTCCGCGCCGCTGTGCATGGCAACGCCGAGGTTGAACGTGCGACAGACGGCGACCAGGTCCTTCACTCCGCGCGGTCCTTCCCAGTAATGGAGGTCGGTCAGCACAATGTCCACCGCCCCCATTCGAATCGCCGGGCCGAGGTCGTCGAACTTGTTCGGGTACATGTTCGTGGCAATGGGAATGCGAACGGCGCGGCGGACGGCGGCATTGCCTTCGAGGCCCCAGGCTGGATCCTCAAAGTATTCCAGGTCGAGCGGCTCCAGCCGTCGCCCGATGCGGGTGGCGGTGGCGACGGACCAGGTGCCGTTGGGGTCAATCCGCAATCCGAACGATGGTCCCAGTCGTTCCCGGCAAAGCTCCAACACGCGCGCCTCCTCCGGCGGCGGCATGACGCCGGCTTTCAGTTTCATCGCCTTCACGCCGAGTGTTTCATGCAATTCTTCGCACAAATCAGCCAGGTCTTCGGCGCTCTTGTCATCGCCGCCCTGCGGACGATCATAACGCCAGAACAGATAGGCAATCATCGGAATCGCGTCACGAACCCGTCCACCCAGCAGGTCCGACACCGGTCGGCCGAGCGCTTTGCCCTGGATGTCGAGGCAGGCCATCTCAATAGCGGCATACAGACGGGCGTTGGAAAGATAATAGATACTGCGGAGCGTTTTGAGTTTGATCACTTCCAGTTGGAACGGGTCCAAGCCGAGGATGCGGGGTTTGAGTTTTTGGAGCGCGCCCCGCTGGTCGCCGCCGCCGACCTCGCCAAGGCCGACAATACCCTCGTCGGTGACCAGTTCGAGAATGGTGCGCAGAAAATAGCCCGGATGCACGCCCGTGTTGTGGCGAAGCTGGGCGTTGAGCGGAATCGCCACGGTACGGGTTTTCATGTCAACAATCTTCATGGCAAAGCCTCCTGAGATGAATCGGATGTTTGATGGACATAATCGCGCGCCAAAAAGAACCGCACGGCAACCAACAGACACGCGGCTCCCAACAAATAAAACCACGCCAGCGAAGACAACGCCGTCGCCAACCCCACCCGCGCCTTCATCCAGCCCAACATGGCCGGTGCCAGCGATCCCACAATGAACGCAAACGAGAGCATCAACCCCGTGGCCGAGGCACGCAAGCGCGGCGCAACCACATCAAATAACGACGCAAACAGATTCGAGTCGTACACTCCCCGGAAAAGACCAAAAAAACCGAGCGCAACGTAGCACGCCGTCACCGTGGTGGCTTGTCCCAACCCGTAAATGAACGGCGCCCCCAACAACAGTCCGACGAAATTCGTCTCCATCCGCACCGATGGTCTCACGAGGGCAAACCGATCCGCAATTTTGCCGCCGACCAATACCCCCACAAACGCAAACAAATGATGGTACACCATCGAATGGAAACCCGCCTGGGCAAGCGACAAACAAAACCGCTCATGCAGAAATGTCGGCGCCCATGTGAGAAAACCGACATTCACATACACCATTGCCCCAAACGCCAGGCTCAACAACCAGACCGAAGGACGACGGGCAAGATACGACAACGTTTCCATCAGGGGAACCCGCGCGCGCTCCGCTGCCGCGTCCCGCTGCGGCGTGTTCCGCAACCGCACGGTCACCACCACCGCCCACACTACACCCACGCTGCCAAAAACGAAAAACGCGTTGCGCCACCCGTACCGTTGCCCCACATAACCGGCCACCAGCCCGCTGAGCGTGATACCGACGTAAAGCGCGGTCTGCAAAATCCCCAACGCCAGGGCGCGGGTCCGCTCGTGAAACTGCGCCAGCAACGACGTCGCCGAAGGATAAAAAAACGCCTCGCCTCCACCCGTCGTGACACTTCGAAACACAACGAGCATCACCAGCCCCGCGCTCCATCCCGACAACAACGTGCCGGCGCTGAACACCAGCAGGCTGGCAACAACAATCCATTTCCGCGGCAAAACATCCCCAACAAACCCCGCCACCGGCACCAGTACGCCGTACACCAGCGTAAACACCGAGCCGACCAGCCCGAGCTGCACATCGCTCAATCCGAGGCCGGTTTTGATCAGGGGCAGGACAGCATTGTAGATTTGTCTGTCTCCTTGATGCAGGAAAAACGCCACCCACAACAGCGCCAGCATCTCCCATTTGTACCAAGCACCTTCCCTCTCGGAAGGGCGCGGAGTCACCGGGTTCATGACGGAACCCCCTTCTGGGGTTTACCCCGACGATTCAACTCCGCGGCTTTTCGAACCAACAATTGGCGCCACGACTGCAACTGCGCATCCGACCGACCGTGAAGCAATCCGGTCAGCGTGATCACGCCCTGCAACCGCCCCTCCCGATCCCACAACGGCGCCGACAAACCAAAGACATCAGGACGAAACCCGCCCACATCCGCCGCGTAACCGTGTCGCCGCGCCTCCCGTACCCGACGCCAGACATCCTCCGGTTTCTGGTGTCGCCAGCACTCGGCCGGCGCCTCACGGAGAATCCGTTCCACCTCCGCATCGTCCAGCACGCTCAAAAACACCGACCCGGACGAGCCGAACGCCAGATGAAACCGCGCCCCCGCCTGCACGGCCAGCGCCATCGGCTCGGCGGAATTCACCCGCAACAGGGTAACCGCCTCGTCACCATCGCGCACCGACACCTTGCTGGTGATGCCCGTGGTCTGGGTCAGTTCCTTCAACGTTTCGGCCACCTGCTGGCGCAGCAGTTCGTGCTGCTCCACGCGCTGGACAATCGGCAACAAACCCAGTCCCAACTCACAACGCCCGTCGTCGCGCAAATAAATCCAGTGCGCCTGGGCCAGGGTCTGGACAATGCGGTAGGTCGTGGCGGGAGCGATCCGCAGGGTGCGGGCAAGCGCGGGGACGGTCGGTTCGCAGGAGCGGTCTGCGACCGCGAGCAACACGCGGATGGCTTTCTGAAGGACCGGGATTTGATGGGCGGCGGTCTTGCTCATGTGATTTCAATAGAGAAATTCATATTTCAATAGAGAAAAACCGTCAAGACGTTTTTTTTGCCTCACCTCGCCGCCCCGCGCTGAAACACCTGTTGCCGCAGGAAAAGGCTTGTGATAGGTAAAGCACCCGCGGACACACACCGGCCCATGGAATCCGATTACAAAGTCAAACTGGAGGTATTCGAGGGACCGCTCGACCTGTTGCTCTACCTCATCAAAAAGGAAGAGGTGGACATCTACGACATTCCCATCGAACGAATTACCAACCAGTACATGGAATACCTCTCGCTGATGCAGTTGCTCAACCTGGAGGTGGCGGGCGAGTTCCTGGTCATGGCTGCCACACTGATGTACATCAAAAGCCGGATGCTGCTGCCGGCAGACCAACAGGTAACCGATACCGAGGCCGAGGAGGGCGAGGACCCGCGTTGGGAACTGATCCGTCAACTCGTCGAATACAAAAAATTCAAGGAAGCCGCCCTCCAGCTCGGACGCCGCGAGGACGAACAGGCCAACCTCTTCCCCCGCCAGTCGCCGGAGACGGGCATCGAGGCGCCCAAGGAAGTGCCGCTGGCCGAGGTCAGCATCTTCGACCTGATCGCCGCGTTCAACGAGGTGCTCAAAAAAGCCAGCGCCCGCGAGGATTTCCGGGAAATCTACGAGGAACGCTTTACCGTTAGCGACAAAATCGAGGAAATCCTTTATAGTCTGCGCGATCGCTCCCAGATACTGTTTCGCGAACTGTTTCAGGAAACGGCCACGCGTTCCGAGGTGGTGGTCACCTTTCTGGCGCTGCTGGAGTTGATCCGCCTGAAACGGTTGCGCGTGCAGCAGATGGAAGCGTTTGGTGAGATCCATGTGGTGAAAGTGACAACGTAGTTGTCACCCTGAGCGCCGCGAAGGATCTCGCCGGGTTCGACAGAGATTCTCCGCGGCGCTCAGAATGACAAACAAGAACAGATTATGACATTGGAACTGAAAAAAATCGTCGAAGCGATGTTGTTTGCGGCGGAACGCCCTCTGACAACAAAAGAGATCCGCGCCATCTTCGCCGAGGCCACCGACGAGGAGCAGCCCGGTCTGACCGAGACGTTTCGCAACGTCCGCGAAGCCCAGATTGCCGGCGCGCTGGAGGAACTCAAGGTCGAGTACGACACCCAGCAGCACAGCTTCCAACTCGTGGAAATTGCGGGCGGCTGGCGGCTGGTCAGCCGCGCCCCGTACGCGCCGTGGCTGAAAAAACTGCTCGACGAGGTGCGTCCCCACCGGCTGTCCCAGCCGTCGCTGGAGACGCTGGCCATCATTGCGTTGCGCCAGCCGATTTCGCGCGCCGACATTGCCGCCATTCGCGGCGTGGAGGTGGACGGCGTGATCAAAACGCTGCTGGAACGCGATTTGATCACCATTGTGGGCCGCAACGACAACATTCCGGGGCGGCCCCTGTTGTACGGCACCACCCAGCGATTCCTCGAACATTTCGGCCTGCGCTCCCTGGACGACATGCCCAAGGCGGCGGAGTTGCGGCTGCAGGCGGCCGCGTTGCGCACGGCGGAACAAACAGCAGAACAAAAAACGGCAACGGAGGACGGCCATGAAGGACAAACTACGGCTCCTGCGGAAAAAAATTGACGCGATTGACGCGAAACTGGTCCGTCTCCTCAATGAGCGCACCCGGCACGTGCTGGAGATCGGCAAAATCAAACAACTTGCCGGCGAGGAAATCTACGCGCCGGAACGCGAGGAGGCCGTCCTGCAACGGGTCCTCGAGAAAAACAAGGGCCCCTTGCTACAAGAATCGCTGCGGGCCATTTACCGCGAAATCATGTCCAGCGCGCTGGCACTGGAAAAACCGCTGGTGATCGCCTACCTCGGCCCCGAAGCCACCTACTCACACATGGCGTCGGTCAAAAAATTCGGCGCCAGCCTCCGCTACGAACCGCAACCCAACATTGCCGACGTGTTCACCGCGGTCGCCAAGGGTCGTGCCGACTACGGCGTGGTGCCCATTGAAAACTCCACCGAAGGCGCCGTCACCCACACCTACGACATGTTCATCCACAGCGACCTGAAAATCTGCGCCCAGGTGATGCTGCGTATTCGCCACAACCTCATGTCCGCCGGCCAGCGCAGTCAGATCCGAACCCTGTATTCCATCCCCCAGGTCTTCGCCCAATGCCGACAATGGCTTCAGACCAACATGCCACGGGTCGAGTTAATCGAGGTCTCCAGCAGTTCCCGCGCGGCGCAAATCGCCAAGGAAGACCCCTCGGCCGGCGCCCTCGCCAGCGAACTGGCGGCGGAAATCTACGGGCTGACCATCCATGACCGACACATTCAGGACTCCAGCGAGAACGTCACCCGCTTTCTGGTCATTGGCCGCAAATCGCCGCCGCGCACCGGCAACGACAAGACCTCGATCATGTTCAGCGTCCAGGATCGCGTCGGCGCGTTGCACGACTGCATTGCCTCGTTCAAAAAGTTCAAGATCAACATGACCAAAATCGAGTCCCGCCCCAACCGCCAGAAAGCGTGGGAATACTACTTCTTTGTGGATTTCCTTGGCCACGCGGACGATCCCCGCGTGAAAAAAGCCCTGGCCGAGTTGGCCAAACACACCATGTTCGTCAAAATCCTCGGCAGCTACCCCAACACCAACGGCTGATGAACTTCACCTCTCTTGCCCGTCAGTTCCTCTGCGATGTGCCCGTGTACGAACCCGGACGCCCCATCGAGGAGGTGGCCCGCGCATACGGGCTGAACCCGCGCCGGATCGTCAAACTGGCTTCCAACGAAAACGCCCTCGGCCCTTCCCCCAAAGCCGTGGCCGCCATGCGCGCGGCGTTGAAGACCGCGCATCTGTATCCCGACGGCGGTGGCTATTACCTGCGACAAACCCTCGCCCGAAAACTGGGCGTCGAAATGGAAAACATCATCCTCGGCTGCGGCTCCAACGAGATCATCGAGTTTCTCTACCACGCCTTCGTCGCTCCCGGCGACGAGGTCATCGCCGGCGACCGCGCATTTGTGATCTATTCGATCATGGCCAGAATGTTTCAGGCCAATTGCGTGACCGTGCCGTTCCGCGACCAGCACACCCACGACCTTGATGCCATCCAGGAAGCCGTCACCCGAAAAACAAAACTGATTTTCATCGCCAACCCGAACAACCCCAGCGGCACACGGGTCAGCAACGCGGCGTTGGAGCGGTTTGTGCGCCGTCTCCCCTCGCACGTCGTGTGCGCGCTCGACGAGGCGTATGTGGAGTTTCTCGACGATCCGCCGCCCTCCATCCAATGGGCGTTGCGACGCAATGTCGTCGTGTTACGGACCTTCTCAAAGATTGCCGGCCTGGCCGGGTTGCGCATCGGCTACGGAGTGGCGCAAAAAGAGTGCATCGGCCTGATGCAACGGGTGCGCCAGCCGTTCAACATCAATGCTCTGGCGCTGGCCGGAGCGCAGGCGGCGGTTTCGGACACCGAACATATCCGACGAACGAAACGAATGACCCGCCAGGGACTGCGGTATCTGTACCGCGAGTTTGACCGGCTCGGCCTGGAATATGTGCCGAGCTGGGCCAACTTCGTGTTGGTGCGGGTCGGCGACGGGGCGGCAGTGTTTGACGCGCTCCAACGGCGCGGCGTGATTGTGCGTCCCATGAACGGTTACCGGTTACCCGAATGGATCCGCGTCACCGTCGGCTTGCCGGAGCAAAACCACCGGTTTATCCGCGCTCTGGAAGAATGCGGCGCCTTGAGGTAGCATGAGCGGCGACATTCAACGGATCGAATTGTTTTCGTGAACACCGACACACAGATTTCAGCCCCTCCCAGGGATGTGGAGTTTCAAATCAAGCGCTGGCTGCCGGTGCTTGGGGGCGTGATTTTGGCGGTAGCGGCTGGTTATTGGATTGGCAACAGCGACTGGACGCCGTTGAACCGCCTGAGCACGGTGGTGGTGGTTTGCCTGGTGGCATTTGGCCTTCAGGAGCGGGGTTGGATACTGATTCCGTCGCTGTGGTTTGTCACGGGAAGCATTGCCGTGTTGCCGGTTCCGTTCGCCTACCGCGACCTCGGCATCTTGCTGGCGGCGGCGGCGTATGTGGCGCACCGTTGCATGGTAAAGACGCAGCCGGTAAAGTGGGGACATCCGCTGGATTATCTCGTGGCGTTAAACGTGATGTGGGCGCTCGTGACGTGGTTGCGTCACCCGGTCGGGCTGCTGATTTTCCAATCCGAGATGGTCGGCGCCCGGATCTATTTCAACATTGTGTTGGCCACGATCGCCGCATGGATTCTGGTTCAGCAACCTCGCTCCTCGGTTCAAGTCAGGCGGTTGCCTTATTACTTGTTGATTGGTTCGCTGGTGCCGGGGGTGTTGAGTCTGATCATTTTCGCCCTGCCGTCGGCGGAACCGCTGTTGGTCATGCTTCACCGCGAGCAACTGGATATTCGAGAGATCTATCAGCAGGAGGTGGTGCGATTCCGGTCGCTGGCGCCGTTTGGTGTTGTGTTGATGCTCATCCTGTTGAGCCGTCACCGGCTGGGTGATCTGTGCAACCCGTTGCGGGGACGGTTCTGGCTGTTTTTGTTCAGCCTGCTCTGTCAATTGATTTCCGGGTATCGAATCGCGGCGGGGCGTATCATCGGCGATGTGGCCCTGGCGGCCTGGTTCAAGGGCGGACTGCGACAGTTGTTGGGCATAACGCTTGTGTTGAGTTTGGTTCTTGGCGCTGTCGTGGCCGGGCAGGGCCGGTTGTATTCGTTGCCGTTGCCGGTCCAACGCGCCTTGTCGTTTTTGCCGGGGAAATGGTCGCCGGTAGCGGTCGCGGATGTTGGTGAGGACGTTTTTGGCGGCGGCAGGGAAGGCCGGTTCCGTTGGTGGAAGGACGTGGTCAAATACAACCTGATCGAGGACTGGTGGTTTGGCGACGGCATTGGCGTGCGTCTGTCCGAAATGGGCATCGTTTCCGAGATTGGCCGTTATAATTTCACCCACATCGCCGAATTTTATGGCATGTGGCACAACGGGCCGATCACCACCATCCGCAGTGTGGGATTGGTGGGGTTGGGGTTGCTATTGACTCTCATGGGCGTCACCTGCCGATCGGCATGGCAGTGCCTGAAAAAAGCTCGCGGCACACCCTTTGAATGGCTGGCAATTTACCTGTTGATTGAAAGCGTCTGGCATCCGCTCAGTTTTGTGGTTTTGTTCGGGGATTACGGCACCGACATGCCGGAGCTTATTTTCCGAGCCGCCCTGGTGCGTCTCCTGGCGCGGATGATAGACGAAACAACCACCGAGACTTCTGCGAAAACGGTTTGATGGACGCAATCTACATATCCCGCGACGATCCTCACGACATTGGTAGCTGGTCCGGGACAACCTACTGCATGGCGCGCGCCCTTGAGGCTGCCGGTTTCCGATTGAGTTATGTCGGGCCGCTTCGTCACCGTTTGCCGCTGTGGTACAAGATCAAGGGACGGCTCGTTCGTATGCGCGGGTGGGATTACAACAGTTTGGGTGAACCGGCGGTTCTGAAAAGTTACGCCCGACAAGCAGAGCGACGGCTGCGCGGACTGCCCGGTCGGATTCTGTTGTCCTGCGGTAAACCGCACCTGGTGCATCTTCAAACCGATCTGCCCATCATTTTTTACGACGACGCCTCCGTCCCCGCCCTGCTCTCGCTTTACCCCCATCACACCAACCCTCATCCGCGCATCCGACAAAACCTGTTTGCCGCCGAGCAACGCGTGTTGGAGAAATGTCTGTATGCTTGTTACGTTTCGGACTGGGCTGCGGAGGCCGCTTTGGCGGCGTATGGACAGCGGTTCGCTTCCAAAATCAAGGTGACCCCCATCGGCGCCAACATGGAAAATCTTCCCGACGAATCGGAACTGCCCCGGCTCCTTCAAGCCCGCCGCCGGGCTGACTGTCAGTTGTTATTTGTCGGTGTTGACTGGCATCGCAAAGGCGGGGCCATCGCCGTGGCGGTGGCGTCGGAATTGCAGGCGCGCGGCATTCCGGTTCGTCTGGACCTGGTGGGTTGTGTGCCGCCGGTGGTGGTGCCTGAATTTGTGCGGGTTCACGGTTTTGTCTCACAACGAACACCCGAAGGAAAAGCCCGGTTGGATCGCCTTTATCGTGAGAGCCATTTCTTCCTGTTACCGACCCAGGCGGAGGCGTATGGGGTGGTTTTTGTGGAAGCGTGCGCGTACGGTCTTCCGTCGCTTGGCTGTCGAGTGGGCGGCGTGCCGACCATCATTCGTGACGGTGTGAACGGCTGGTTGTTCCCGCCGGAGGCGCCTGCCAAACAGTATGCGGATCGTATCGAGCAACTCTGGCGGGCGCGCGACTTGTATGAATCCGTTTGCGCGACGGCGTTTCGGGAAGCGCAAACCCGGCTGAGCTGGAAACAGTTCGGCCAAACGGTGTACAGCCTGGCCCGCAACGCAAATCTCATCTGAAACCTTCTCCTATGTCTCTGATAACACTGACCAAAAACCTCTCCATCGCGGCGGGATTGTTCCGTCCGGCGCTGTGGCTTTCCCGTTGCTTGCGCCCCTCGACCCGACAGACCCATTTGGATAACGTGCGTTTTTACCGTTCCCTGTTGCCGCCGGGTTGCCTGTGTTTTGATGTTGGCGCAAATCTCGGAAAGAAATCCGAGGCCATGCTGGAAGCCGGCTGCCGGGTGGTGGCTTTCGAGCCGAATCCGCTTGTGGTGCCCGAATTACGGGCGCGTTGTGGTCATCAGAGTCGGTGGACTCTTGTCCAGGCTGGTTTGGGTAAAAACGCTGCCATTCTCACGCTGTATGCCCGCCAACTGCACGGGCATTCCAGTTTCGCCGAGGACTGGGGAGGCGGCGCTTTATTGGGAGCCTATCATGTTCCCGTCGTAACTCTCGATGCGGCGGTGGAGGCGTTTGGGCTTCCGTTCTATTGCAAGATAGATGTCGAAGGTTGGGAACCGGAAGTCCTGAGCGGGCTTTCCCAATCCGTTCCCCTGCTTTCATTCGAATTTCATCTGACTGACAGGGAAATCGCCAAGACACTGTCGTGTTTGAAGTATCTGGCAAACCTCGGAGCCACCCACGCCAACGCGATTCTCGGTGAAGGCACTGTTTTTTGTCTTCCCGAATGGGTGTCGTTGGATTCCTTCTGCCAATCGTTTCCCGACAATCTGAAACGGTTGTTCCCTGACGGGACAACCGATTGTTATGGGGACATTTTCGTCAGGAACATCTCTCTCCTGCCAAAGAACTAGCGCTTGCCAACTGAAACACCGGGCTCTGCACGTGGAAGGCCACCCGTCGGTCAGGAGTGGTTTGCGTGTAGATTTCGTACGTAAACGGCGCTTGTTGATAGCAGTCCTGACGCCATTTCAACAGCCGGTGGCGAGCCACCCAGAGCGGTTTCAACGCCCGCATCCACACCGGAGCGGTGGCTCGCAGTTGGCGTTTTTCCCGAATCGCGTTGGGCAGAAAATTCATATTGCAGGCAGTCCGGGTGAAAACGGACGTGTACCGGCGCAAGACAGCCATGCGAACGTTCTTTTCCAACGCCCGCAACATCCAGACCGCGTCACCCACGTCCCGCCATTTTGAATCGAAGTACAACCCGTGCCGCTCCAGAAGGCTGCGACGAAAAAACGTCGCGCATGTCAGCACAGGCAAATGACTGACCCACACATGGGGCAGGGACGGACACACGACCTTTCGATAGGCCATGAACTCCCCTCGTTCATTGACGATGAGCGCGTCGCCAAACACCATCTCCACCTCCGGATGCGCCGCAAAAAACTCTTTCACCGCCAACAAGGTTCCGGGCAGGTATTGCTCATCGCAATTGAGATAGGCCAGCAACTCCCCGCGCGCGCGCCGCAACCCGCGGTTGATGGCGTCGTACATCCCTTCGTCTTTCTCGACAAACGCCGTCACCCGAGGGTCTTGCGTCAGCCAGGCCAACGTGCCGTCATCGGAACCGGCATCCTGAACAATGTGTTCGTGGCTGACCCCCTGTTGATCCGCCACGGAGGCGATGCACAGTTTCAGCCACGACCCACTGCGAAAACTCGGCGTGATAATGGAGAAATCCACCCTCCTAGAATACCACACTTGCGCCACCCGGTGTCCAGCCATAGAATGGTTCCCGACAGTGAACACCCCCCTTCGCATTGCCTGGTTGGCACCGTATCCGGTGCAACAACTGGAACCGTGCGTCCAAATCGGACGGCGCCTGGCAGTGTTTCAACCGTGCAGTTGGATCGTGAACCTCGCCCCCGCGCTGGCACAACAACCCAACGTGGAACTGCACCTGGTCACTGAGAGCACCCTGGTGAAACGGCATCAGGTCGCGCGTCTCGGCAACATCACCTTTCACATCGTCAAAACCGGGGTACCGTTTACGCATCGCGGATACCCGCCCTATTTTCCACTGGATGTGCTGACGAGGTTCGCCGCCACCACACGCAAACTTGTGGCCGAACTGAACACGATTGCTCCGGACATTGTTCATGCTCATGGGACCGAAGGCCCTTACGCTCTGGCGGCCATCCGTTCCGGACGGCCTTGCCTGATCGCCATGCAAGGCATCATAGCTGAAATCTTCAAGACCAACCCCTGTTTCCGGTATCGAATCGTCCGCCATTACGAACGATTCGCTGTGCGCGCCGCCCGATATTTTGCCTGCCGAACCGCGTTCGACTCCGGTTTTGTCCGCGCCATCAACCCTGCGGCTCGTATTTTCACCGTGCAGGAAGCCATCCACCCGGTCTTTTTCCGCCAGGACTGGCAACCGCGAGACAATCCAACGGTTCTCTTTGTCGGCTCGCTGGAAAAACACAAAGGTCTCCATACGCTGCTGGAAGCCGTGGCATTGATCACCAGGGAACAACCTCGAATCCGCCTAAAAGTGATCGGGGGCACCCGAACTCCCGGGGATTGGATGCAACGTTGCCGCCAGCTCGGAATCGAAGACCGTGTTGAGTTTCTCGGATTTCTGTCCCCGGAAGAAATCGCCCGTCACCATTTGGAATCGCAGCTTTTCGTGTTGCCCTCCGAGAACGACAACAGCCCCAACGCGCTGGCCGAAGCGATGGTTTCCGGGATGCCCGTCATTGCCACCAACGTCGGCGGTATCCCTTCCATGGTCGAACCTGGCGTGAGCGGAGCGCTGGTTCCGGCGCGCGATCCCCGCGCGTTACAAAAGGAAATCGCGCGTCTTCTCGCCTGCCCGGACGAACGGGCGCGGCTGGGACAACAAGCTCGAACTGTGGCGCGTGTCCGGCATCTTCCGGAAAGAGTTGCCCGCGAAACGATGGATGCTTATAAGGAAATCCTCAACGACACGGAGAAACACCGGTGAATGTACTTGGAATCCATATCGGCCACGACAGCAGCGTGGCGCTGGTGCGGGACGGACGCATTGTTGCGGATGTGGCCGAAGAACGATTCGTGCGCATCAAACATTACTGCGGCCTGCCCATTCGATCGCTGGAGTATTGTTTGAAGTCCCAACACCTGAACATGGCGGATATTGATGTGGTTGCTGTGCCCACCTCCGGCACCATACCCGACCTCAATTTCCTGCTCGATCTCAAGGACAACCGACGCGAACAGTTCACCCCTGCCCGGTTCGCGCTCGAAGCGGTACGCAGTGTCTTGAAAAAAAGCCTTCGCCGTCCGCCGCTCTACATCAAGCGATTCCCGCTGGCTCCACGCACCGAAATTGTCCATGTCGAACACCACCTTGCCCATGCCGCCTCGGCCTACTACACCTCCGTGTTGAAGGAAAAACAGCTTGTCATCACCATGGACGGCGCCGGCGACGGCGTCTCCATCTGCCTCTGGCGCGGCGAAAACGGTAAACTGACCCCGCTCAAAAAGTTCCCTCTCTCCGCTTCGTTGGGTTGGTTCTACAGCAACGTCACCGAAGCCCTCGGCTGGTGGCATGGAGACGGCGAAGGCAAAACCATGGGTCTGGCCCCGTACGGTGACCCCGCCAGGGCGCGCGGCGCGCTCGACAAATTTTACCCAAAATTCAGTGCTGGCGACCTCGTGGAACCGCATCCCTTCAACGGTAGCGCCTTCTGGAACGAAGCCGGCGCCATCCAATGGCACTTTGACGACGCGGAAGAAATCCAAAAACTGGTCGCCCGCCACGGACGGGAACACATTGCCGCGGAAGCCCAGCGCGTTCTCGAGGAACAGACCAAACAGATCGTGTTCCCATGGCTGGAAAAGGAGAAAACCGCCAACCTATCCTGTGCCGGCGGGGTTTTCCTCAACGTCAAACTAAACCAGCGCCTCTGGGAGTCCGGCAAGGTCCTCCATCACCACATCTACCCCAACGCCGGCGATTCCGGCCTGGCGGTGGGCGCCGCCTTGTACGCCTACTACCAGGCCAACCCCAACGCTCCCGTCCACGCCATCGAAGACCTGTACTGGGGACCGGACTATTCCGAACAGGAAATCGAGGACACCCTGAAACTCCGCCACCTGCGTTACCGGCGCATGGACGATGTCGAGGCATTCATCGCCCGACAACTGGCCGAGGACAAGATTGTGGGTTGGTTTCAAGGCCGCATGGAAAGCGGCCCGCGCGCGCTCGGCAACCGCTCCATCCTCATGAGCGCCAACAAGGCCGAGAACAAGGACATCATCAACGCTCGCGTCAAGTTCCGGGAAGCCTTCCGCCCGTTTTGCCCGTCGCTGCTCTGGGAAAAACGTGACGACTACCTGGAACGACCGCGTGACGAGTTTTTCATGATCACCTCGTTCACCTGCCGGCCCGAAAAACGGGGCCGCGTGCCGGCGGTCGTGCATGCCGACGCCACGTTGCGTCCGCAAACCGTCAAGCAGGACTTCAACCCGCGTTTCTGGAGGTTGATCAACGAGTTTGGCCGCCTGACCGGGGAACCGCTCCTGTTGAACACCTCTTTCAACGTCATGGGCGAACCAATCGTTTGTCATCCGCATGAAGCCGTCCGCTGCTTCTACGACAGCGGCCTGGATTGCCTGGCGCTGGGCAACTTTGTTCTGGAAAAGGATGGCAAATAAAAAACGCATCCTGCTGTTTGGGTGGTTGCCTCCGCCGGTCTTCGGGCCGAGCGTGGCCTATCAGGCTTTGCTCCGCTCCGATTTCCCGAAGCATTTCGATGTGACGTTCATCAACCTGAGCGTGGTACCGAACATCCGTGAGTTGGAACAGTTTCGTATCCGTAAATTGCTGAAACTGGCACAGTTTCTCGCGCTGGAACTGTGGTATCTGTTGACCCGACGGTTTGCGCTTGTCTGTTATCCGATCTCCTTCAATCGCAACGCTTTTCTGAAGGATACCGTACTGCTCGGCTTGGCCCGCGCTTTTGGCGTGCCAACAGTGCTCTGGGCACACGGCACGGGCGTGGCCCGGTTCCGGGAAACGCTTTCGCCGCGGTTACGAACCCGGTTCGACCAAATGGTACGACGCTCCCGTGGCGTGCTGGTGTTGGCAGAATGTTTGCGGGAAGAGTTTGGCAATCTGCTGCCCTTGGAACGAATCCGAGCCGTAACACTCGGCATCGAACCGGCTCCAACCGACACCCGCCACCCGGACGGTCGGACAATTCTCTACGTCGGGACCCTGCTGAAAGCGAAAGGCATCTTTGATCTGTTGGAGGCTTTCCCGACGGTGCGCGCGCGTGTGCCGGAGGCTCGTCTGGTGGTGGCCGGAGAATGGTTCCGGGCAGACGAGGAACAAGCCACGCTGGAATGGTGTCGTCGCCACCACCTGACGGAGGCAGTGCGGTTCGTCGGCCCGGTGTGGGGAGAGGCGAAATGGGCGTTATTGCGGTCGGCGGATGTGTTTGTGTTTCCGCCACACAGCCGCAGCGAGGCGTTTGGGTTGGTGTTGTTGGAGGCCATGCAGGCCGGTGTGCCCGTTGTGACGACCCGTGGTGGAGCGCGCAACGAAATGGTGGCCGACGGTGTCACCGGTTTGCTGGCGGAGGAACAAAACCCGTCGGACCTGGCCGCAAAAATCCTGCAACTGCTCACCGATCCGTTGTTGCGCGAGCGCATGGGACGGGCCGGACGAGAAAGATTTCTCAGCCACTACACCC